>JACPOW010000030.1 GCA_016191335.1 Elusimicrobiota bacterium | reverse complement strand
CTCCTGGGATGAAACGGCCGCGCGGGCGCGCGGGACCGGGACGGGAGCCTCGGGGGGGTCCCGGCCCTCGACGGGGGGCAGGGGCGACTTGCGTCCGACAAGCGCCACGGGAGGCTCCGACAGGCCCCCCCTCTCGTCTGAGACGAGCACCGCCGCGCTCCGGCCGCATCCGGCCAGGAGGACGGAGGCTGCCAGGACTGCGCCGGCTCGGACCGCGCGCGTCACCCCCTTAGTGTAGCCCCGGGGAGGGATTCGTCAAGGCTCGTTTATGCCCGAACGGCTCCTTGGTGATCTCCAGGCTCACGGGGGCCAAGCTATTCGCGTTATCCACAATCCCGACTTTCGCCGAAAGCTGTTCATCGAAGAACGGACGACCGGCATCATTGCGTCGATCCGGCCGACTCGCACCGGTGCGAGTTTCAAAACCCCGTGGACTTGGAGTTCGAGAGCCCCTTTCCGTACGGCCCGGGAAACGCTATCATGGGGCCCATGGCCCGGGTCCTCATCATCGACGACGACTTCGAGATCGTCTCCATCCTGACCGAGATCCTCAAGCACGAGGGTCACGAGGTCTCGTCCGCCGGGGAGCCCGTCGAGGGCATGCAGATGGCCCGGAAGGTCAAGCCCGACCTGATCATCCTCGACTACCACATGCCGGGCAACACCGGCTCCCACCTGTTCGAGTCGTTCCGGCGCAACAACGCCACCAAGACCACGCCGATCCTCTTCATGAGCGGCGAGGCCGATCCCGAGCACATCCTCAGCGAGGTGTCCGACTCCGCCGGGGCCCGCTTCCTGCCGAAGCCGGTCAAGCTCGAGGAATTCCGCCGCACCATCCGCGAGATGCTCGCGGGACCTAAGGAGGCATGACCGCTATGGGTAAGCTCGTCCTCGTCCGCCACGGCCAGTCGCAGTGGAACCTGGAGAACCGCTTCACCGGCTGGGTGGACGTTCCGATCACCCCTCTCGGGGAGAGCGAGGCGCACCGCGCCGGCAAGGAGCTCAAGGGCATCAAGTTCGACGTCGCCTTCACCTCCGAGCTCAAGCGCGCCCAGCAGACCTTGGGCATCATCCTGGAGGAGATCGGCCAGAAGGACCTCCCGGTCAAGAAGGACAAGGCGCTCAACGAGCGCCATTACGGCGACCTGCAGGGGCTCGACAAGGCCGAGACCGCCAAGAAGTACGGCGACGCGCAGGTGCACATCTGGCGGCGGTCCTTCGACGTGCAGCCGCCCAACGGCGAGAGCCTCAAGGACACCGCGGCGCGGACCTTGCCCTACTTCGACGCCCACATCCTCCCCGCGGTGAAGGCCGGCAAGAACGTCCTCGTCTCCGCCCACGGCAACTCGCTGCGCGCGATCCTGATGGAGCTCGAGAAGCTGACCCCGGAGCAGATCATGCAGGTCAACATCGGCACCTGCCTGCCCATCTACTACGACATCGGCCCGAAAGGCGAGGTGCTCAAGAAGACGGCCTCCACGGCGGCCTGAGCGTCCCCCATTTCGTTTGTTGTATGATTAGGCCCATGAAGAAACTACTTTCTTTCGCGCTCGCCGCGGTCCTCGTCTCCGCGTGCACCCCCGCCGTCAAGAAGAAGGACCTGGGCAAGAACGGCAAGGCGGGCGCCGCCTCCGGCGAGACCGCCGAGTCCGCCCCCCTTCCCCCGGGCGCCGAGGTCATCGAGGCCAGCCTGCGCGGCTCCGGCTTCGAGGCCGACGCCGACATCAAGACCGTGCGCTTCGACTACGACAGCGCCCAGCTCTCCGGCGAGACGCTCGACATCCTCAAGGCCAACGCCGCCGTCATGAAGGAGCGCAAGGGCACCGAGTTCCTCGTCGCCGGCCACTGCGACGACCGCGGCACCGTGGCGTACAACCTGGCCCTCGGCCAGAAGCGCGCCAAGGAGGTCCGGGACTACTACATCCGCCTCGGCGTGGACGGGCGCAAGATCGCGACGATCTCCTTCGGCAAGGAGCAGGGCGAGTGCTCCGAGCAGACCGAGGACTGCTGGTCGAAGAACCGCCGCGCCGTCACCGGCGTGCGCGCCAAGGCCGGCGCGACGACGAAGTGAACGCCCGCCGTTTCGCCGTGCTCGCGGCGAGCGCGCTGCTGTCCTCCTGCATCGCCACGCAGAAGGACGTGCTCGACCTCTCCCAGCAGTCCGACGAGCTCAAGGAGCAGGTCGAGGAGCTCAAGAAGACCGTCGGCTCCCTGCAGGCCAACCAGGCTGACCTGTCCGTCTCGATCAAGCAGCTCCGCGAGGAGCTGACCGCCTACACCGAGACCGTGAAGGCCTCGCAGGGCGACATGAGCAAGCTCTCGGTCAAGCTCGACGACCTCGGCGCGCAGCTCTCCGGCAAGGTGGCCGCGCTCGGCCAGACCATCACGCAAGCCCAGACCAAGGGGCTCGAGGACCAGAAGGCGGCGCTCGCCGAGGTCAAGCGCGAGAGCGGCGCGACCGACGTTTTCTACACCGCCGAGAAGCGCCTCCAGGCCAAGGACCACGCGCAGGCCGCGAAGGGCTTCGAGCAGTACCTGCGCGACTTCCCGAAGGGCGACCTCCTCGACGTCGCGACCTACGACCTCGGCCTGGCCTACTACGGCCTCAAGCAGTGGGAGAAGGCGGGACGGCAGTTCGCCGTCGTCCTCGACAAATACCCCAAGAGCGGCCAGACCCCGGGCGCGCGCCTGCACTACGCGCTCGCCCTGATCAACCTGAAGAAGGCCGGCGACGAGGCCCGCGCCTATCTCGAGAGCGTGCAGGCCGACTTCCCGAAGAGCCCCGAGGCCAAGGAAGCCGCCGCCGTGCTCAAGCGCCTGGCGAAGCCCAAGAAATGACGCGCGCGGCACTCCTCGCCCTCCTGCTGCTCGCGTCGCCGGCGCCGGCGCAGACCGAGGTCAAGCTCGCCTTGACGGGCACCGCCGGCCAGCCGAACCCCGGCCTGGCCCTGCCGCCGTTCGAGGCCGAGGACCCCAAGGTCGGCGCCGACGCGCTCCTCGCCAAAGAGGTGCGCGAGATCGTGCGGCAGGACCTGATGCTCTCCCGGCGCTTCGAGGTGACCGACGAGGACAACGCCTCGGAGCCCGTGAAGGGCGCGACCTGGCGCCTGACCGCCAAGGCCTCCAAGAGCGCCGACAAGGTCTCGGTCCGGGTGAAGCTCGCGAACGCCGAGGGCGGAGAGACGGTGTTCGAGCGCTACTACCGCCAGGACGCGGCCTGGATGAGGGCCCTGGCCCACCGCGTCGCCGACGACATCGTCAAGGCCGCGACGGGCCGGGACGGGATCGCGCGCACGCGCATCGCCTTCGCCAACAACAAGACCGGGCACAAGGAGATCTGGGTGATGGACTACGACGGCGACGCGGTCAAGCGCCTGACCGACAACCGCTCGATCTCGCTGCTGCCGCGCTTCTCACCCGACGGACGCCGCCTCGCCTACACGAGCTACAAGGACGGCAACCCGGACCTGTGGTTCCTCGACCTCGAGACCGGCCACTCCAAGGTCTTCTCGAGCGAGCAGGGCCTCAACATCGCCGGAGGTTTCTCGCCCGACGGGACGAAGGTCCTGATGACCCTGTCGAAAGGCAAGAGCCCCAACCTCTACCTCAAGGAGGTCGCGGGCGGACCCGCCGAGCGGCTGACCTCTCATTTCGGGGCCGACAGCACGCCGACCTTCTCGCCCGACGCGCGCCAGGTGGCGTTCATCTCCGACCGCTCCGGCAACCCCCAGGTCCACGTCCTCGACATCCCCACGAAGAAGATCACGCGCCTGACCAGCCTCAACTGGTGCGACGCGCCGGCCTGGTCCCCGACGGGAGAGTGGATCGCCTTCGCCGGGCGCGCCCACAACAAGGACAAGATGGACATCTTCCTCGTGGACATCACCGGCGGGCAGCTGCGCCAGCTCACCCACGGCGAGGGCTCCAACGAGGACCCGGCCTGGTCTCCCGACGGCCGCTTCCTGGCGTTCTCCTCGACCCGGGGCAAGCGCTCGCAGATCTGGGTGATGGACGCCGACGGCTCCGCGCCCCGCCTGATGGCCGACGTGCCCGGCTCCAGCGTCACGCCCCACTGGTCCCCCGTAGGGCGCTGAAGCGCCCGGCGCTAGCCTAGGCGGCGGGCAGGACCAAGGTGAACGCGGCGCCCCGGCCCGCGCCGGCGCTGTCCCCCTCGACGGTGCCGCCGTGCTTCTGCGCGATGCGCAGCGCGGCCGACAGGCCCAGGCCGGAGCCCTCCTTCTTCGTCGTGAAGAAGGGCTGGAAGATCCTCTCGAGGTCGCCGCGCTCCACGCCCGCGCCGTCGTCCGCGACGCTCAGCCGGTGGCGGCCGCCGAGGGTCTGTGCCGACACGCGGACGCGTCCGTTGCGGGAGGAGGCCTCGACGGCGTTCTGCAGGAGCGCGTACAGCGCCTCCTGGATGAGCGACTCGTCGCCGCGCATCCTCATCGGCCGCTCGAGCCCGGAGACCTCCAGCTTGAGGCGCCGGTCTGCGGCCTGCGGCCCGATCAGCTTCAGCGCCCGCTCCACCGGAACGCGCAGGTCGAGGGCCTCGGTGTCCATCTCCTCGATGCGCCCGAGGTCGAGCAGGTTCTTGAGGATCTCCTTGCAGCGCTGGACCTCCTCGGTGATCTGCGCCAGCTCCTTGAGCGTCCTCGGGTCGTCCCCGTGGCGGTGCGCGGCCACCTCGGCGTTGACGGCGATCGTGGTCAGCGGCCCCTTGATGCGGTGCGCCACCTCGGCGGCGACGCGCCCGAGCGTCGCGAGCCGCTCGACCTGGATCAGGCGCTCGTCGTAGCGGCGCTTGTCCTCGTCCTGAGCCATCTGGGAATCGCGGGCGAGGATGGCGAGGACCGCCGCGGAGACCACGAGGAAGAGGAAGCGCAGCCAGAACACGGGGCTCTGGGGGATCCAGGCCCCCGGCTGCCACCAGTGGACGAAGTACAGGGCGATGGTCACCGCCGCGACGACCAGGCTCTGGCGGGCGCTGCGCGTCAGCGCGGAGCCGAAGACGATCAAGGTGTAGATGAGGAACAGCTCCGTGCGCGGCTGGATCCACCTCAGGATCACGGTCGCGAGCACGGCGTCCGAGAGGAACAGCCCGGCCTGGAACCAGCCGCGCGCGAGCAGCGAGTCGGGCACGACGCGGATCAAGGTCATCGAGGCGGCGAGGTAGGCGAGGAGGACGAACAGCCGGGTCACCCAGCCCTCGTGCCCGGGCCCCTGATAAAGGAAGAGCAGGAGGACGACCGACATGAGCAGGCCCTGGAAGGCGAAGTAGACCGCCCGGCGTTCAGGGCGCAAGGCGGTAGCCGACCTTGGGCACGGTCTGGAGGAGGGACTCGCGCTTGCCCAGCTTCTTGCGCAGGTTCTTGATGTGCGTGTCGAGGCTGCGGGTCTCGACGGCCTCGCCGTACGCGGAGGTGTTCTCGATCAGGAACTGGCGCGAGAGGACCTTGCCCGCGTGGCTGAGGAGGAGGAAGAGGACCTCGAACTCGCGGGCCTGGAGCTTGAGCGGCCTGCCGTCGATCTCGGCGAGGTGCGTCTCCGTGTCCATGCGCAGCCCGCCGGCCTCCGCCGCGCGGCCGGCGCCGGGCCCCGGCCCCGCGCGGCGGAGCACCGCCTGGACGCGGGCGAGGAGCTCCATCGCGCCGAACGGCTTGACGACGTAGTCGTCGGCGCCGAGGTTCAGGGCCAGGACCTTGTCCCCCTCGCTCGACATGCCGGTCAGCATGATGACGGGGATCGAGCTCGTCGCGGCGTTCGCCTTCAGGGACTTCAGCACCACCCGCCCGTCGCCGCCCGGCAGGCGCACGTCGAGGAGGATCAGGTCGGGCTTGGAATCGATGGCCTCTCCCAGGGCCTTCCCGGGATCCGGGACCCAGCGCGTGGTGAAGCCGGAGGCCATGGAGAAGGTCTTCTCGATGGCTTCGACGATCTTGGGGTCGTCCTCGATGACGAGCACGCGGGGCATGCCGCCATCATAGCGAATTCACATTTCAACCACAATTTGCACAAGCGACCCTCCGGGCGAACTGGTACACTGAAACCGGCGGTTCGGTTAATTTCCGGAGGAAACAGAATGAAGATCAAAACGTGGCGCGCGCTGAAGCGGCCCCAGGCCGGCTTCACGCTCATCGAGCTGCTCGTCGTCGTCCTCATCATCGGTATCTTGGCCGCGATCGCGGTCCCCCAGTACTTCAAGGTCGTCGAGAAGGGCCGCTTCTCCGAAGCGACGTCCTGCTTCTCCACGCTCAAGGGCGCCCAGGAGCGCTACTACCTGAAGAACAACACCTACACCGGCTCCGCCGCCGACCTCGACGTCACCTGCCCCACGGGCAAGGCCTTCGCGGCCCCGGCCCTGACCGGCGGCGCGACGTACTCGGCGACCTTGCTGCGCAGCCCCGCGGCCCCGGCCCCGTACGGCGCCTACACCGTGACCTACGTCGGCCCCGCCGGCACGCTGAGCTGCAGCCAGACGAACTGCACCACGGACCTGCTGCCCTAACGGTCCGTTCAAGGAAAACCCCGGGGCGGCTCGCGCCGCTCCGGGGTTTTTTTTAGTTTCGCCGCGGAATTGTGTTAGACTTGTCTTTGTAGGATATGTCGTCCGGGGGAGAAATGAGAACCGACAACCGCCTTGGGAAGCGCGCCCGCGCCGGCTTCACGCTCATCGAGCTGCTCGTCGTCGTCCTCATCATCGGCATCCTGGCCGCGATCGCCGTCCCCCAGTACTTCAAGGTCGTCGAGAAGGGCCGCTTCGCCGAAGCCACCTCCTGCTTCTCCACCCTCAAGGGCGCCCAGGAGCGCTACTACCTGAAGAACAACACCTACGCGGGCTCCCTCGCCGCCCTCGACACGGTCTGCGCCGCGGGCAAGAACTTCGCGGCCCCGGCCCTGACCGGCGGCGCGACGTACTCGGCGACCTTGCTGCGCAGCCCCGCGGCCCCGGCCCCCTACGGCGCCTACACGGTGACCTTCGTCGGCCCCTCCGGCGTTCTGACCTGCAGCCAGACCAACTGCGCCACCGACCTGCTGCCTTAAGCTCCCCGGGACCCGGATCGCGGCGCGCCCTTATATTCCTACATGGGAATATATTCTTATCAATGGAGCGAATGGGTATTCATCGACCGGATACTTCTGCTAGACTCTTTCATCACACGCACCGGGAGAGAACAATGAAACGGAACACCCTCAAGACCACGGCCGGCTTCACGCTCATCGAGCTGCTCGTCGTCGTCCTCATCATCGGTATCTTGGCCGCGATCGCGGTCCCCCAGTACTTCAAGGTCGTCGAGAAGGGCCGCTTCTCCGAAGCGACGTCCTGCTTCTCCACTTTGAAGGGCGCCCAGGAGCGCTACTACCTGAAGTACAACACCTACACCGGCTCCGCCGCCCAGCTCGACGTCACCTGCCCGACGGGCAAGGCCTTCGCGGCCCCGGCCCTGACCGGCGGCGCGACGTACTCGGCGACCTTGCTGCGCAGCCCCGCGGCCCCGGCCCCGTACGGCGCCTACACCGTGACCTACGTCGGCCCCGCCGGCACGCTGACCTGCAGCCAGACGAACTGCACCACGGACCTGCTGCCTTAATAAAGCCGGTTCAAGCCTGAGGGAAAGCCGCGCGGGGCGTCTACCGCGCGGCTTCTTCTTTTTGGAGGGCCTCGCGGAGCTGTCCTCGGGCCGGAGCGAACCCCGGGTCGAGGGCGACCGCGCGGCTCCAGAAGGTCACGGGCCCGCTCCAATGCCGGACCTCGCGCCGGGTGCCGGCGATCAGCGCCAGCGCGAGGACGCAGACGGCGGCCAGCGCGCGCCCGTCGCGGACCGCGGCCCCCGCGAGCACGAAGAAGGCGACGCAGCCCAGGTAGCCGTAGGCCAGATAGACGTAGACCATCCCGTCCTGAGCGCCGAGCGCCGGGGGGAGCACGGCGGCCGCGTAGAAGACCCCGGCGAGGAGCAGGGCCGGGCGCCGCCGTCTCAGGAGCCACAGCGCGGCCGCGGAAAGGAGCGTGAGGCCGATCACGACCCAGGAGGGCGGCCAGGGATGGCTCCAGCCGCCCTGGAGCCCGTACACCGCGAGATAATCCCGCGGCCACAGCAAGGCTCCGGGGTACAGCCACAGGGCGCGCGCGGCCGCGACCGGGGCGAAGGACGCCTCGTAGAGCTCCCGGCTCTTGGCCAGCCGCGTGATCGAGGCGGCGGCGACCGCGAGAAGCAGGAAAGGGACCTTCTCGGCCCAAACGCCGACGCGCGCCTGGTCCATCGGATCGCCGGGCCGCGCCCGCAGGCGGCGCAGCGGCCAGTAATCCAGCGCGACGAGCACGAGCGGGAGGCTGAGGCTCCGCCAGCGGAAGAGCAGGGAGACGGCGTACAGGCCGAAGACGGCCGCCAGCCTCGCGCGTCCGGTCCCGCCGAGGTAGACGGTCACGGCGATCAGGAAGCACGCGGTCGAGAGCATGTCCGGCAGCTCGATGGCCCAGGCGACCGTGTTGACCTGGAAGGGATGCACGCAGAAGAGGAGGGCCGCGGCGAACGCCGGGATCTCCGGCTTCGGATTCCCCGCGAGGCGGAACAGGCGCCGGGCGGCCGCGAACAGCGCGACGCACACGAGCCAGTGAGCCGCGATGTTGGCCGCGTGATAGGCCGCCGGGTCGAGCCCGGCCAGCGAGAACACCGAGGCGAACGCCGCCCAGCCCAGCGGCATGTAGGTGGTCAGGTAGGTGGACAGGAACATCCAGCGCAGGCGCGCGGCGTCGAGCCCGCGGATGCCGGGGTTCTCGACGATCAAAGCGAAGTCGTCGAAGACGAAGCCGTGGCCGAGGATGGGCCGGAAGGCCGCGAGCGCCGCCAGGAGCAGGGCCGCCGCGACCAAGGCGTCGAGGAGGCGTCCGCGCGGGAGCTTCATGGGAAAAAATCTACCATTTCGAAGGTAGGCCCATTGTCCCGATGATGAGGGGACCAAGGACCCTTCTTGAAAAACGCGCCCTTTCGTAATATCGGGGCATGAGCCACCTTCCCCTTCGCCGCGTCGTCGCCGCCTCCCTCTCCCTTTCCCTCGTCGCCGCCTGCCCCGGCCTGGCCCCGTACGCCGCCGCGCAGTCCATCCGCACCGCGCCCGCCGCGACCGCGACGAGCGCCGCCCCGGCGATGTCCCCGGTCTCCGCCATCGGCGGAGCCTCGTTCTCGGTTCCTTCCTTAATGCCCTCCGCGCTGGGGCTGACCTCGAGCCTCGGGGCTCCCGCCGCCCCCGCTCCCCGCGTCCTCACGCCGGCCCTCGCGGCGAAGGCGCTGATCGCTCCCGTGTCCGCGGCGCCGGCCGCCGCCGCCGTCCTCCCCGTCGCCGCCCGCCCCGCCGCTCTGACCAGGACCGTCTCCGCCTCCGCCAAGGCCGCCGCGACCGCGCTCGAGGAGGCCGGTCCGATCGCGGACGCCTCCCCCGCCTCCGCCAGCGGCGTCGGCCAAAAGCTCGAGGACATCCTGACGGGCGCGCCGGCCCTGCGCCGCGCCTCGGACGTCTCCGCCCCCGCCGTCGGCGAGCGCGTGGGGCTCGGCGATTCGGGCCTGCTCGCGCGCCCCGCCGGAGACTCGATCCGCGCCGCCGTCGCCGCGTCCGTCCAGGAGTCGGACATCCCCACGCCTCCCGCGGGCATGACGCCCGCGCCGCAGGCCCCCAAGGGCCCGTTCTGGCCGCGCCTGCTCTCCGCCGGGCTCGCGCTCGCCCCCGCCGTCGTCCTCGGCCTGCCCCTTCTCGCCGCGTCCGCCTATCTCGTCGGCGGCCTCGTCATCGCGACGAGCCTCGCGCTCGCCGTCATGCCCTTTTTGAGCGAGGCCTCCCCGAAGGCCCTGCGCGCGGCGCCCGGCCTGGCGCTCTCCGCCCTCGGCGTCGCCTCCGCCGGCGTGGCGCTCTCCCTGTCCTTCGGCCTCGGAGTGGCCGTCGCCCCCGCCTTGATCTGGACCGGCGCGCTCGCCATCCTCGGCGGCTGGGGCCTCACGCGCTACGGCCTCGGCAAGACCGAGGGCCGCTACGGGTCCTACGGCTCGGTGGAGACCCTCTCCGCCTTCTTCGGCGGCCTCGCCGCGATGACGGGCGTGGCGCTCGCCGCGTCCACCCCGCTCGGCTGGGCCGCGACCGCCGTCCTCTGGATCTCCTACCCGCTCGCGACCTTGCTCTGGTTCCACCTCCCGGGCTGGGTGGGCAAGGGCATGACCGCCGCCGTCGAGGGCCTCTGGCACGGCGTGCTCGGCATGACGCGCGTGCTCACCGCGATCCACCGCGACACCGTCCTGTTCGACCGTCTTTCTAAATTTTCTGAAAGGCACTGGAACAGCTCCAAGTGGAACGGGGTGTGGCTCGCCGTGATGTGGACCCCGATCATGCTCGTCGAGGCCGTGATGTACGCGTTGTCCGGCGTCGCCGGCCTGGCGGTCGGCCTCGTGGCCGCGCCCGTCAACTTCCTGTGGGGCGCGTCCGCGAAGCTGTGGCCCGGCTCCAAGGCGAACGTCTACTTCGCCGAGGCCGCCCGCCTCGTCTTCGACAACGTCCAGAACGGCAAGGTCGCGCGCTTCAACCCGCTCGAGGCCAGGCTGATCCCGCTCGCCAACTCGCCGAAGTTCCTCGTCAGCGCCCTCGGCTCCCTCGGCATCCGCGCGCTGCAGCTCGGCTGGCTCGTCTACGCCGCGGTCGCGACGCCTCTGCTGAGCGCCGCGGGCCTGATCCTCGCCTTCCGCCGCGCGGGGACCTACGACGAGAAGCGCCACGACCACCGCTCGCTGCGCATCAACAAGCACGACTCCCCCTCGGAGAAGCCGACCGAGCCGACGGACCCCGAGCCCGGGAACCCGTCCAAGGCGACCATCGCGCCCAAGCTGATCGCGGTCGCCCTCGCCCTCGTCCCGGCGTACTTCTTCGGCCTGCCGATCATCGCGGGCGCGTCGTTCATCCAGATCCCGCTGTACTTCGCCCTCGTCCTGCCGCTCGCCGCGATGCCTTTTATGGGCGCGTCCGCGCCCAAATTTCTTAAGAGCCTGGCGGGCCGCGCGCTGTTCTACAACGGCCTCGTCCTCCTGCTCAACGGCAGCGCCATCTGGGTCGGCCTCATCGCCCTCCTCGGCGGCTGGGGCTTCAACCGCTGGGTGAAGAAGACCGCGGAGAAGGGCGGGACCTTCGACGAGGCCGAGCTCGGCGCTTTCTTCGGCGTCCTCGGCTCGGCCGCCGCCGTCGGCGCGGTCTGGGCCGGCTTCCTCGGCGGCTGGGTCGGCTGGGGCACGCTCGCGCTGGCCGCGGCCACGAGCCCCTTCCTCCTGATGCACCTTCCGTCCTGGGTCTGGGCCGGGCTGCGCGGGGCCGCGAGGTCCGTCGTCGGCTCCGTCGAGGCCGTCTCCGACGTCCTCGGCTTCTGGCACGGCGACACGAAGTTCCGCTCGAACCTGAAGAGCCACGCCTCCTACTGGCTCAAGAAGACCTACTGGAACGGCGTGTGGCTGTCCGCGATCTGGGTGCCGACCGGCCTGATCCAGGCCGCCGAGTTCGTCGTCGCCGCGGCCCTGGGCCTCGTCTTCGGCCTGCTGCGCCTGCCGTTCGCCTTCGCCGCGGCCGCCTTCCGCGACGTCGACCAGGCGACCAGGTCCGCCCGCTTCACCAAGGGCCTCGTGGACGGCTGGAAGGCCGCCTCCGAAGGCTCGAAGGCGCTCTTCGACCGCCTCGTCTCGGGCCTGACGCCCGCGATGAACGAGGCGACCGAGGAGACCGGCCGCCCCACGGCGAAGGCCGCGGGCGCGTTCCTTCTCGCGCGCTTCGTCCAGCTCGCCTGGCTCGTCGGCGTCGTCGCGATGAACCTGTCGGGCCTCGCCTTGCTGATCGGCCTGTACCGCGGCGTCCGCGCCGCGCTCACGCCTCCCCCGGCGCCGCCCGCGGCGCCCGAGACCCCGGCCAACCCCTAAGGACCCGGGACGGCGGGGACTATCCTTAAGGATAGTCCCCGCCGGACTCGCACCGGTGCGAGTCCGGCTGATTCTCTTCGCGGATTTAGCTACACTGTCGCCGTGCCGCGCGTACTCAGCATCGAAGACGACGTCGACCTCCAGCAGGTCTTCTCCTACGTCCTCACCAAGAAAGGGTGGGCCGTCACCTTCGCCTACGACGGGAAGGACGGCCTCGCGAAGGCCCTGGAGATCAAGCCCGACCTGATCCTCCTCGACATGATGCTCCCCGGGCTCAACGGCCTGGAGGTGATCAAGGCGCTCAAGGAGAACGATTCCACGCGCGGCATCCCGGTCATCGTCATGACCGCCTACCCCGGCGACGAGCAGTTCCTCAAGTCCACCCTCCTGGCGATGGGCGCCGTCGAGTACCTCGCCAAGCCGGTCCACGTCGACGTCCTCCTCGAGACGGTCGAGCGCCTGCTCCCCCGCTGACCCCGCCGTGCTAAAATAGGCGCATGAGATTCCTGATCCTCGGCTCCGGCTTCCAGGGGCGCGCCTGCGCCTACGACATGCTCCGCAACCCCGCGGTCACGGAGGTCGCGCTGTGCGACATGTCCGCCGCCAACCTCGCCTCGGCGAAGAAGTTCCTCGCCAAGGTCTCCAACGGCCGCGCCAGGTTCAAGCGCCTCGACGCCGGGAACCCCGCCGCCGTGAGGAAGGCGCTCAAGGGCTACAGCGCCCTCGTGTCCTGCGTCCCCTATTTCCTGAACCTGCCCCTCGCCAAGGCCGCGATCGCCGCGCGCGTCCACTACGTCGACCTCGGCGGCAACACCGACATCGTCAAGAAGGAGATCGCCCTGCACCCTCTCGCCGTGAAGGCCGGCGTCTCCGTCCTGCCCGACAACGGCCTGGGCCCGGGCATGATCTCGACCTTGGCCGTCCACGCCATGTCCATGCTCGACCGCGCCGACGAGGTCCTGATCCGCGACGGCGGCCTGCCGCAGAAGCCGGTCCCGCCGATGAACTACATGCTGACGTTCTCGGAACATGGGCTCATCAACGAATACGTCGCGCCCGCGACCGCTCTGCGCAACGGCAAGCTCGTGAAGGTCCCCGGCCTCTCGGAGACCGAGGTCATCGACCTGCCCGCCCCGCTCGGACGCTGCGAGGCCGCGCACGCGGCCGGCGGCCTGTCCACCATGGCGGAGACCTACGCCGGCAAGGTCAAGACGATGGACAACAAGCTCATCCGCTATCCGGGCCATATCGCCGTGATCAACGCGATGGCCGCGATGGGCTTTTTCGATGACGCGCCGATGGAAGTCCGCAAGGGCGTGAAGGTCGCCCCGCGCGAGATCGCCGCCAAGCTCTTCCGCCGCCACTTCCACCGGCCGGGCGACGAGGACATGGTCGTCATCAACAACATCGTGCGCGGCGTGAAGGACGGACGCCCCGCCGAGATCGTCCACCGCCTCGTGGACCGCGGCGACAAGGCCAACGGCATGACCGCGATGATGCGCACCACGGGCTGGCCCGCCTCGATCGTCGCCCAGATGGCGGCCGACGGGCGCGGGCGCATCAAGCCCGGCGCCTACCCCGTCGAGATCGGCGTCCCCGCCGAGGCCTTCATCGACGAGGCGCGCAAGCGCGGCTTCGACCTGACGTGGAAGTTCCGCTGGCTCGACGCGCCCGTCACCGTCCCGGCAGCCTGAGGCCGGACAGCGCGAGGATCAGCCCGCCGACGACGGTCCCCGTGACGGGGAAGGGCACGCCCGCCGCCAGGGCGCCGAGGAAGGCCTTGCCGTGCGCCCGGCGCGCGTCGTCGCCGCCCAGGCGGGTCTGGATCTTCCACACCACCGCGTAGGTCACGGCGAACGCCGCGACGCTCATCACCGCCATGGACAGGGGCCCCAGCTGCCACTCGAGGCCGAAGCACAGCCAATCCACCGAGAGGATCGCCGCGCCGCTGGCGCGCTGGAAGAAGGCCTTCGGGACCGGCTCGAGGGACGGTTCGTTCACTCGGCGGGGGCCCGGGGCTTGGGCGCCTGGGCCTCGAGGCGCTCCTTCTCGTGCGCGAGCTGGTTGAGGGCGTCCGTCGCCACGTCGCGCAGCTCCTCGTTCTGCTTGACGACGCGCTCGAGAGCGCGCGCGAGGTTGTCCATGACCGAGTTCACCGCCTTCACCGAGCGGGCGACGTCGGGGTCGATGTCGTCCTCGAAGCGGATGCCCCAGCCGCCGTTGGCGAGCTTCTCGAGGGCCAGGCGCATCTCGAGCTTCTGGATGCGCTCGTCGCGCTCGCGCACGCGCGCGGCCATCACCGCCGTGAAGAACGCCGTCGCCTGGAACAGCGCGAAGCGCAGGAACAGGTTCGTCAGCGGCAGGTCGGCGCCGACCTTGCCCTGGGACCACAGGCCGGCGTAGATCAGGGACGCGACGCCGGCGACGAGGAAGCTCTGCCAGACCTTGCTCATCAAGGCCGACATGAACAGGATCAGGAAGAACATGAGGTACAGCTCGGAATCGAAGCCCTCGCTGAAGTACATGACGCCGGCCACGGCCCCGATGTCCCACAGGAAGGACGCCGATTGGGCGAGCGGAGCGTGCAGGCGGCGGTTGTCGGCCTTCCACAGGCACAGGCTCGTGAGCAGGTGCCCGGCGGCCAGGAGGAACGGGGCCAGCTCGAAGATCATCTCCTGGCGCCGGCTGTGGACCAGCATCAGGACCATGGAGAGGAAGAGGACGCCGCGGAAGGCGAGGACGGTCGTGCGGTCGTCGAGCGAGAGGCCCTTCACGCCTTGAGGATAACAGCACCGGGGCGCCAAGTAAAGGCCCCTGGGACCTTTGTTAACCCGATGTTTTCCGCTTATTATCGCTCAATAATTCGGCACACCCGGGTCGATCTGCCGGGACCAGGCGTCGATGCCCCCGGTCAGGTTCAGGGCGTCGAAGCCGGCCTCCCGCAGGTGACGCACCGCGTGGGCCGAGCGCATGCCGTGATGGCACAGGACCACGAGCGGACGGTCCTTGGGCAGCTCGGCCAGGCGGCCGGGAAGCTCGGGCAGCGGGATGAGCGACGCGCCCTCGATCCGCGCCGTCGCGAATTCCTCCGGCTGGCGGACGTCGAGCAGGAAGTGGGGCGTCTTGTCCCGGCGCCAGGCGGCGTATTCGTTGACGGTCACGAGGGGATTCTAGTAAACTCGGCCCCATGAACAAGAACATCCTCCCCCTCCTGGCCGTTGCCGCCGCCCTCTCCCTCGCCGCCTGCGACAAGAAGACCGAAGGCACCGAGACCTCCGCCCCCGCCGCCGCCCCGGCCCAGACCATGCCGGTCGCCGCCGCGAACCCCGCCTTGCTCTCCCCGGAGAAGGCGAACGAGAAGGCCCCGGAGAAGTTCAAGGTCAAGCTCGTCACCACCAAGGGCGACCTGACCATCGAGGTCACCCGCGCCTGGTCCCCCAACGGGGCCGACCGGTTCTACAACCTCGTCAAGATCGGCTACTACGACGACACCGCCTTCTTCCGCATCGTCAACGGCTTCATGGCGCAGATCGGCATCCACGGCGACCCCGCGGTCAACGCGAAGTGGCGCCCCTCGACGATCCAGGACGACCCCTCCGCCGGGCAGTCCAACAAGCCGGGCTTCGTGACCTTCGCCAAGACCGGCATGCCCAACAGCCGCACCACCCAGTTCTTCTTCAACTTCGGAGACAACGGCTTCCTCGACGGCCAGGGCTTCACGCCCTTCGGCAAGGTGATCGACGGCAGCCCCGTCCTCGGCGCGCTGAACCTCGAGTACGGGGAGGCCCCCGACCAGGGCGCCATCCAGAGCCAGGGAAACGCCTATCTCAAGGCGAGCTTCCCCCGCCTCGACTACATCAAGACGGCCCGCATCGTCCCTTAACGGGCGTCGCGCCGACCCGAAGGCCCCGCCGGGAGCGAACCCCGGCGGGGCCTTTTCATTGCTAAAATGACCACAGTGACAAGCCAACACGAGCAGGACGCGAAGGACCTCCAGAAGATGGGCTACGCGCAGGAGCTCCTGCGCGACATGGGCGGCTTCTCCAACTTCGCGATCAGCTTCTCGGTGATCTCGATCCTGACCGGCGCGACCCAGCTCTTCGGCTACGGCCTCCAGCACGGCGGGCCCGTCCAGATGAGCCTCGGCTGGCTGCTCGTCTCGTTCTTCACGATGACGGTCGCCCTCTCCATGGCCGAGCTCGCCTCGGCCTACCCGACGGCCGGCGCGCTGTATCACTGGTCAAGCTTCCTCGGCGGGCGCGCGATGGGCTGGGTCACCGCCTGCCTCAACACGATGGGGCAGTTCGCGATCCTGGCCGGCATCGACTGGGGCCTCGCCAACTTCGTCATCGGCCTTCTGGGCTGGACGCCTTCGCCGGCCAACGCCGTCGCGGTGTTCGCCGCGCTCCTGTTCTCCCACGCGCTGCTGAACCACCTCGGCATCCGCGTCGTGGCCTGGCTCAACGATTTCTCGGCCTGGTACCACATCGCCGTCGTCTTCTTCATCCTGATCGTCCTGTGCCTGAAGGGCTTCGCCCAGCCCGTGGGCTTCCTGCTGAAGTTCAACTCGACCGACGGGTTCTCCCGCCCGTACAGCTTCATCGTCGGCCTGCTCCTCGCCCAGTGGACCCTGACGGGCTACGACGCCTCGGCGCACGTGACCGAGGAGACCCACGACCCGCGCCGCAACGCCCCGTGGGGCATCTTCATCGCGGTCGCGGTCTCCATCGTCTTCGGCTTCCTGATGCTCGCCGCGATCACGCTCTCGATCCCGGACCTCGCCCAGGCGACGGCCTTCGGAGACAACGCGCTGATCGAGGTGATGAAGCTCCGCCTCGGGCCCGGGATGGGCGCCGCCCTCGTCTGGCTGATCTGCGGCGCCATGTGGCTGTGCGGACTGGGCGCCATGACCTCCGCCTCGCGCATGGTGTTCGCCTTCTCCCGGGACGGCGGCCTGCCCGCCCACAAGGTCTGGGCGACGGTGAGCAAGCGGTTCCAGACCCCGGCCAACGCGATCTGGGGCCTTTTCGGGTTCGCCCTGCTCCTCGCCGTCTCCGTCAAGGACTACAGCGCGATCCTCTCCATCGCGGTCATCTGCCTCTATCTCTCCTACGGCCTGCCGATCGTCGCGCGCCTCTACGCCCGGCTCGCCGGCAAAGGCGGGGAGATCGGGCCCTGGAACCTCGGCCGGTTCAGCACGCCCATCGCGGTCACGGCGATCCTCTGGATCGCGTTCATCTCCGTCGTGTTCGTCCTGCCGCCCAACCTGCAGGCCGGGCAGATGATGCTCAAGGTCCTCGCCGTCCTGCTCGCCATCTGGTTCCTCTGGTCCCGGACGCACTTCAAGGGCCCCAAATATCACGCTTAGGAGACAGCTCATGAAAACCGCGGTCAAGAACGGCGTCAAGACTTACGAGATGCTCATCGACGGCAAGTTCGTGAAGGCCCGCAACGGCGGCCTGCGCGACATCGTCGACCCCGCCAGCGGCGAGCTCCTCGCCGTCGTGCCCGAAGCCGGCCGCGCGGACGTCAAGCTCGCCATCGCGGCCGCCCGCAAGGCCTTCGACGAGGGCCCCTGGCGCAAGACGACCGCGCAGGACCGAGGCAAGCTCCTGTTCAAGATCGGCGACCTGATCCGCGCGAACGCGAAGGCGCTGGCCGAGCTCGAGGTCCGCAACATGGGCAAGCCGCTGGCCGAGGCCGAATACGACGTCGCCGACGCCGCGAACTGCTTCGAGTTCTACGGCGGCCTGGCCACCAAGATCCACGGCGAGACGATGTCGGTCCCCGCGAACTCGATGAGCTTCGTCGTGCGCGAGCCCGTCGGCGTCTGCGCGGCGATCATCCCCTGGAACTACCCCCTGCTGATGTCGGCCTGGAAGCTCGCCCCCGCGCTCGCGGCGGGCTGCACCGTCATCCTCAAGCCCTCCGAGTTCACGCCGCTGACCGCGCTCGTCCTGGCGCGCCTGATCGTCGAGGCGGGCGCCCCCGCCGGCGTCGTCAACGTCGTCTCCGGCCCCGGCGCCGGAGCCGGCGAGGAATTGGCGGAGAGCCCCCTCGTGGACAAGGTCGCCTTCACCGGCGGCACCGTCACCGGCCGCAAGATCGCGGCGGCCGCCACCGGCAACCTCAAGAAGGTCACCCTCGAGCTCGGCGGCAAGAACCCGAACATCGTGTTCGCCGACGCCGACTTCGACTCGGCCGTGGACGGCGCCTTGTTCGCCGCCTTCGCCAACCAGGGCGAGGTCTGCTCCGCGGGCTCCCGGCTGCTCGTCGAGAAGTCGATCCACAAGAAGTTCGTCGAGGCGATGGTCAAGAAGATCCCCCGCATCAAGCTGGGGCACGGCCTCGGCGCCGGCGTGAAGATGGGGCCGCTGGTGACCGCCGCGCACCGCGACAAGGTCGAGGGCTACATCAAGGCCGGCCTCCACGAGGGCGCCAAGCTCGTCTGCGGCGGCGGCCGCCCGAAAGGCGCCGAGCTCGCCAAGGGCTTCTTCGTCGAACCCACGATCTTCGACGAGGTCAAGCCCACGATGCGCATCGCCCGCGAGGAGATCTTCGGGCCGGTGCTGTCCGTCATCGAGTTCAAGGACGAGGCGGACGCGATCCGCATCGCCAACGACACCGAGTACGGCCTCGCGGCCGGCGTGTGGACGCTCAACGTCAACAAGGGCATCCGGGTCCTCAAGGAGCTGCGCGCGGGCATCACCTGGCTGAACACCTACCACCCGACCTTCAACGAGATGCCGTGGGGCGGTTATAAGCAAAGCGGAAACGGAAGGGAACTCGGGCTTTACGGCATACAGGCCTATCTCGAGACCAAACAAATAAATATCAATCTCGACGAGGCTCCCCTTGGCTGGTACTAAAGTGAAGAACATCGTGTTGAAGACGAGCATTCCCGGTCCGAAGAGCGTCGCTCTGATGGCCCGGCGCAAGGCGGCCGTCGCGCGGGGGCCGTTCCATGGGACCCCCGTCTTCGTGGACCATGCCCACGGCGCCCTGATCACGGACGTCGACGGCAACACTTTGATCGACCTCGCGGCGGGGATCGGCGTGGTGAACACCGGCCACACGCCGGAGGCGCTCGTGAAGGCGATCGCGGGTCAGGCGGGGAAGCTGATACACGGGAGCTTCAACGTGACGCCCTATGAGAGCTATGTCGCGCTGTGCGAGAAGCTCAACGGCCTCGCTCCGGGGAAGTTCGCGAAGAAGTCCTTCCTCGCCAACAGCGGAGCGGAAGCGGTGGAGAACGCGATAAAGATCGCTCGGGCTCATACGGGCCGACCGTCCGTCATCGCCTTTGAACATGCCTTCCATGGACGGACCTACATGGCGATGACGCTGACGGCGAAAGAGAAGCCGTATAAGATCGGCTTCGCGCCTTTCAACAGCAACGTCTTGAGGGCTCCTTATCCTTACCCTTATCACGACGTCGCGTCGGAAACGGCTTTTACGGCTTTTACCGACCTTGCGACTAAGGCGGGGCCCGACACGATCGCCGCGGTCATCATAGAACCCGTCCTCGGCGAGGGAGGCTTCATACCTGCGCCAAAAGAGTTCCTGGCGAAGCTTTCCGACTTCTGCGCCAAGAACGGAATCGTATTGATTGCAGACGAGATCCAATGCGGCTTCGGCCGCACGGGAACCTTGTTCGCGTCCGAACAGCTCGATTTCGCCCCCGACCTCATCCTCACGGCCAAGGGGCTCGGAGGCGGGATGCCCGTCTCCGCGGTGACGGGACGAGCGGAGATCATGGACGCCCCCATCGAGGGCGGGATCGGCGGCACCTTCGGCGGCAACCCCGTCGCGGTCGCCTCGGCGCTGGCCGTCATCGAGCTCATGTCGGACCCGGCGTTCCTGCCCAAGGTCCGCGCGCTCGGCGCGTCGGTGCTGAAGACCTTGTCGTCCTGGAAGGAGAGGTACCCCGTGGTCGGGGACGTGCGCGGCCTCGGGCCGATGCTCGCGCTCGAGCTCGTCAAGGACCGCGCCTCCAAGGAGCCCTTCGCCGACGGGGCGAAGGCCCTCGTCAAGCACTGCTACGAGCGCGGCGTCGTCATCATGACCGCGGGCTCCTACGGCAACTGCGTGCGCCTGCTCTTCCCGCTCGTCATCACCGACGAGCAGCTGGCCGAGGCCTTCGAGGTGCTCGAGTACGGGCTGAAGACCCTCAAGCCGTAAAACGGAGAGAACCCATGGCCCCCATCGCCTTCACCAAGAACCACACCGACCACTCGGGCGCGCAGGGCTACCAGTTCGAGTTCCACTGCGACAAGTGCGGCAAAGGCGTCCGTTCGAGCGTCGTCACCAGCGCTATGGACCTGGCGAGCGGCCTGCTCGGCGCCGTCTCCGGCCTGTTCGGCGGCCAGGCGTCCGGCGCGGGCCTCAAGGACACCCTCCGGCGCCAGAACTGGGAGCATGCCTTCGACACGGCGGCCAACGAGGTCAGGCCCCGCTTCTCCCAGTGCCCCCGCTGCGGCAACTGGGTCTGTCCCTCGTCGTGCTGGAACGCGAAGGCGTCGCAGTGCAAGGGCTGCGCCCCGGACTCCGCCGCCTAGCTACTTCTTCAGCGGCTGGGCGAGCGTGACCTTCTCCATCTTGACCGGCGTGCGCGGCCGGTCGGAGCCGTCGCGCGGGGAATCCCCGATCTTGACGACGACGTCCTGACCCTCGATCACCTGGCCGAAGATCGCGTGGCGGTTGTCGAGGTGCGGCGTCGCGCCCAAGGTGATGAAGAACTGGGAGCCGCCGGTGTCGGGGCCCGCGTTGGCCATGGACAGGATGCCCGCCTTGCTGTGCTTGAGCTTGGGATGGAACTCGTCGAGGATGGTCCAGCCGGGCCCGCCGCGGCCCGTGCCCGTCGGGTCGCCGGTCTGCACCATGAACTTGGGGATCACGCGGTGGAACAGCACGCCGTCGTAATAGCCCTTCTCCACGAGCTTCAGGAAGTTCGCGACCGTGTCGGGCGCCTCCTTCGGGAACAGCTCGACGGCGATCTTGCCGAGGGTGCTCGCGATCTCGACGACGGGATTGTCGGTCTTATAGGGGCGGTCGGCCATGGTGATCTCCTTAGCGTTTGAAACAGCGGCGGCAGCGGGCTTCGTATTTGTCGGCGGCGCCGACCTCGACGACCTTGCGGCCGCCGGACAGGCGCTGGGAGCGGTTCGCGGGGTTGCCGCACAGCATGCAGATGGCCAGGTTCTTCGTGACGAACTCGGACAGGGCCATCAGGCGCGCGGTCGTCTCGAAGGGCTCGCCGCGGAAATCCTGATCGAGGCCGGCGACGATGACGCGGCGGCCCTCGCCGGCCAGCTTCTCGCAGACCGCGATGATGTCGGCGTCGAAGAACTGGACCTCGTCGATGCCGACGACCTGGGTGTCGGAGTCGATGCGCGTGAGGATGTCCTTCGCCTTGGCGACCGCGATCGAGGGCGTCTTGACCAGGTCGTGGGAGACGATGTGGTCCTTCGCGTAGCGCACGTCGAGCGCGGAGTTGAACACCTGGACCTTCTGCCGCGCGATCTGCGCCAGGCGCAGCCGGCGGATCAGCTCCTGGGTCTTGCCGGAGAACATCGAGCCCACGACGATCTCCATCCAGCCGCCGTGGCTCCAGGACATCGGGGCCGCGGGGCGGTGGCCGTTGACGACGGTCTTCCTCTTGCTCATCGCTTGTAGGCCTTCTTGACGTAAGCGCGGTACCCGCCCGCGACCTTGAGCGGCCGCCACCAGGCCTCGTTGTTCATGTACCAGGAGATGGTCTGGGCCAGGCCGCGCTCGAAGTCGTACTCGTGCTTGAAGCCGAGGCGCTTGAGCTTGGAGCAGTCGAGCGCGTAGCGCCGGTCGTGGCCCTTACGGTCCTCGACCCGGGTCACCAAGGTCTTCGGCTTCTTCATGAGCTTGAGGACCTTCTGGATGAGCTCTTTGTTCCGGCAGGTGTACGAGCCGCCGATGTTGTACACCTCGCCGAGAGCCCCCTTCTCCAGGACGGTCAGGATCGCCCGCGCGTGGTCCCGCACGTGCAGCCAGTCGCGCACCTGCTTGCCGTCGCCGTACTGCGGGAAGGGCTTGTCCTCCATGAAGTTGGTGATCATCAGGGGCAGGGCCTTCTCAGGATACTGGTAGGGGCCGTAGTTGTTCGACGCGCGGGTGGTGAGCACCGGGGCCTTGTGCGTCACGAAATAGGAGCGGACCAGCAGGTCCGAGGCGGCCTTGGAGGCCGCGTAGGGGCTGTTCGGCTCGAGGTGGTCGCCTTCCTTGGAGTACCCTTTGGGGATCGAGCCGTACACCTCGTCGGTGGAGACGTGGAGAAAGCGCTTCACCTTGTGGCGCAGCGCCGCGTCGAGGAGGACCTGCGTCCCGAGGATGTTCGTCTTCAGGAAGGCGCCCGCGGAGGCCGCCGGTGACGAGGACCTTCATTTCTTCTTCCCGTGCTTCTTCGGGAAGTATTCCTCGACGAAATAGCGCAAAGTCTCGCGCAGGCCCTCGTCGAAGCCGACGACCGGCTTATAGCCGAGCTCCTTGCGGATCTTGCGGTTGTCGGCCCAGGTGCGGCGCACGTCGCCGCCGCGCATCGGATGGTGGCGGCGCGCGAGCTTCCGGCCGAGGAGCTTCTCGATGCCCGACACGACGTCGAGCAGGCTGCAGGTCTCGGAGTTGGCCACGTTGTAGACCTCTCCGGAGGTCGCCTTCGGCCCCTTGGCGGCGAGGATGTTGGCGCGCACGACGTTGGCGACGAAGGTGAAGTCGCGGGACTGCTTCCCGTCCCAGTGAACGTCGAGCGGCACGCCGAGGTAGGCCTGCTCCATGAACTTCGGGATCACGGCCGAGTACAGCGACTCCGGGTCCTGGCGCGGCCCGAAGACGTTGAAATAGCGCAGGGAGACCGTCTCGAGGCCGAAGGACTTCGCGAACACGATCGCGTAATGCTCGCCGGCGAGCTTGGAGACGGCGTAGGGCGACATCGGCTGGGGCCGCATGTCCTCGCGCTGAGGGAAGACCTTGCAGTTCCCGTAGGCCGAGCTCGAGGAGGCGTACACGAAGCGCTTGACCTTGGCGTCGCGCGCGGCGACGAGCATGTTCAGCGTGCCGGTGACGTTCGCCTCGTTCGAGGGCTGGGGCCGGTCCATGGATTTCGGCACCGAGCGGATGGCGGCCTGGTGCAGGACGTAGGTGACGCCCTTGCAGGCCTTCGCGCAGTCTGCCGGGCGCGTGATGTCGCCCTTGATGAAGTCGATCCTGGAGAGGACGGGGGCGATCTTGTCGCGCAGGCCGGTGGAGAGGTTGTCGATGACGCGGACGCGCTCCCCGCGGCGCACGAGCTCCGCGACGATGTGGGAGCCGATGAAACCGGCGCCGCCGGTGACGAGCCAGAGAGGTTTGGACATGGTGAAAGCCATATTAGCATTTCGAAGTTTGGCGGATGTTTGGTTGTCCGGAACGGGGCCGCCTGCTATCCTGACTTTGACGGAAACAGGAGGACACGCTATCGAAAGAGCCTGACGTTCGGACTCGGCGCGTTTCACGGAGCTCCCCGTTCTCGGCGGGGAGCTCCTCCGTTTTAAGGCCGGAGGTCGTCCTGCACCGCGCGCTCGGGGAAGAGCTCGGTCTCCCAGTCGCGGCGCGGGGCCTGCTTGGGGTCGAAGGTGCCGAACTTGAAGTCGACCCGGATCGAGGCCTCGCCGACGCCTCCCGGGCGGAAGCGGCCGGCGACCTTGGTGTAGAAGTCGTGCCACCGCCTCGTCCAGGAGAACTCCTTCTCGAAGATGCGCCAGCCGTGCAGGCCGCCGACGCCCCGGGAGCTCTCCGCCTGGCCGCGGATGCCGAACGCCAGGCGCCAGGTCGGGCTCGACGGCGCGATCGCGAAATCGAAGCTGCCGACGTATTTGCGGGAGTCGAGGGCGTTCCAGGAGAAGCCGCCGCCGATGGCCGCTCCCTCCGCGTCGCCCCAGCGCGCGTCCATGATCGCCGCCTGGTTCCCGTCGTCGAGCGCGTAGGTGTCGCGCACCGTGAGGTTCAGCCGCGAGGTCGGCGCCCAACTCGCGTCGGCGGTGATGGGCTGCACGCGCCGGCGGAAGCCGATGGTCCGGTCCCGGAAGGTGCGGAAATCGTAGCCGGAGGAGAGGCGCGCGTACATGCGCGGGGCCGGGATGAACACGTCGGTGAGCGTGAGGAGGTTCTCCTCGACGCCCTTGTCGAGGGCGCCCCGGTCCTGACGGAAGCCGCCGGGCTGGAAGCGCTCCCGGTAGGACTCGGTCACGTCGATGCCGCCCGCCGGCGTGTCGAAGCGCAAGGTGCCCTGCGCCGACGGCCGGCCGATCGCCGCGTCGTAGTTCGTGACCGTCGCGCTCGCGGCAGAGATCTGGTCGAAGCGGTTGTAGTAGGTCTCCTGGTAGCCCAGCTTGGGCGTCAGGCTGACGCCGCGCATGAGGACGAAGGTCCTCGTCCCCTCCCAGCCGGCGCCGACCGTCTTCTCGATGTACGGCCGGCCCCTCTGAAAGGAATTGTCGGCGAAGCCGTTGAGCGTGTTGAGCCAGGGCAGGCGGCCGAAGCGCAGGGGCTGGCTGATGACGTCGAGACGGGGAGAGCTCTCGCTCGTCTTCAGGAAGCGGACCCGGCTCGCGTCGGCGGTGTCGACGCGCGCGTACGACAGGCGCGCGGTGGCCTGGGCGAAGCGGTGGGTGAACGCGCCGCCGTTGACGAGCTCCTGAGTGACGCGGAAGGAGTTGGCGCGCGAGTAGTTGTTGTTGAAGTCGGAGTCGGACTGGACCTGCAGCCGCCCCTGGAAGGACGTCGAGGAGAACAGCGCCTGGTACTGCTGGCCGAGCACCGCCCAGCGGCGGTCGCCGGTCGAGGTCTCCTTGATCGTGTAGCCGAACAACGCTCCGCGCGAGTCCTCGCCGTCGCGGCGGTGCAGCTCGCCGCCCAGGCCCGCCCCCTGCTTCAGGTAGTAGTCGGCGTACAGCTTGCTGTACATGGTGTCGCCGTGGTCGGTCGTCAGGGTGTTCTTGAGGAACGGCCCGTTGCGCTGGTCGTAGCCGGGCTGGCTCTTCCAGCGCAGGTAGTGCCGCTGGGACAGGGACTTGTACAGGAACGGGAGATAGAACACCGGGACCTCTCCCAGGTAGAACAGGACGTTGCGCGCGATCATGTGCTTCTTCGGCTTGACCGTGATGCGCGAGGCGCGGAAGTGGTAGTGCGGCGGCTTGTTGCCGCAGCTCGTGAACTCGCCGCCGAGGTAGTCGAGGCGCCGGTTCTCGCCGACCTTCGCCTCCTTGGCGCGGATGCGCCAGTCGGCGTGCCCCGCGCTCGTGCGCTGGAGGCGGCCCGTGTGCTTGGCGAAGTCGAACTCGCCGGACTCGCCGTACACGGCGGAGATGCCGTCCTCGACGAGGAGCGGGCCTTCGGAGCGGCCGCGGCGGCGCTCGGTGTCGATCCACAGCTCCTGGCCCTTCACCGTCCAGGTGGACTCGTTGAGGACCACGTGGCCCTGCAGGTGCAGCTGCTGCCGGTCGGCGTCGAACTCGACCTCGTCGGCGGCGTAGTCCAGGCGCGGGCCGGGAGGCGGCTCGGGGAGGGCGTACTCCTCGGCGCGCGCGGCGCCGGCGAGGAGCAGGGACAGCAGGGCCGCGCGGATCACCCCCGCTTCTCCCGCGACAGGCGCGCGGCGCCCACGACGCCCCAGTCTCGCTCCGCCGGGGCCGACAGGACGACGGTCTTGAAGGGCTCGCGGAACGGCTGGGCGGCGAACACGCGGCGGATCGGGTCGAGGACGAGGCGCCCCGCGCGAGCCACCCCGCCGAGCAGGAGCACGGCGTCGGGGTTGAGGACGAGGATCACGCTCGCCAGGCCCTGGCCCAGGCGCGTGCCGACCTGATCCCAGACCTTGAGCGCGCCGCGGTCGCCGGCCAGCGCCGCCTCGGCGACGGCCTTCGGCGTCAGAGGCGACGGGACGCGGCGCATCAGCGCCTTGGCCGAGCGCAGGATCCCGTAGGTGCCGGCGTAGGCCTCGAGGCAGCCGCGGCGGCCGCAGTGGCAGAGAGGGCCGTCGAGCTCGAGGGTGAGGTGGCCGATCTCGCCGGCGGAGCCGGAGGCTCCCTGGTGTAGGCGGCCGTCGATGACGAGGCCGCCGCCGACGCCGGTGCCGAGGGTGAGGCCGACGACGGTGGCGCGGGGCTTCTTCTTGAGCGCCACGACGTAACCGCCCCAGACGGCGGCGTTGGCGTCGTTGTTCACGACGACGGGGACGCCTAACGACTTCGAGAACGCGTTTTTGAACGAAAAGCCGGTCCAGCCCTTCAGGTTGGGAACGAACAGAAGAGAACCGGTCTTCGCATCCACGCCCCCCGCCAAGCCCAATCCGACGGATCCGAAATCCCATGCTTTCACGATCGACGCTACGCGGCGCGTGAAATGGGCGGGGCCTTTGGAAGGCTCGGTCGGGATCTGGAGGGATCCGATCAGAGCGCCCGACGGGGACACTAAACCGATCTTGGTGTAGGTCCCCCCGACGTCGATGCCGACGGAATTCTTCTTCATTTGTATTTCACGGCCTTCAGAGCGGCGCCGGCGAGGTACAGCGAACCGGCGCAGACGGCGACCTTCGGCGCGTTCCTATCTTTCCGCCATGCATCGATCGCGGTCGCGGGATTCCTTTCGATCGTGACATGCGCCTTCGGCGCGGCCCGGCGGACGAAGCCGGCGAGATCCAGCGGGTCCATGGCGCGGGGGCTCGGAGGGCGCACGAGCACGGCCTCCTTGATGAACGGCGCCAGCGGAGAGAGCACGCCGCGCGTGTCCTTGTCCTTCATGATGCCCATGATCCAGCGCGCGGGCTTTTTCGAGAGCGGCGACGACGTCCAGGTCGCGGCCAGGGCGCGGGCGGCCTCGGGGTTGTGGCCGCCGTCGACGATGAGGGTCTTCTTGCCGAGCTTGATCGAGTGGAAGCGGCCCGGCCAGCGCACGGCGGCGAGGCCCTTGGCCCAGGCCGTCTCGGGAACCTGAAGGCCCGAGGCCTCGACGGCGGCGCGGGCCAGGGCGGCGTTATGGCCCTGCCGCGAGCCGAGAAGGGAGAGCTCGTAAGACCGGCCGGAGGGCGCGCGCAAGGTCTGGCGGCCCTTCGCCCAGTCGGTGCGGACGGCCTTCCACGGCTTGCGCACGACGACCGGCGCGCCGCGCAGCGCGGCGCGGCGCAGGACCGGGAGGTCGGGGCGCACGGCGGGGCGGCCGGCCTTGAAGATGCCGGTCTTCTGGCGCGCGATCGCGGCCAAGGTGTCGCCGAGGTAAGCCTGATGGTCGTAGTCGACCGAGGTCACGATCGCGGCCAGCGGCGCGGGCACGACGTTGGTCGCGTCGAGGCGTCCGCCGAGGCCGGTCTCGAGCACCATGACGTCGCACTTCCTCTCGGCGAAGTGCTGGAAGGCGATGGAGGTGAGCAGCTCGAAGTAGGTCAGGCGCTTCTTCCGGTCGGCGCGCAGCGCGCGGCCCATCAGCCGTGCGAACTCCGCCTCGGAGATCTTCCGGCCGTCGACGGCGATGCGCTCGCGGATGTCGAGCAGATGGGGCGAGATGAACAGCCCCGTGCGGCGGCCGGACGCGGTCAGCACCGAGGCGAGCATCGCGCACGTCGAGCCCTTGCCGTTCGTCCCCGCGACGTGGAAGGCGGGCACGGCCAGGTGCGGGTCGCCGAGCGCGGCCAGATGCGCCCGCACGCGGTCCAGGCCCAGCACGATCTTCGTCTCCTGGCGCTCCTCGAGGACCGCGAGGGCGGCGGCGAAGGTCATTTCTGCCGCTCGAGGCGGGCGCCCGCTCCGGAGAGCTTCTGCTCCACCGCCTCGTAGCCGCGGTCGATGTGGTAGACGCGCGCGATGGTGGTCTTGCCCTTGGCGGCCAGGCCGGCGACGAGCAGCGCCGCGCCCGCGCGGATGTCGGAGGCCATGATCGGCGCTCCCGACAGTCGCTCCTGCCCGGCGACGACGGCGGTGCGCCCCGACACGGCGATCTGGGCGCCCATGCGGCCGAGCTCGGCCGCGTGCAGGAAGCGGTTCTCGAACACGGTCTCGGTGACCTTGGCGAAGCCGGTGCACAAGGTCATGAGGCTCATCCACGGCGCCTGGAGGTCCGTGGGGAAGCCCGGATGGGGCTTGGTCACGATGGTCACCGCCTTCGGCCGGCGGTCCATGGTGATCTCGATCCAGCCCTTTCCGGTCTTGATCCCGGCCCCCGCCTTCTTCAGGGCGGACAGGACCGAGGTCAGGTGAGAGGGTTCGGCGCCGAGCAGCTTCACGCGCCCGCGCGTCGCCGCGCAGGCCAGCAAAAAGGTCCCCGCCTCGATGCGGTCGGGGATGACGCGGTGGCGCGCGCCGTGGAGCTTCGTCTTGCCGACGATGGTCACCACCGCCGTCCCCGCCCCGTGCACCGAGGCGCCGAGGCTCTGCAGGAACCTCCCGAGGTCCTCCATCTCCGGCTCGCGGGCCGCGTTCTTGATCACCGTCTTCCCCTCGGTGGCCGCGGCGGCCATCATCAGGTTCTGCGTGGCGCCGACGCTCGGGAAGCGCAGCTTGATCGTAACGGGATTGAGCTTGGGCGCCGACATGATGATGTCGCCCTGGTCGGCGATGCGGCGCGCGCCCATGGCCTCGAAGCCCTTCAGGTGGATGTCGATGGGCCGCAGGCCGATCGCGCAGCCGCCCGGGATCGGCACGCGCACGAGGCCGAAGCGCGCCAGCAGCGGACCCGCGGCCAGCACCGAGGCGCGCATCTGCTTGACGATGTCGTACGGGGCCTGGGTCTTGAGCGAGCCCGTGGAGAGGACCTTGACGGTCGAGCCCTCGACGACGACCTTCTTGCCGAGGCTCTCGAGGAGACGGAAGGTGGTGCGCAGGTCGCGCAAGGTCGAGGGGACGTTCTCGATCACGCACGGCTCGTCGGTGAGGAGGGTCGCGATCAGGATCGGGAGGGCCGCGTTCTTCGCGCCGCTGACCTTGATCGTTCCGTTGAGGGGTATTCCGCCTTCGATGACGAGCTTATCCATGGGAAAGTGAATTTACCATTTCTGCATGCTATGAGGATTTCCACATTTGCATGCGCGTCGGACCCTTCCGGGTCCGACGGACAGCATGAGCCTTGGTTCTCTGTTTTAAAGCAGGACCAGGCGCTAAAGACGCAATTAAAGGGTGTTGCCGAGACTTTCTATGCTTAAAAGCAGAGAACCAACGGGGCTAGTGGCGGAGGGCGACGGCCGAGGTCAAACGGGCAAGGCGCCGATCGCGAAGCGCTCGAGGCCCTGGGCGTCCTTCTTGATGACGATGCTCTTGAGACCGGAGGCGGCGAACAGCTTGGTCACGGCCGGCCCCTGCTTGGAGCCGATCTCCATGGCCAGCACGCCGCCCGGCTTGAGCATCTTCGGCGCCATCGCGGTGATGGCGCGGATGGCGTCGAGGCCGTCCTTGCCGCCGTCGAGCGCCATGCGCGGCTCCTTGAGCACCTCGGGCTCGAGGCCGTCGAGGTCCTTGGTCGGGATGTAAGGAGGGTTGGAGACCATGAGGTCCGCCCAGCCGCGCAGGCCCTGCTTGTCGGAGAACAAGTCCTCGCGGACGAACCGGATGCGGTTGCCGACGTGGTGCGCGATGGCGTTTTTCTGGGCGAGATCCAGGGCGCTTTTAGAGAGATCGGTCGCGAAGATGGTCGCCGACGGCAGCAGCTGGGCCAAAGCGATGGCGATGCAGCCGGTGCCGGTGCCGATCTCGAGGATCTTGGGCGAGGCGGCGCCGGAGGCCTTGACCAGGCGCTCGCACTCGATGACGAGCTCCTCGGTCTCCGGGCGCGGCACGAGGGAATCCCGCGTGACCTCGATCTTGATGCCGAGGAAAGGCTGATGGCCCAGGATGTAGGCGATCGGGATGCGCTTGCCGCGCCACTTGAGCCAGTCGAGGAACTGATGGTTCTCCTTGGCGGTCAGCTCGCGCGAGCCCTGGGACACCGCGGTCAGCCGCCCGACGCCGAGCATCTCGGCCATCAGGAACTCGGCGTTGGCCTTCGGCTCGGGCACGCCGCGGTCGATGAGGTAGGCCTCGCCCTTCCTCAGGGCCTCGGAGACGTTCACTTCGCCTCGGCCATGAGCAGCCGGCGCTGCTCGTCGCGCAGGGCCTCGAAGACCTGGCCCATGTCGCCTTCCATGATGCCGGCGAGGTTGTGCCAGGAGCGCTCGAGGCGGTGGTCGGTGACGCGCGACTGCGGGAAGTTGTAGGTGCGGATCTTCTCCGAGCGGTCGCCGGTGCCGACCTGGGACTTGCGCTGGGAGGCGTTGGCCGCGGCGGCCTTGATGCGCTCGGCGTCGGCGAGCATCGCGTACAGGCGCTTCATCGCCTTCTCGCGGTTGCGGCCCTGGGAGCGCTCCTCCTGGCATTCGACGATGAACCCGGTCGGGAGGTGGGTGATGCGCACCGCGGTCTCGACCTTGTTGACGTTCTGTCCGCCGGCGCCGCCGGCGCGGTAGGTGTCGACCTTCAGCTCGTCGGGACGGATGACGATCTCGGCCGATTCCTCGACCTCGGGCATCACGGCGACGGTCACGGTGGAGGTGTGTATGCGCCCCGCGGCCTCGGTGGCCGGCACGCGCTGGACGCGGTGCACGCCGCCCTCGTAGCGCAGCCAGGAATAGACGTCCTTGCCCGAGACGAAGATGACGGCCCCTTTGACGCCCTTGCCGTTCGTGCTCATCTCCTGCGTCTCGACCGTCCAACGCTTGGTCTCGCAGTAGCGGATGTACGCGCGCAGGAGCTCCCCGGCGAAAAGCCCCGCCTCGTCCCCGCCGGCGCCCGCGCGGATCTCCAGGTAGCAGTTCTTCGAGTCGTTGGGGTCCTTGGGCAGGAGGTCGGCCGCGATGTCGCTCGACAGCGCGTTCCAGCGCTCCTCGAGCTTCGGGCGCTCCTCGTCGGCCATGGCCTTCATGTCCGGGTCGGCCTCCATCGCCTTGAGCCCCTCGAGCTCGCCCTCGACGCGCAGCAGCTCACGCACCTTGGCCATCATCGGCGCGAGCTGGGAGTGGCGCACGGCCAGCTCCTTCATCTCGGCGGACGACAGCCCTCCCGACGCGAGCTTGCCTTCGAGCTCGCGGTAGTCGTTGTCCAGCTTGGCGATCTTGGGGTCCATGGTTTTTTAAGCGCGTCTGATAATCGGGATAGGGGCGGCCGGGATTAGCCCCGGCCGTCCCCTCCCACACCACCGGACATGCGGGTCCGCATCCGGCGGTTGAAAAGGCTTCCGATCAGGCGGCAAGCCGCGGCACTCCCAGTTCGTC
>JACPOW010000029.1 GCA_016191335.1 Elusimicrobiota bacterium | reverse complement strand
CTCGCCGCTCGGAAACCCAGACCGGTTCTTGGCGCCCAATTCTACCGCTTAACCTTCAGGTTTTCGCGAAGCGAAAACCCTGGCGCCGAAGGCGCCATGCCGTTCAATTGCCGAGGTTCAAAACCCCATGAACTGGGAGCTGACCAGCCTTGACGGGCCGTCCCTTACCTGTTATAAACAGAGTGTAGTTCACCCGGAACGCCGAGCTGGGGCGCTTCCGGCTTTTTATTTATAGGAACCTATCCGCGACATGCCGCTGAGCCATATCAAAACCGCCGCCCTGATCACCGCCAAGGAGCACCTCGAAGAGGTGTGCGTCGAGTTCGCCAAATGCGACCGCCTGGCCTTCGACACCGAGTCCAACGGCTTCTACGCGCATAAAGAGAAGGTCTGCCTCATCCAGATCTCCACGCCGACGGAAGACTTCATCGTCGACCCGATCGCGTTCAAGGACATCTCCGCCCTCGGCCCGCTGTTCGCCGACCCGAAGATCGAGAAGCTGTTCCACGCCGGCGAGTACGACGTGCTCTGCCTCAAGCGGGACTACGGCTTCACCTTCGCCAACCTCTACGACACGATGATCGCCGCGCGCATCCTCGGCACCAAGGAATTGGGCCTCGCCGCCGCCATCGAGCGCCACTTCGGCATCGTGATCTCCAAGAAGCTGCAGCGCGCCGACTGGGGCAAGCGCCCGCTGACGCACGAGATGATCCGCTACGCCCAGGGCGACACCCATTTCCTGATGCGCCTGGCCGACATCCAGAAGAAGATGCTCCTCGAGAAGGGGCGCATGGAGGACGCGCTCGAGTCCTTCAAGGACCTCGCCGCCCTCGAGCCGAACCTCAAGACCTTCGACCAGGAAGGGTATTGGAAATTGGTCGGCCGCGACGACATCGGCGGTCAGCAGATGGCCGTGCTCAAGGAGATCTGGCTGTACCGCGAGCAGCAGGCCCAGTCGCGCGACCGCGCGCCGTTCCGCGTCATGCCCGAGGACCTGATGGTGCGCATGGCCCAGGCGATGCCCGAGACGCGCGAGGCTCTGGCCGCGGTGCGGGGCATGTCGCCGTATATTTTAGAGCGCTTCGCCGCGGGACTGCTCGCCGCCGTCGAGCGCGGCAAGGCCGCGCCGCCGATCACGCGCCCTCCCTCGGCCGCGCCCGAGCGCAAGCGCCTCAGCGACCTCGAGTGGCGCACCTTCGAGGCCCTGCGCGCCTGGCGCAAGAGCCGCTCCGAGAAGGACGCCGTCGAGCCCGTCGTCATCATGACGACCGAGAACCTGCGCACCTTGGCCATCCACGCCTGCCGCGACCACGGCGGGGACCCGCTCGGCCCCCTCTCCGAGCTCAAGCGCGGCCGCTACGGCGACGACATCCTCAAGGTCATCGCCACCGCCCGCGCCAACGGCAAAGCCGCCTGAGCCGCGCCTAGGACCTAGGTCCCCCTTCCTCATAGGCTATGTGCCGTCGTCTTGACGCCCTCTAGGACCGGGCCGTCCCCTCCCTCCACCGCTATACTGGTCCCATGAACCGGATCACCCGCTTTGCCGTCGCGCTGTCGCTCATCCTCGCCGCCCCCGGCCTCGCCCCGTACCAGGCCGCCGCGCAGACGATGTCCGCCCGGGTCGCGGTCCCCGCCGTCTCGCTCGGCGCCGCGGGCGCCTCGATCCATGGCCTTGGCGGCGCCATCGCCGTCCTGCCGGCCGCCGGCCTCCAGGCCGGCCTCGTCCCCTCTCTGACGCCCTCGGTCGCGCTGACGCCCGCCCTGAACGCCCCCGCCGCCCTCGTCAACGCCGCGGTCCCGTCCCTCGCCGCGCCCGCCGCCCTTCGAGCCGCCGTCGCGCCCGCCGCCGCGACGCCCGAAAAGGCCGCCGCCCCCGCCGCCGCTCTCTCCGTCCTCCGGACCGGAGGCGGCGCGCTGACCGCCGCCGCCAAGACCGGAGCCGCCGAGGCCCCCCGCTTAGCCCTCGACGGCCTGTTCGAAGGCTCGGCCGCGCGCCCCGACGCCCTCGCCGTCTCCGCCCGCTCCGCCGCCTCCGACGCCCCCCGCCTCGACCCGTCCCGCGGCCCCGCCCAAGGCCCGCGCTGGGTCGGCTCCTTCCGCGCCCCGGACGCGGCGCCCGCGACCTCGGTCAAGCGCACGCTCTCCGTCGGCTTCCTCGCCGCCGTCGCTCCGATCGCGGTCACCATGGTCGTCGTCGTGATCGCCCAGCTGCTCGGCTACACCTTGCACCCGAACTACCAGGGCCCCAGCGCCGGCGAGGTGCCGACCATCCTGTCGGCCCTGGCGATGTGGGTCGGCGCCGCGATCATGGCCCCGGTCTCCGAGGAGGCCATCTTCCGCGGCGGCCTTCAGAGGAAGCTCTCCCAGCTGACGGCCAAGCTCCACATCGGAGACTTCGTCGTCCCCGCGACCATCACGTCGATGATCTTCGTGGCCCTGCACGAGACCTCGGACCCCGTGCTCTTCTTCACCCGCTTCGTCCACGCCATGATCCTCAGCCATGTCTACCACAAGGAAGGCATACTCGCCTCCATGGCCGCGCACGGCTTCTTCAACGGCCTGCTCGCGCTCTCCGTCGTGCTCTCCGCCGTCGGCCTGCCCTGGCTCGGCCTGGCGGTCGTCCCCGCCGCCCTGTACTTCGCCCTGAAGGCCGCCCGCACCCTCCGCGCCCAGAAGCCCGACATCGCCTCCGGCGCCTTGACCCCCAAGCCCCTGACCGCCGGGCTCTCGTTCCTCATGGCCGGCATACTCGCGCTCGGCTACTTCTTCCTGATGCCGAACATCTTCTGGATCATCGGCGCGGTCGCGTTGATCGTCAAAGGGATCATGGCGAGCAGGAGCCAGAAGGCCTAACATAGAGATGAGAGCCGTTAGACTCCTCGCCGCATTTTTATTGGTCTCGGCTTCGGTCCCCGCCGACGCCGCCGCACAAGTCCGTTCCGTCGCGGCGGCGAATTCGCGCGCCGTTCCTTCCGTCGCGGGCGCCGGTCTCTCCTCTAGCTTCTCCACTCCGTTGTCGTTGATGCCGTTGATGTCGTTGACGCCGTTGTCGTCGCCGTTATCCGCCCTCACGCCGGCCGCCGCGGCCGCGCCGGCGCTCCAAGCCGCCGTTTCGCCGGCAAGCATCAAGTCCGTTGCCGTTCCCCGGATCGAGGCCGTCAAACCGTCGCCGTTGTCCGTCCGCGTCGAAGCCGCCTCGGCCCTGACGAAGGCTCTTCCCGACATCCCCCTCGCCGCCGCCCCCGCCGCCGCCGCCCAAAGCTTCTCCCTGCTCACCGGCGAGGCCCTGACCCGCCGCGCCGACTCCCCCGCCGTCCTCGCCGCCCCCGCCCACTTCGACTCCCCCTTCCTCTCCGCCGCGACGCCCGCCCCGCGCTCCCCCGCCCCCTCCCCCGAGACCTCGAAGAACGTCCGCCGCATGATGGTCGGCACCGCCGTCATGAAGTCCGGCATGGAGACCATCACTCTCAGCGTCCCCATGCTCGCCCTCACCGCCTTCGGCGGCATCTCCGCCGTCGCCGGCCTCGTCGTCGTCTACGGCCTCTCCCAGGCCGTCTTCGCGGCCATGGCCGGCGGCCTCGCCGACCGCTTCTCCGCCCGCAAGGTCCTCGCCGGCGCCGTCCTCGCCCAGGCCGCCCTCGTCGGAACCCTCATCGCCGTCGGCGCCCTCGGCGCGCTCTCGATGCCGACCTTGATCCCGCTCTATCTGCTCATCGGCGGCGTCACCGGCGTCATCGAGACCACCCGTCACTCGATCCCGACCTTGCTCCTCGGCCAGGACGAGGCCGCCCTCAAGAAATACAACGCGAAGCTCCACATCTCCTACGAGGTCGCCGGCGTGATCGGCGCGCTGACCGCGGGCGCGCTCATCGCCTTCGTCGGCCCGCTGTGGTCTTTGGCCATCCAGCCCCCGGCGTTCGCGCTCGCCGCGTGGTATTTCTGGCGGGTCCGCCACCCCCTGCCCGCCGGCGGCCCTCCCGCCAAGAGCGGCGCCCTCGCGAAGGTGAAGGACTACTTCCGCGACATCAAGGCCGGCGCGAAGCTCGTGATGGGCGACGGGCGCATGCGCTGGCTGGCGCTCGCCTTCGTCCTGCCGCAGATCGTCCACCGCGTCTTCGAGAACCTGCTCATCCCCGTCTTCGCCAAGACCGTGCTCGAGAACCCGTCGGCCTCGGCCTGGCTGCTCACCGCCTCGAACGCCGGCGAGCTCGCCGGCGCGGCCGTCCTGCTCCGCCTCGCCGCCCGCTTCCCGGGCTCGCATGGCTGGGTCAAGTGGGGAGCGCTCGGCCTCCTGCTCACCTGGGCCCTCGCCTTCTCGACGAGCCTGCCGCTCCTCCTGCCCCTGATCCTCTTCTCCTCGCTCACCTGGGCGGCCAGCGACCTGTCGCTGCGCTCCGAGGTGCAGCGCTCGGTCTCGGAGAAGGAGCAGCCGCGCGCGATCAGCTTCCTGTACGGCGCCTTCGTGATCGGCTCGTCGCTCCTGTCGCTGGCGCTCGGCGGCCTGCTCGGCGCGATGCCGGCGGCCGTCGCGCTGTACTGGATCTGCGGCGGCTTCAGCGCGATCGCGCTCGCGGTCTTCCTCGCCTCGCGCCGCCTGAAGCCCTGATGGAGCTGCAGCCCGTCCTCGAAGGCCCGCGCCGAACCGCCACGAGCTCAAGGTCTTCGAGGAGTTCTTCGACCGCGCCCTCAAGTCGCGCGGCGCGCTGGCGGTCATCGACAAGGCGACGGGCAAGATCGTCGGCACCTCGCGCTACTACGACCTGGAGGGAAAGGACTCCGTCTGCATCGGCTTCACCTTCCTGACGCGCGCCTACTGGGGCGGGAGCTACAACCGCGAGCTGAAGTTCACGATGCTCGACCACGCTTTCTTCGCGGTACGCCGCGTGCTCTTCCATGTCGGCCCGAACAACCTCCGCTCCCGCCGCGCCCTGGAGAAGATCGGCGCCAAGCTCGTCGGCCGCCTCGAGCGCACCAAGCCCGACGGCTCCCCCGACCCCACCGTCGTCTACGAGCTCCAGCGCCCCTAATCCGTCTCCCGAAATGGTGTCAGGCTTGTCGTTCTTTGCATAACCTTATGCAAAGAACGACAAGCCTGACACCGATTCCGATCAGTCGGTGAGGCGGAAGCGGACTTCCTGGGGCATGCGGACCGGCACCGGTTTCCCGTTCAGGCCGATGGCGGGAGAGAAGCGCATGAGGGCGCCGACCTTCTGGGCGGCGGCGTCGAAGGCGGGGCTGGCGGCGCGGGTGATGTCCGACGAGGACACCAGGCCGTCGGTGCCGAGGTGGATCATGATGACGACCGCGCCCTCGCGGCCGGCCTGACGCTCGCTCTCGGGATAAAGGCGCTTGAGGCCGGCCAGCACCTCGTCGCGGTTGAGCAGGTGCGGCAGCTCCTTGAGGGGCGTGCCGCCGTGGCCGGTGCCGCCGGGCACGCCCTCGTCGGAGCCCTCGCCGGAGCCGCCGGTCTTGGCCGCCGTGCCGGTGCCGCCGACCTCGCCGCCGGGCGTGGGAGCGACGGGCGCGGGGGTCTCGACGACCTTGGTGCTCGGCCCGGGCAAGGTCCAGTCCTTGGGCGGCTCGGGAGCCTTCTCCACGGGCTTGGGCGGGACGGGGACGTCGGGCGTCACGTTGACCTTCGCGGGGATGCCGGGCACGAAGGCCTTGGGGGCGCCCAGCTTCGCGGGGCCGTCGCCGAGGAAGGGGCTGGTGATCTCGACCTCGAACGGGGGCGGGGAGTCGAAGCTGAGGTGCGGCAGGAGCCACAGCGCCGCGAAGAACAAGGCGTGCATGCCCGCGGACATCGCGACCGACCGCCGGAGCGGGGGCGGGGAGGGCGCGCGCTTGCGGTGGGCCGTCGTCACTTGCGGCGCACCTCCAGCCCGACCTTCTTGACCCCGGCGGTGCGAACCGCGTCGAGCAGCTCGGCGATCTCGCCGTAGGGCAAGGTCTTATCGGCGGAGAGGGTGACGGCCTGGTCGGGCTTGAGCGCGATCGCGGCCGACAGCATCTTCTTCAACTCGTCGAGCGTCGCGGGCTTGCCCGCCAAGGTGAGCTGGCGCTTGCCGTCCAGGGCGACGGCGATGGCCTCCGTCGCGGTCTTGTCCGACTTGGAGACCTTGGGGACCTCGACCTTGATCGCGCGGCGGGCGATCATCGGGGCGGTGGCCATGAAGATGATGAGGACGACGAGCACGACGTCGACCAGCGGGGTGACGTTGATCCCGGTTATGGGGCCGTCGGCGTCATCGGTGGCGTGCATGGTGAGCCCGGACCGCGGAGTAGCGCAGGCCGAGCGCCTCCGTCTCGGAGAGCAGGTCGCGCATCTTCTTCTGCAGGAAGTTGAAGGCGAGCACGCTCGGGATGGCGACGAGCAGGCCGACGGCGGTGGCGACGAGCGCCTCGGAGAGGCCGGCCATGACGACCTCGGGTCCCGCGCCGGACTCGGCCAGGTCGTGGAAGGCCTTGATGACGCCGAGCACGGTGCCGAACAGGCCGACGAACGGGGCGTTGTTGCCGAGCGTGCCGAGCCACAGCAGGCGGCCCTCGAGGTGGCGCTTCTCGTCGGACAGGGCGGCCTGCAGGTTCTCCGGCTCGGAGAGCACGCGGGAGGCGGCGCCGGGGTTGGACTTGACGGCCTTGTCGGCCGCGTCGTGGTCTCCCGCGGCGAGCGCGGCGAGGAAGACGGGGCGCAGGGCCGCGAGCGCCTTCGATTCTTCCTTAAGCAGGTTCCAGCGGTCGTAGGCCACGGCGACGCCGCCGATCGAGCTGACGATCAGGGCCCAGATGACCCAGCCGCCGCCGGTGAGCGCCAACGCCATCAAGGGGCTGTTGTTCAATTCTCGTCCTTTTTCGGGTGGAGTTTCATGAGCGCGGTGGCCAGCTCCGCCTTCGTCGAGGGATCGGTCTCGCGCTCGAGGTACTGCGTCATGCGGCGGTACTCGTAGCCGCCGCCCATCTCGCCGAGGTAGTAGGCCGCCATCGCGCGGGCGAACCAGTCCTGATGGTCGAGGAAGCGCAGCAGGATCTCCTTGCCGAAGCTGTCCCCCTTGCGCCACATCCCGGCCGCGGCGTAGATCTGGACGGCGACCGACTGGTCGTTGCGCGCCGCGCCGCCGAGCTGGAGCTGGATCGAGGGGTCGCCGAGGATCAGCAGCGACTCAAGCGCGGCGAAGCGCACGGTCACGCTGCGGTCGTTGAGCGCGCCCTGGAACAGGCTCAGGTAGCGCATGTCCTTGGCGTAGGCGAGCGCGACGAGGGCGGCGGCGCGCGTCTGCACGTTCTTGGCCAGGCGCGCCGCGTTCTCCAGCTCGCGCTGGAGCTGGTAGTCCTTCGTGCCGGCGAGGCCCTCGGTGAGCAGGAAGCCGAGCTCGGTGTAGCGCGTCTTGAGGGAGTAGCCGGTCAAGGTGGACAGGCGCGCGAGGTTGAACAGCGAGGCGTCGCTCGAGGCGAGGGTGTCGGGGCGCGCGTCCATGCGCTGCTGCAGGAGGCGGATCAGGTGCGCGTTGATGCGCGGGTCGATCAGGTCCTCCTGCTTGACGCGCGGGGCGGTGATCGTCAGCGGCTCGAGGGAGAACAAGGTGCCGGAGTCGGCGCCGAGGTTCACGGGCAGCGGCGCGGCGACGGCGGAGGCCGCGGTCAGGGCGAGCAGGGCGGCGAGCAGTATCTTGTTCATTTGCCGGCCGCCTTCTTCTTCGGCCACAGCTTCAGCGCCGAGACGCAGAACTCGGCGACGACGAAGTCGTTGCCGACCTCTCCGTCGACGCGGCGCAGCAGCAGGTCGTAGTCCTCGGCGGTGCCGAGCTCGCCCAGGTACTTCGCGGCGAGAGCCTTGACCACCCAGGAGGGGTTGTCGAGGAAGGAGCGCACGCGGTGCAGCCCCGCGACGTCCCCCATGCGGGCGAGGCCGGCGGCGGCGTAGACGCGCAGCAGGGGCTCGGTGTCGCGCTCCGAGGCGGCGGCCAGCAGCGGCATCGCCTCGCGGGGGTGCTCGAAGACGACGAGCGCCTCGAGGGCGCCGAAGCGCACCGCGGGGTCGAGATGGATCAGCGCCTCGTTGAACACCTGGAGGTACTTGAGGTCGTGCGTGCGCGCCAGCGCGATCAGCGCGGCGGCGCGCGACTCGCCGTCGCGGTCCCAGCGGGAGAGCTCGAGCAGCTGGGCGCGGAAGGCGGGGTCGGTGCTGTTGGCGAACGCTTCGCCGAGCGGGATGCCGACGTTGAGGAAGCGGTTCCTGAGGCCGTAGCCGATGGGGGATCCGACGGTCAGGATGTCGGCGACCGGGGTGCCCTCGATCTTGGTCAGGTCGCGCTTGAGGCTGCGGCGGTCCTCGGCGAGCCGGATCAGCGCGTTGGAGATCGCGGGATCCAGGCGCGTCTCGCCGGGAGCCAGCGGCGAGGTGCCGGGGGCCGGCGCGCCGTAGGCCGACGGGATGTCGGTGCGGACCGTGACCTCGCCGCAGCTCGACAGGAGCGCGAGGGCCGGAAGCAGGCTCAGCGTGAGCGCCAGTCTCATCCCCATTAGTATGGCTTATCCTTCCCGAATCTTCCACGGCCCGGCGCGTGAATTTAATGAGCCCGAAATAAATCAGTAACGAGGTCCGGCTATCATGTTCCCAAGACGCGACGGTAAGGCTCTCTCGAACGACAACAGCTCGCGTCGACCCCACCAGGAGCGCCCGCCCGGGACCTATACGGCCCCGGGCGGGCCATTTTACGGCTCCCGGACTTGAGCAAGGTCATGGGCCTTCCCCCCCTACTTTCGTATCCTCGGAGGGTGCTGACCTCCTTCTTCTCCTATCTCAGCCTGGAATCGGTCGCCCGGGACTTCCTGGTCCTGTGCCTGGTCATCGCCTCGGGGCTGACCTTGGGCAACCTCAGCGCGCGCGGCGTGCGCCTCGGCATCGCGGGCGTGCTGTTCGCGGGCATCGCCACCGCTCATCTCGGCGCGACGCTCGACCCCCAGGTGATGCTTTTCGTGCGGGACTTCGGCCTCATCCTGTTCGTGTACTCCGTCGGCCTCGAGGTCGGCCCGGGGTTCGCCGCCTCGCTCAAGCGCCAGGGGCTCAAGCTCAACCTCCTCGCCGCGGCCGTGGTCCTGCTCGGCGTGGGGCTGACCGTCGCGGCGATCCTCGTCAAGGGCGTGGAGATGCCGCTGGCCGTGGGCCTGTTCTCCGGCGCGACCACCAACACGCCCGCGTTGGCCGCGGCCCAGCAGGCGATGAGCTCGATGAGCGGGCTCCCGCCCGAGAGCACCAAGCTCCCGGGCCTGGGCTACGCCGTCGCCTACCCCTTCGGCATACTCGGCATCATCGTCGCGATGCTGGTCTTCAAGCGCGTCTTCCGCGTCGACCCCGCGGCCGAGGCCAAGGCCTTCCTCGAGAGGCAGCACAAGGACGCCGACGCCCCGGTGGCGATGAACCTCCGGGTCCAGAACCCCAACCTCGACGGCCTGGAGATCAAGGCCATCCCCCAGCTGCACGCGGCCAAGGCCGTCATCACGCGCGTGCTCCACGACGGGAAGGTCGACGTCGCCGTGCCCGGCACGGTCCTGCGCACGGGGGACTCGGTCCGCGTCGTGGGGCGCTCCGCGGCCCTGGAGGAGCTGCGCGTCCTCATCGGCCCCGAGTCGGACAAGGACCTCAAGGCGATCTCGACCAACCTGCTCAGCCGCAAGCTCGTGGTCACCCGCCGCGACGCGCTCGGGCGAAGCGTCGGCGAGGTCCAGATGCTCCACGGCGTGGCCGTGGCCCGCCTGCAGCGGCCCGACGTCGCCTTCGTGCCGAGCCCGGACCTCGAGCTCCAGTACGGCGACCAGCTCCTGGTCGTGGGCGAACCCGACGACCTGGCCGCGGTCGAGCGCTTCCTCGGCAACTCGCTCGAGAAGATCGGCCATCCGCAGATCCTGCCCGTCTTCGTGGGCATCGCGCTGGGCGTGCTGCTGGGCCACTGGCCCATCCCCCTCCCGGGCCTGCCCACGCCGATCCGCCTGGGCTCGGCCGGCGGGCCTTTGATCGTCGCCATCCTGCTCAGCCGGCTCGGCAACATAGGCGCGGTCACCTGGCACCTGCCCCGCAGCTCCAACCTGGTCCTGCGCGAGATGGGCATCGTCCTGTTCCTGGCCTGCGTCGGCCTGCACGCCGGGGACAGCTTCGTGAAGGTCCTCGTCCAGGGCCCCGGGCTGTCCTGGATGCTCCTCGGCGCCGCCATCACTCTCGTGCCCCTCCTGATCGTGGGCTGGGCCGGGCGCCGCCTGATGGGCCTCGACTACATGAGCCTGTGCGGCCTGCTCGCCGGGAGCATGACCGACCCGCCGGCCCTGGGCTTCGCCAACTCCATCGCGGCGTCCAACGCCCCGTCCATCGCCTACGCGGCCGTGTATCCGACGGTGATGATCCTGCGCATACTCAGCGCGCAGCTGCTCGTGCTCTTCTTCTCTTAAGGCGCGGCGCCGACGGCCTTGAGCCACTCCGGCGTCGGCCGCAGCAGGCGCCGCGCGCGCAGGTCGAAGAGCCCGAAGGTGAACACCGCGGTGCAGGAGGGCAGGCCGTCGGCGCGCTCCATGACCTGCTCCAGGCGCCCGACCTTGCCGCGGTACTCGAGGCAGCGAGTCTTGATGACGACCCTCTCGCGGTTGACCGCCTCGCGGTGGAAGCGCATGTCCACGGCGAGCACCACGGGCCCGATCATCCGCTCGCGGACCTGCTCGAGCCCGAAGCCGCCGCGCGTGATCAGGTCCCAGCGGGCCTCCTCGAAGATCTCGAGGTAGGTCGCGTTGTTGACGTGGCCGAAGCCGTCGAGATGCCGCTCCAGGATCTGGAACGGGTACTCGTGCGCCGCGCCGGGCGGGCGGGTCATCGGCGTCAGGGAGCCTGCGGCGGGAGCTTCTCGATCGTCTGGAAGGGCTTGAACAGCCGCTCGATCCAGCGCGCGTCCATGTCGTCGAAGGCGACCGAGGAGCGCGCCTCGAACACGGCCCACACGCGCATGTTCTTGTCGAACACGGGCACGAAGATCGTCGTCCCGCCGGGCTTGGAGTCGCCGGTGCGCAGCGCCTCGGCGATGGCCCCCTCGACGGGGATCGCGGCCCGGTCGGACTCGGGCCGCGCGGGGCCGGGCTGGAAGGCCTTGCCGTCGGGCTGGAGCTGCCAGAAGCCGCACCAGGTCCACGGGTTCTCGAAGGCGTCCCAGAGCGCGTCGGCGAGCTCGCGCGTCATGCGCTCGCTCTGCAGGGCGCGGCGGCGCCATTTGAGGTCGAGGGTCGACTTGACCTTGTCGTAGCGCGCGCGGGACGGGCGATCGCGGATATCGCGCGGGGGCTGATCTTTTCGATAGTCGTCGCTCATTTGGCCTTCTTCTCCAATACCACCAGCTGCCCGCAGGCGCCGTCGATGTCGCGCCCGAGGTTCTGACGCACCGTGGACTTGTAGCCGCCGGCGAGCAGGCGCGCCTGGAACTCGCGGGCGTCGCGCTCCTCGGTCGGCTTGTGCTGCGTGTCGGTCTGGTTGAAAACGATGAGGTTCACGTGCAGCAGCTCCTTCGGCCCGACGCCGTCGAGCCATTTCACGAGCGCGTCGGCGTCCTGCGGGCGGTCGTTCTCTCCTTTCAGCAGGACATATTCGAAGAAGATCTTGCGGTTCGTCGAGCCGATGTACTCCTTGAGCGCCGCGGCGAGCGCCGCCAGGTCGAAGGCCTTGTTCATCGGCACGAGGCGGGTGCGCAGGTCGTCGGTCGCGGCGTGCAGGGAGATCGCGAGGTTCACCTGCGGGAAGTCCTTGCCGAACAGCGCGATCTTCGGCGCGACGCCCGAGGTGGAGACCGAGATGTGGCGGGCGCCGATCGCGAACTGCTTCTGGTCGAGCAGCGCCTTCAGGCTCGCGGAGACCTGCTCGTAGCAGGCGAAGGGCTCCCCCATCCCCATGTACACGACGTTGTCGAGCCGGCCGGGGAGCTTCTTCTTGGCCATGTACTGGCGCCAGAACAGGACCTGGTCCGTTATTTCTTCCGGCGTCAGGCTGCGCTTGAGGCCCATCAGGCCCGTCGCGCAGAAGGTGCAGGCGACCGCGCAGCCGACTTGCGAGGAGATGCAGGTCGTCCAGCGCGTCTCGCTCGGCCGCAGCAGGACGGTCTCCACGACCGAGCCGTCGGCCAGGTCGAGCAGGGCCTTGTGCGCGCGGCCGTCGCCGGAGACGTCCACGCGGCGCTCGCGCACGCACATCAGGGGCACCTTCTCGGCCAAAGCGGCTCGCGTCGCCGCCGGCAGGACCGAGATCTCGTCGTAGGAGGACACGGCCTGGCCGAAGACGGCCTGGCGCACCTGCTCCCAGCGGAACTTGGGCAGGCCGAGGTCCGTCAGGGCCGCCTGGACCTTGGCCGCGTCCACTTTAGTAGGTGAGCTCCCGGACGTGCTTGTTGTCGAGGAGCATGCGCACGACGTTCTTCTGCTCGAGGCGCGGGCCGGCGACGTACCACTCGCTGTAGTACAGGTTCGCGCGCTTCATCAGCTTGCGGCGCAGGACCTTGACGTCGGAGTTGCGGAAGATGGTCTTGATCTGCTCCAGGCCGTCGTCGTCGAGGTCCGAGGCGATCTTGAAGGTGTGCCGCTGGCGCAGCTCGTCGATCATCGTGTCGAGGTGCGGGAACACGCCCTGCACGACGAGGGTGACGATCGCGGTCGCCGCGCCGAGCGAGTACAGGCGGAAGCCGACGGCCACGCCGATCGCGGCGACGACCCAGATCGTCGCCGCCGTGGTCAGGCCGGTGACGTGCTCGCCCTCGCGCATGATCGCGCCCGCGCCGAGGAAGCCGATGCCCGAGACGATCTGCGCGGCGATGCGCGTGATGTCCGCCCCGGAGGCGGCCGCGAGGTCGCGGGAGATGATCGCGAACAGGCAGGAGCCCACGCAGATCAGGATGTTGGTGCGCAGCCCGGCGGCCTTGTCGCTGAGCTCGCGCTCGAGGCCGATGAAGGCTCCGAGGGCCAGCGCGACGAAAAGGCTAAGCAAGTCCTGGTCGAGCGACGTCATGGTTCCTCCGTGAACCGGCGAGAACGAATTCGACCGCGCGGCGCCCCGACTTCACGCCGTCGGGCAGCCCGACGCCGTTGAACGAGGCTCCGGCGAGCACCAGGCCCTGGTGGCTCTTCAGGCACGAGCTGATGCGGTCGAGGCGGCGCGCGTGGCCGACCTCGTACTGCGGGTTGGCTTTGATCCAGCGCGTCGTCTTCTGCGCCACGGGCGCCGCGCCGTGCAGGCCCAGCACCTTGTCGATGTCGGTGCGCACGCGCGACTCGAGACGGGTGATTGCTCCCTCGGCGTCGGCCTCGCGCCCGGCGCCGCCGATGAAGGCGCGGACGGTGGTCTTGCCGGGGACGGCGCGGCCGGGGAACTTCGCCGAGGAATAGGTGCCGGCCGTCACGACCAGCCCCTCGGCCTTGGGGGCGAGGAAGCCGAAGCCCTTGGGGCGGACCGGGACGTCCTTGTCGTCGTAGATCAGGACCGAGGTCGCGGTGGAGGAGAACGGGATCTCGCGCAGACGCATCGACAGCTCGGGGTCGAGCCCCTCGATCACGTCGGCGAGCGCGGACGCGGGCAGGGCGGAGATCACCGCGTCGGCCTCGAAGACCGCGTTCGGCGTGACGACCTCCCAGTGCCCGTCGCGGCGGCGCACGGCCTGCGCGGGGCAGTCGACGCGGACGGCGCGCGGCGGCAGGCGGCGCGCCAGGGCGTCGACGGCCTTCGACAGGCCGCCCTTCAAGGTCACGAACGTCGTCAGCCCGTCCTTGCGCGCTGGCCGCTTCGTGCCCAGCCAGCCGAGCCACATGGATTTGACCAGCCCCCCCTTCTTCTCCATCTCGAGGAGCTGAGGGAAGGTGCTCTTGACGCTCATGCGCTCGGGGTCGCCGGCGTAGATGCCGGCGAGCATGGGGCCGACGAGGCGCTCGAGCGCCTCCTGGCCGAGGCGGCGGCGCGTGAAATCGGCCAGCGATTCGTCGGCGCCGTCCTTGCGCACGGGGCGCAGCGGCTCGAGGGCCATGTGCAGCTTGGCCGCCGGGGTGAACAGGGAGCTGAAGGCGAACGGGAGCAGGCGCGTCGGGGCGATCAGGTTCATGCCCGCGGGCATCGGGACGAAGCGGCCCCCGATCAGGATGTCGAAGCCGGCGTCGGGGCCCGTGCCGGTGACCTCGCCCTCCAGGCCGAGCTCGCGGACGAGCTCGAGCATCTCGGGCTTGGTGGTGAGGAAGCTGTCCGGCCCGGCCTCGAAGACCTGGCCGTCGAGCGTCTCGCTGCGGATCTTGCCGCCGAGGACGGGCGCCGCCTCGAGCAAGGTGACCTCGACCGACGGGCCTTTCTTGGAGAGCTCGTAGGCCGCCGTGAGGCCGGCGATGCCTCCGCCGAGCACGACGACGCGCTTCGTCTGTTGCGGTCTTCCGGGTCTCATTTCCTGCTGAACTCGTGGACCCAGTCCGCGACCATCTTGACGGTGTCGACCGGCGTGGTCGGCAGGATGCCGTGGCCCAGGTTGAAGATGTGGCCGCTGCGCCCGCCGTTGCGGTCGATGATGTCCTTGACCGCGGCCTTCAGGGCCTTCTTGCCGGAGAAGAGGAGGATGGGGTCGAGGTTGCCCTGCACGGCCTTCTTGCCGATGCGGCGGCGCGCGACGTCCATGTCGATGCGCCAGTCCACGCCGATCACCGAGCCGCCGGCCGAGGCGAAGTCCTCGAGGAAGCCGTTGGTGTCGGTGCCGAAGGAGATGACGGGCACGCCCGATTTCTCCAGGCGGTCGAGGATCCACTTCGAGTGCGGGCGCACGTGGCGCCGGTACTGGTCGGGCGAGAGCACGCCGATCCACGAGTCGAAGAGCTGGACGGCCTGCGCGCCGGCCTTGACCTGCGCCTCGAGGTACTCGGCCGTGACGACCCGGACCTTCTTCATCAGGAGGTCCCAAAGGTCGGGGCGGTCGGTCATCATCGCCTTGGTGAGCTTGTAGTGGTCGGAGTGGCCGCCCTCGATCATGTAGCTGGCGACGGTGAACGGGGCGCCGGCGAAGCCGATCAGGCCCACCTTCCCCTCGGTCTCGCGGCGGATCAGCTTGACGGCCTGGAACACGCAGTCGAGCTCGGCCGCGGCGTCCTTGACCTTCAGGCGCTTGATGTCGGCCTCGGTGCGCACGGGGTTGGAGATCGTCGGCCCGGGCGCGAAGCGCAGCTTGAGGCCCATGGGCTCGAGGACGAGCAGGATGTCGGCGAAAAGGATGGCGGCGTCGATGGGCAGGGCGCGCACGGGCTGCAGCGTCACCTCGCAGGCGAGCTCCGGCGTCTTGGCCAGAGCGAGGATGGAGTGCGTCTTGCGCAGCTCCCGGTACTCGGCCATATAGCGTCCCGCCTGGCGCATGAACCAGACCGGGGTCGCGTCGACGGGCTGGGAGCGGCAGGCGCGCAAAAATCTGAGTTTTTCGCTTATCATGCCTACATAATACATCTTAGAGCGGGGGCCTGTTCAGGCCGCGCGAGAACTTGGTGACAGTCTTACCGGTATTTTCACTTTGGAGAGTCAGCAAGATGCGGAAAGTGAAAATACCGGTAAGACTGTCACCGACTCACGTGGCGAGGAGGGTGTCGGCGGTGCGCAGGAGGGTCAGGAGGGTCTCGTCGGTCTTGGCCCGCAGGATCTTGCGGCGCAAAGTCTCGTTGGTGATGAGCGAAGCGATGCGCTGGAGCACCTTGAGCTGCATCGTCGGCGTCTCGAGCGGGGTCAGGATCAGGAACACGAGGCGCAGCGGCGCGCCGTCGGGCGTGGGCAGGGGCGGCGCCTTGGCGAAGCGGCCGACCGCGATCAGCGGCGCGGTCAGGCCGGGCAGGCGGGCGTGCGGCACGAGGACGCCGCGGCCGACGGCGCTGGCGACCTTGAGCTCGCGGTCCCAGACGGCGTCGAAGGCGGCGTCGGCGTCGAGCTCGGGGTTGGCGGCCTTCATCTTGTCCATCAGGTGGCGGATCGTCGCGCGGCGCTCCGTCGTGGGCAGGTTCGCGTCGACGGCCGCGCGCGAGAAGAACTCCCCGCCATCCAGCCCGTCGTCTTCTCGAACTCGTCGCGGACCTCGCCGACGAGCTCCTCGAGGATGTCCTCGAGCGTGAGCAGGCCCATGATGCGGTTGAGGCCGTCGCGGGCGACGGCGAGGTGCACGCCCTTGTCGGGCATGGTCTTGAGCAGCTTCTCGAGGAGCTCCCCGTCGGAGACCTCGTAGAGGTCGCGGCGCAGCGTCTTGAGGTCGGGCTCCGCGCCGGCCTCGGTCAGGATGAGGTCCTTGATGTGCACGAAGCCGATGGCCGTGTCGAGGTCCGTCTCGCACAGCGGGTAGCGGGAGTAGCGCTTGTCCCGGATGACGGCCAGGTTCTCCGCCCAGGTCCGGGACAGCGACAGGTAGGCGATGCGCTCGCGCGGGCGCATCGCGTCGGAGACCTTCGACGAGCCGAAGTCGAAGAGGTTCTCGAGCAGGAGCAGGCGCTCGAGCGGCATCGCGCCGCGCTCCTGGGTCTCGCCGAGGAGCACGCGCATCTCGTCGACGGTGATCGAGTGGTCGGCCTCGGAGGCGGGCTTGACGCGGAAGACGCGCAGGATGCCCTTCGACGAGGCGGACAGGAAGCGCACCGGCCAGCGCAGGAAGGTCTTGAAGCCCATCAGCGGGATGATGCCCCACAGCGCGACCGTTTCGCCGAACTGGATGCCGAGCGTCCGGGGTACGAGCTCGCCCAGCACGATGTGCAGCCAGGACAGGACGGCCAGCGACACCGCGAAGACGAGGCCGTGGAAGACCACCGGCGGCAGGGAGGCCGTCAGGCCGCCCATCGCCCCCTCGACGGCGCGCGCGATCGCCGGCTCGCCGACCCAGCCGAGCGTCAGGGACAGGATGGTGATGCCGACCTGGCAGGCCGCGAGGTAGTCGTCGAGGCGGGTCAGCGCGTCCTGCACCGCGAGCGCGCGTCGGCCGCCCTTGCGCGCGAGCACCTCGATGCGCGCCGGGCGCACGCGCACGAGCGCGAACTCCATGAGCACGAACAGGGCGTTCGCGGCGATCAGGGCGGCGACGAGCAGCATCAGCATTCTGCGGGGATTATAGCCCTTCTCGGCGCCGGGCTTCGGCCTTGAGGGCCTGCATGTCGAGCTTGCCCGAGCCGAGCAGCGGGAACTGCTCGACCTTGTGGAAGTTGGACTTGTCGGGCAGCCAGAGCTTGGGCAGGCCGGTGTCGGCGAGCTTCTTGAGCGTGACCTCGACGTCGAGCTCCGCCTTATAGAGGACGACGAGGCGCTCGCCGCGCTTGTCGTCGGGGACGCCGGCGACGACGAAGGTCATGTCGAGGACGCCGTGGACCTCGTGCAGGCTCTCCTCGACCTTGATGTGCGGCACCATCTCGCCGGCGACCTTGGAGAAGCGCGAGAGGCGGTCGGTCAGGGTGACGAAGCCGTCCTCGTCGATGCGGGCGATGTCGCCGGTGACGTAATAGCCGTCCCGGACGGCCTCGGCGGTCTTGGCCGGGTCGCCGAGGTAGCCCTTCATCACGTTCGGGCCCTTCACGAGGAGGAGACCGGGCTGGTCGGCGCCGAGCTCCTTGCCGGTGTCGGGGTCGACGACCTTCATGAACACGCCGGGCAGCGGCTGGCCCACGGTGCCGAGCTTGGTCCCGGTCTGGTGGATGCCGGGCCAGGCGATGTCGGGTATGTTCACCGAGGCGACGGGCGAGAGCTCGGTGGCGCCGTAGCCCTCGAGCGGGGTGACCCCGTACTTCTCCGCGAAGGCCTTCGCCACCTCGGCGCGCAGCTTCTCGGCGCCGACGACGACGCGGCGGAGGGTCTTGAACTTCTCGGGCTCGACGCGGCGCATCCATGCGAGGAGGAAGGTCGGGGTGCCGAGCAGGCAGGTGACCTTGAAATCGGAGGCGAGCTCGCCGATGCGGCGGGAGTCGAGAGGGTTGTAGTGGTACACCGCCCCCATGCCGAGGCGCAGGGGCATCCAGAGGGTCACGGTGAAGCCGAAGGAGTGGAAAAAAGGCAGAACGCCGAGCATGCGGTCGTCGGGGCCGAATTGGATGACCTGGGCGACGGCCTCGAGGTTCGCGAGGATGTTCGCGTGAGTGAGCATCACGCCTTTGGGGGTGCCGGTCGAGCCGCTGGTGAACATGATGGTGGCGAGGCGGTCGAGCGAGCCGCGGGCGCGGATGAAGAAGGTTCGTTCGAGGACGAACGACGGAAGGAGGAGGAAAACGAGGGCATGAACGGATTTCGAGAACGCGGACAGGGACGGCATGAGATCCTCGACATAGATCTTCTTGCCGTCGGGCTCCCAGCCCATCTTTTCGGAGAACTTGCGCGAGGAGACGATGGTCCGGATGCCGGCCTTGTTGACGCACGCATCCACGACCTCTTTACTGGCCGTGTAGTTCAAATTTATGGCGACCTTGCCGTGCAGAAGAAGGCCCGCGTTGACGAGCGCCGCGCCGGCCGACGGCGGGAGATACACGCCGATGTTTTCGTCGCCTTCGGCGACGTTAACGGATATCGATTTGCCTATGAGATAGGACCCGGTGAGGGCTTGGATGGCGCTCAAACGAGTGCCGGACGAATCGGCCATGCTCAGGGCGAACGGCTTCGCCTTTGCCTGACGCGAGAACGCCAAGGGCAAAGGCGGTGAATCTTGGAGTCTGTGCGTAAAGGCCTCGGCGCCGAGCGCGAGGATCGCCTGACGGACTTCAAACGCCGACGAAGTCGCGGGCATCGGTTTACCGAAACTCACCGTTACCCGGTACGGAATGCGACGAGGCCACTTAAAAACAATTTTTCCTTCGGAAAAACTGAAGATGCTTCCCCACACTTGATCCAAATGCACCGGCACGATCGGGACCTCGACCCCATGCACCATGCTCTCGAAGCCGCGCTTGAACCTCTGCATCTGTCCATGACGACTGATCTCGCCTTCGGCGAAGATGCACACCGCTTCGCCCGACATCATGTACTCCCGCGCGCGCTTGAACGACGCGACGAGGGCCTTCGGGCCGTCGCCGCTCGAGACGGGGATGCAGCCCATGGCCTTGAAGAAGGCGCCCGCCACGGGCAGGTCGTAGAAGGCGCGCAGCATGAGGAAGCGCACCAGGCGCTGGTTCGCCATGGCGATCAAGATCGCGTCGACGAAGGAGACGTGATTGGCCACGAGCAGGACCGGGCCGTCGATGGGCACGTTCTCCTGGCCGACGGAGCGGATGCTGTAGATGCACCGCGTCAGCGGGAGGAACAGCAGGCGCAGGAAGAAGTCCGGCAGGCGCTTGAGCAGCTCCCAGGCGATCACCGCCGACATCGCGGCCGCGACGAGGAAGACCTGGGCCGGGTTCAGGCGGAACTTCGCGTCGAGGGCCCACAGGGCGGCCGAGGCGACGAGGATGGCGGCGAAGCAGAGGAAGTTGCCCGTCGCCACCACGCGGCCGCGCTCCCCGGCGGGGCTGCGCTGCTGGATGAAGGCCTGCAGGGGCACGGCGTAGAAGCCGGCGGAGAGGCCCGCCATCAGGAGGTCGAAGACCACGCGGCTCGTCGAATGATAGGCGAAGCCCAGGTCCGCTCCGAACAGCACGAGGCCGAGCGCGCCGAGCGGCACGAGGCCGAGCTCGACGCGGCCGCGCGACAGCCGGCCGGCGACGAAGGAGCCCGCGCCGATGCCGAGGGCCAGCATCACCTGGAAGCGCCCGCACTCCGCCTCGCTCAGGCCCATCAGGCGCGTGCCGTAGACGAGGAGGTTCAGCTGGAACAGCGCCCCGACGAACCAGAAGAAGGCGGCCGCGTAGGTCGCGAGGTTCACGCTCGGCAGGGAGGAGAGGTGGCGGAGGTTGGCGGCCGTGCTCGAGAACGGGTCGAGCGACAGCGCCGCCCCCGGCCTCGCCGGGGCCGAGGCGGGGATGAGCAGCGAGGCGAGGAAGCCCGCGAGGGCGACGGCGGCGAGCACGGCCGCGGCCAGCCCCGGGCGGTCGCGCAGGCGCATGACGAGCTCGGCGGCGGCGGTGGTGCCGAGGATGATCGCGCCGAAGCTCGTCATCTGCACCAGGCCGTTCGCGTTGGACAGCTCGCCGTCCGGAACGAGCTCGGGGAGGATCGAGAACTTGACCGGGCCGAAGAAGGCGGAGTGGACGCCCATCAGAAAGACGAGGACCAGCAGGGCCGGCGCGCTGCGCGCGGCGAGGGCCGGGACCGCGAGCAGGAGGAGGGCCACCTCCATCGCCTTGAACAGGACGACGAGTCGGACCTTCGGCCAGCGGTCGGCGGCGTCGCCGGCGAGCGTCGAGAACAGCAGGAAAGGGACGATGAACGCGGCGCTGGCCGCCGCGATGAGCGTCGGCGCGCCGGCGGGGTCGGCCGCGACCGCGAGCAGGATGACGAAGGTCTTGAAGGCGTTGTCGTTGAACGCGCTCGTCGCCTGCGCGGCCAGGAAGGCGAGGAAGCCCGTCGAGGAGACGCCCCGGGTCACCGGCTCTCCCGGGCCTCGCGCTCGAGCGCGTTGCGCCGCTCCCACGATCCGGGATGCGTGCGGAAGTAGTCGGACAGCCCCTCGGAGACGACCTCGCCCGGCCCGCGCTTCGTGTCCGTGTCGGCCTTCAGGCCGAGGGCGTCGAAGAGGCGCAGCCCCGCGGCGGGATCGCGCTTGAGCGTGCGCATCAGGCGCACGGCGTAGGCGTCGGACTCGAGCTCCTGGCTCGGCGAGAAGTGGAGCGACGCGAGCATCCGGGGGACCATGATCACGCCGCCGAGCACCGCGCGCACGGGGTCCTTCGCGCCCGCGCTCAGGCGGTAACGGTCGGCGCAATGGCCCAGCTCGATGTGGCCGATCTCGTGGCCGAGCACGAACAGCAGGGCGTCGGGGTCCTTGTGCAGCTTCTCGAGCAGCCCGCCGGTCGCGTAGACGAAGCCGCCGGGCACGGCGAAGGCGTTGACCTCCTCGTACGCGGAGACGCGGAACGCGTAGCGGCCGCGGAAGCGCGTCACCAGCGGCGAGCCCGCCGCCTCGAGGCCGAGCTCCTTCCACAGGGCGGCGCGGGAGGCCGCGGGCGTGCCCGGGGCCGGCTCGGTCGCGCGCAGGTCCTTGTCGATCTTCTCGCCGATGGCCCGTTCCTCGTCGACCGAGAGCGGGAAGACGACCGCGGTGCCCCGGTCGAGGGCCTTGCCGTGCTCGGCGACCGCGCGCGACACGGGCAGGAGGCTCTCGCGGCTGCGCCCTCCCCGGCTCACGACGAACGCGGCTCCGAGGGCGAGGGCGACGAGCGCGAACGGCGCGAGCCGCTTCACTCCCCCGCGCCCGCCTTGTTGTACAGGGTCGAGGCGAGGATCAGCACCACGCCCAGGGCCACGAAGCTCGCCACGCGGTGCGGCAGCGGGAGGTTGGCCGTGTCGGAGAGCAGCGCCTTCGCCACGCACAGCCCGAGCAAACCGAGCCCCGGCAGGCGCAGCTCGCGCCAGCCGAGCGCGATGCCCCCGGCCAGGAAGGAGATGCCCAGCCCCGTCCACGCCAGCGTCAGCTGGACGCGGTCGAGCTCCTTGGCGAAGTAGGCCGCGCCGAGGACCAGGGCCAGCAGAGCGAACATCGTCGCCGCCTGGTCGTCGCGCTCGTCCTCCGACGCGCCCGCCTTGGCGAACGACAGCCCGCCGAGCAGCGCGGCGATCGACGACCAGAACAGGAGCACCCGGGGCACGGTGAGCGGGGCCATCAGGGCCGCCGGCGCGGTCAGGTACGACACGCCGGCCTCGAGCGCGGTGCCGCCCGCCAGCAGCATCGCCTGCGCGCGGAAATCGGCGCTCTTCTTCTCGCGCCCGAGCCAGAACAGCGCCAGCGAGGTGAACGCCCAGATCGGCAGGCGCAGGCGCCCGTCGAACTCGCGGTACACCGCGAACGCGGCCACCGCGAGCAGCATCCACGAGAGAGCGCGGCGCTGCTCGGCCAGCGAGAACGGCTCCCAGCGCCGGGCCAGCTCCTCGTCCATCGGGTCGGCGAACAGAAGGTACAGGTACGCCCCGATCACCACCGCGGTCACGAGCAGGCGCGGCGAGATCCCGATCCCGGCGGCGCCCGTCCCGTAGTCGACGAAGAAGGAGTAGAACCCGAAGCCGAGCTCGAGCGCGGCGGCCTGCACCCACAGGTGGACGCGGCTCAGGCGCACGGCGAGGTGCTCGCCCACGATCGCCAGCGCGACGAGGCAGCACAGGAACGGCGCCGCGTCGAGCGCGCCCCACAGGCCGAGCACGAGCGAGGCCGTGCCGATGTACAGCCAGTACTCCGTGACGGGCTTCTCCCACTCCTCGGGGTCGGCCAGCCACAGGCGATGGAAGCGGGAGAAGAAGTAGGAGAGGCCCGAGAACACGAACAGCGCCATCGCCGCCGCCCGGCGCGCGTCCTCGCCGCGGCGCGCGACCTCGGTGTAGAACATAAAGGTCAGCAGCGCCATGCACAGGCCGGCGGCCCGCCAGACGGGCTGGTTCAGGAACAGGCCGATGAACACCCAGCCCGTCGAGACCCCGACCCAGGCGACGAGCTTCCACATCGGGTCCGGCATCTCGAAGACGGCGGCCGCCATCAGCGCGAGCGGGATGACGCCGCCCAGGCTCACCGACGCGGCGGCGCGCCCCAGCACGCGCAGATGTCCGATCGCGGGCAGAAGGAAGAGCGCGCTCAGCGCGCCGGCGCGCGGCAGGCTCGCGTGGCCGAAGTACACCCGCCCCATCGAGCCGGCGACCAGGGCGAACAGGGCCGCGTTGAGGCACAGGGCCGAGTCCAGGATGCTTTTCTGAGCTTCCGTGAAGAGCCGCTCGCGCGTGCGCGGCACGAACGGCATCAGCGCGACGATCAGGTAGCCCCCGGCGAGCCAGCCGAACGGCTGGGCGAAGTTCGCCGCGGTGTGGTCCGCGGGCGGCAGGCCGATGGTGTGGAAGTAGACCGGGACGTAGTTGACGTGGTAGCCGATCAGGGCCGGGATCAGCACGTCGGCCTCGCCGGACTCCACGGCGATCGCCGCCGAGGCGGCCAGCATCAGCAGGAACAGGTCGAAGGAGGCGATGTCGGCCCGGAGGAACAGGAGCAGGAAATAGGTCAGGCCGACGGCGTACAGACGGAACGGCCGCGAGCCCGTCGACAGCGCGTGCGCGATCATGCCGCCGGCCGCCGCGAGCATGAGCCCGAGCGCGACCTGCGGCGAGTCGACGATCTTCACGGGCTCGAAATGGTAGACCGCGTAGGCGGTGATATAAAGGACGGACCAGCCGCCGCCGAGGAGGGCCCCGGACAGGCCCTGGTACGGGGGCCGCGCGCGGACGTAGACGCCGAGGCCGACGAGCACGGCGCCCGCGGCCGCCGCCATGAACGCGCGCTCGTGCGGGCTGGTGTGCTGGGCGCGCCAGATCAGGAAGAAGATGACGCCGAGGCCGAGGATCAGCGCGCCGACGTACTGCAGCATCTTCTCGCCGATGAACTTCTCGGTGAACGCCGAGGAATAATCGCGCGGCGCCGCCGGGGCGGCCCGCAGCGGGCCGGACGCTCCGGACGCCTTGGGAGCGGGAGGCAGGCCCTTGGCCTTGCGCACGAGGTCCGCGAACGTCTCGGTCCTCTCGGCGGGGGCGGGCTTGGGCGCGGACGGCTGATCCGCCTTCGGCGAATCAATAACTACCTGTGCGGCGGGCTTCGGCGCCGGGGGCTCGACCTTCGGAAGAGGGGACTCGGCGGTCTCGCCCCCCTTCAGCCTCTCCACCTCGTCCCGCAGGGACCGGACCTCGAGGCTCAGCGCGCGCAGCTCGGACTGGAGATCTTCGTTTGTCGCCATGAACGCCCAAGGATAGGCCCGCCGCCGATTCCTGTCAAGGCGGGGGTTTGCTAGGATGCGACATGGCCGACGCCAAGGAGTTCAAGCCGCTCAAGGACCTCGGCTCGATCCCGCTGAGCGAGTCGAGCGAGCTCAAGTTCTACGTGGACGAGTTCAAGGGCCACCGCTACGGCTCGATCCGGACCTTCGTGACCGGCGACGCCTACACCGGCCCCACCAAGGCCGGGGTCACCTTGAACGCCCGGGTGCTGGAGGAGACCATCCCCGTCCTCGAGAAGCTCCCGGCCGAGCCCGCCGAGGCCGAGGACCGCGAGCTGGTCCGCGTGCCCAGGAAGATGGGCGTCGAGCTCGTCGTCCGCGTCACTTTCCACAAGGGCACGGTCGGCGTGGATTTCCGCGAGTGGGTGACGGAGTCGGGCTACACCGGCTGGTCCAAGAAGGGCGTGCGCGTTCCTTATAATAGCCTGTCGGCGACGCTCGGCTTCCTGCGCCAGATGAAGGCCCTCGTCGTAAAACCCTGACGCCCTCCCCCTGGCGCGCCCTCCGAACTCCTGTTATAGTGGCTTCGTGATACCCTCCGTCCCCCGGGCGCTCTTTCTCATCGCCCTGGCGGTCCCTCTCCGGGCCGGCCAGGTCGAGGGCCCCGTGTCGGGGCAGGCCTCTCCCGGGTCGCAGTCGGGCGCGATCGGGACGACCTTGGGCGCCCCCGCGCCGGTGACGATGACCGTGCCGTCGCTGACGGGGCTCGCCGGGCCGAACCTGGCGTCCGCCTTGGCCCCGTCCCCGTCGCTCGTCCCCGTCTCGGCCGTCGCGGCGGTCCAGCCGGCCGTCCCGGTCCAGGCCGCCGTGCCCGCTTTGCCGGCCTCCGTCGTGACCCCGGCCAAGCCCGCGGCGCTCGCCGAGGCCCGCGCCTCCGCCGCCGCCGTTCCCGAGAAGGCGGCCGGAGAGCAGGCCGCGGCGCAAGGCGCCGAGCTGTTCGACCAGGCCAAGCCCGGCTTCTGGGCCGCGCTGCGCGAGAAGCTCCCGTTCGGCGAGCGCTTCCCCTCCTGGCCCGGCAAGGCCGGCGACACTTTGCGCGTCGGCCGCCTGAAGACGACCTTGGGCTCCGTCGCCGGCGAGGGCGGGACCTCGAAGGTCTGGAAGACCGCCGACGGCAACTACGCGGTCAAGCTCCTCCACCCCGGCGCGATGGCGCTTCCCGGCGTGCGCGAGGAAGCCGCCATCCTGCGCGCGCTCGCCGGATCCGACCTGCCCGTGGCCAAGCTCTACGGCGAAAGCCCCGACGGCACGGTCCTCGTCAAGGAATACATCGACGGCGCGACGGCCCATCAGCTGCTCGAGCGCGGGGCGCTGTCCCGCTCCCAGTCCGAGGGCTGGCCCGAGCTCGCCGCCAAGCTGATCTCCAAGGGCGTCACCGCCGACCTCGCGCGCGGCAACCTCGTGTGGCAGCATTGGCGCACGCGCTGGGTGATCGTCGACGCCGGCAGCCTGACCGACGGCGGCCCCAAGGCCGTCCTCGACCAGATGATGGCGCCGGAGCTCCTGGCCCGCGCGGGCATCGACGGCGCGGAGTTCCTGTCCGGCCTGCGCGCCCGCCTCGGCCCCGACTCCGCCGCGTGGGGCAGGACCCTCGCCGACCTGAAGTCATCGAAGGCCGCCGCGGCGCCGCTCGCCGAGCTCGCCGCGCGCGACGCCGCCCGCCCCGCCGCGCCGCGCCTCGTCTTCGGCCCGGCGCCCAAAGGCCCGGCCGGCCTCGACGACTCCGTCGTGAGCGGCGGCGAGGTGGTCAAGCGCCTCGGCTGGGACCCGGCGAACGCCAAGAACCCGCAGAAGCTCCACGGCGACGACCCCGGCAAGCTCAACACGACCATCCTCTCGGTGTCCAAGCCGGGCAAGGCCCCCCTCGTCGTCAAGATCGCGCAGTGGGACATCATCCGCAACGAGGTCGCCGTCCGCCGCCTCGCCCGGCGCTTCTTCGGCCGCTACTTCCGCGTCCCCGCCTCGCTCGCCGTCGAGAACGGCTTCGACTCGTACATGGTCATGGAGAGGATCGACGCGTCCCCGGCGTATTACTCCGACGCCTTCGACCTGGAGCAGCGCGTGGCCGCCGCCGTGTTCATCCGCACCTTCGGCGTCTCCGACGTGAACCCCGGCAACGTCCTCGCCGCGCACGACAAGGGCCTGCCCTGGCTGATCGACTTCGAGCAGGCCTTCGGCCGCTCTGCGCCCGTCGCGGGCCGCCTGCCCGACGAGCGCATCGCGCTCGAGATGCCCTGGATGAGCCGCGCGGTCCGCAACCGCGTCGAGGACTATCAGCCCGGCGTGCGCGCGTGGCGCGAGCACCTCAAGAAGCCCGAGACCCGCTCCGCCATCCTCGCCGACCTCGCCGCCTCCGGCTTCACCAAGGAGCAGGCCGCCGGCCTGCTCGCCCGCTTCGACCTCAACGCCGCCGACCTGGACTGGACGCTCCAAAATGACGCAGACTTCGTGAACCAATTCGTCGCCCGCAGCTCCGCGCAAAGGTAAAACACCATGAACTCCCCGATCTTCCGCCGTCTGCTCGCCGCCTCCCTGGCCCTGGTCCTCGCGGTCCCGGCCTCCGCCTTCGACAAGTACGGGGGCGGGCCGATCGTGGCCGAACTCGTCGGCCGCCTGCTCGAGCAGACCCACTACGCGCGCCGCCCGATCGACGACGCCGTCTCCAAGGAGTTCCTCCGCAACTACATCGAGGCGTACGACTACAACCACATGATCCTCGAGAAGAGCGACGTGGACGAGTTCGAGGCCAAGTACGCGACGACTCTCGACGACCGCATCAAGGACGGCGACGTCGAGGCGGCCTACGAGATCTACGAGCGCGTCCTCAAGCGCCTCGACGAGCGCGTCGCCCTCGTCAAGACGCTCACCGCCTCCACCTTCACCTTCACCAACGACGACAAGATCGTCCTCGACCGTCACGAGCTGCCCTGGCCCGCGACGCCCGCCGACGCCAAGGAGCTGTGGCGCCTGCGCATCAAGCACGAGGTCCTGCTCGAGCGCCTCGCCAAGCTCAAGAGCGACGAGGCCAAGGCCGCCGCCGCGAAGGCCGCGCAGGAGAAGAAGGACAAAGCCCCCGCCGTCGCCGAGGCGCCGAAGCCCGACGCCAAGGCCGACGCGAAGCCCGAGGCCAAGAAGGACGAAGCCGCCAAGCCCGCCAAGGAGCTCACGGCCAAGGAGACGATCGACCAGCGCTACGACCGCATCCTGCGCAGCTACAAGGAGTACGACGGCATCGACGTGTTCTCGACCTTCGTCTCCGCGCTGACGCGCGTGTTCGACCCGCACACCGACTACCTCGCCGCCGCCCAGAAGGAGAACTTCGACATCAGCATGAAGCTCTCCCTCGTCGGCATCGGCGCCGTCCTGCGCTCCGAGGACGGCTACGCGCGCATCGTCTCCCTCGTCCCCGGCGGCCCCGCCGACTCCGACAAGCGCCTCAAGCCCAACGACAAGATCGAGGCGGTCGCCCAGGGCGACGGCCCGTTCGTCGAGGCCGTCGGCATGAAGCTCGACCGCCTCGTGCAGATGATCCGCGGCGAGAAGGGTTCCACCGTGCGCATGCGCGTCATCCCCGCCGACGCGATCGACCCCTCGACGCGCGTGGTCATCACGCTCGTGCGCGACGAGATCAAGCTCACCGACCAGGAGGCCAAGGCCAAGATCTTCACCGTGCCCGGCAAGGGCGGCAAGCCCTCCAAGATCGGCGTCCTCGACCTCCCGTCGTTCTACGCCGACATGCGCGGCGGCTCCGACGGCAAGAGCGCCACGCGCGACACCGAGCGCCTCGTCGGCGAGATGAAGCGCCGCGGCGTGGACTCCCTGATCATCGACCTGCGCCGCGACGGCGGCGGCTCCCTGTCCGAGGCCGTCTCGCTGACCGGGCTGTTCATCAACGCCGGCCCCGTCGTCCAGGTCAAGGACGCGCGCGGCACCATCAAGCTTCTGCGCGACACCGACTCGATGACCGGCTTCGACGGGCCCATGATCGTGCTCACCTCCCACGGCTCCGCCTCGGCCTCGGAGATCTTCGCGGCGGCCCTGCAGGACTACGGCCGCGGCATCGTCGTCGGCGAGAAGAACACCTTCGGCAAGGGCACCGTGCAGTCCGTCCTCGAGCTGAACCAGTACCTTCCCCCCGCCTACCGCTCCTACAAGCCCGGGGCGCTGAAGCTGACCATCCAGAAGTTCTACCGGGTCTCCGGCGGCTCGACCCAGCACCGCGGCGTGCTGCCCGACATCCACATCCCCTTTTACGGGGACATCAGCGAGTCCACCGAGAGCTCCCAGAAGAGCGCCTTGCCCTACGACGAGGTCGAGCCCGCGCCGTACGACCGCAGCGCGACCTTGCAGGCGCGCCTGTCGACCTTGGCGAAGGCCTCGACGGCCCGCGTCGCCGCCTCCCGCGAGTTCCAGTGGATCAAGGAGGACATGGCGCGCTGGGAGAAGCAGAAGAAGGACAAGGCCCTCTCCCTCAACGAGAAGGCGCGCCTGGCCGAGCGCAAGACCGACGAGGACCGCGCCGCCGCCCGAAAGAAGGAGCGCGCCGCCCGCAAGGACAAGCCCTTCCCCTCCGAGGAGATCACCTTGGCCATCCTCGACGGCAAGGCGCCCGCCGTGTCCACCGCGACGGCCGCCACCCCGCCCGCCGCGCCCGTCGACGACGACGAGGACGGCCCCGGGACGACCGCCGACGCGCCCGACTCCGTGCTCGACGAGACTTTGCGCATCGCGGCCGACCTGACCGCGCTGACGCCGCCGCTGCCCGTCGGACAGGCCGAGCGCCGCTCCCGCAACGCGGTCACTCAATAAGTAAACGCCGGGCGGAGGGTTGACGCCGCCGCCGTCGATCCGATATCACTCGGGACATCGGATCGACGGCGGCTAGGGCTCGCCCACCCGGGTTTCCTCTCGTTTGATAGAATGGCCCCCTCGTGATCGCGTTCCTGCTCGCCGTCGCCGTTTCCGTTTCCGTCGCTGCGAACGCCGCCCCGGTGCGGCTGGCGCTGATTGAGGACACGCCGACGCGCACGACGCTCCAGTTGGCGCAGCCGCTCGAGCGGGTGCTGCGCGACGCCGGGAGCGAGGCGGCCCTGCTCGGCGTGGAGAGCGTGCCGGTGTACTTCGGCGGCCCGGACTACCGCTTCCGCCTGCCCCCGGGGCGCGGCGCGCCCAACGGCGACGAGACCTCGACGGCCGCCGTCCTCGAGGGCGACGCCGAGGTCGTGTTCGTGTTCCCCGCCGACGAGTCTTTGGTCGACTCGCTCAGGCTGGCCGCGGCCGACCCGAAGACCTTCCGCGTCGCCGACTCGGTACGCCTCATCCCCGGCGACGCCGAGTTCGCCTCGACGACCGGCCCCGATGGGGAGACCTTGCTCGCCCTGCGCGCGCGCCTGGAGAAGCCGGCGACGGGCCGCGTGCGCTCGGGCCTGGCCGCGTACTACCGCCTGCGCTGGAAGGGCCGCGACGCGGCGGTCGCCGTCGTCGGCCGCACCTTCGGCGGGCTCGGGCGCCTGGGCGCGGCCGCCGAGGCCGAGGCGGCCCGGGCGCCGTTCACCGGGCTGGCGCGCGGCGGGACCTTCGGCTCGGCCGGCTCCGACGCGCACGGCGCGCCCGTCCTCGCCGCGCTCGAGCGGGCGGGGCTGCGCCTGGCCTCCGTCTCGGCCTCCGAGCTCGAGCACTGGCCCGAGCTGGCCGCGTACGCCGCGGCGCGTCCGCAGGGCGTGCGCTGGCTCTCGGCCAACCTCGTCTACTCGACGGACTCCGCGAGGACGGTCGTGCGGCCCTACGAGGTGTTCGAGGCCTCGGGCGTGCGCGTGGCCGTCGCGGGCCTCACCCCGCCGCGCGCGGAGCGCGCCCTCAAGGCCCAGGGCCTCGCCGCCTTCAAGATCCTCGACCCGCTCGCGGCGCTCGAGCCCCTGATCCCGCGCCTGCGCGCCGAGGCCGACCTCGTGCTCGTCCTCTCCGACCTGACGAGCGCCGACCAGGCGCGCCTCAGCACGCTCGCGCGGGGCCTCGACCTGATCGTCGGCGACGACGCGCCGTTCCTGAGCCGGACGGCCCCGCCGGCGAGCGTCGTCGAGCAGGACGACCGCCCCGTCTTCGCCAACGCGTTCCCTCCCCTGCGCGCCTACGACCCGGCCCTCAACCTCGTCGAGGTCACGCGCACGCCGGACGGCGAGCGCGTGGACTGGCGCGTCGCGCAATCGGCCGTGTTCCTCGACGACGCGGTCAACCCCGCCGAGGGCTACCCCGAGGGCTCCTTCGACGCCTTCGCGATCCTGAGCTCGACCATCCCCCCGCTGCTGCCCGACGCGCGCGCCGTGTTCACGCCGGGCGAGCGCGCGGGCGGCTTCCCGATCTACGAGGCGCGCGATTTCTGGACGATGGCCGCCGGCCTGCTCTCCGAGCGCGGCAAGGCCGAGGCGGGCCTCCTGCTGGCGCCCGCCCTCGGCGTGCAGAGCGTCGGCGAGATCCGCGAGTCCTACGTGCGCGAATGGCTCGGGCCGTCCGACGCGGCGGTGGTCGTCGCGCTTAAGGGCGACCGCCTCAAGGCCCTCATCGACGAGTCGGCCGACCAGTCCCGGAGGGAGGCCTCCGGCGGCTCGCTCGGCGGCCGCCCCCGCTTCGTCGTCGCCGGCGCGGATTCGAAGAAACGCGTGCGCGGCGCCCCGCTCGACGCCTCCGGCATCTACCGCGTCGCCACCTCGCGCGCGGCCGCCGACGCGCTGGGCCTGCCCGAGCCGCGCGACCCGCTGCCGGGCTCGCCGGCCGTCGGGCCCTCCGTGCTCGAGGAGCTGCGCGCGCGGGCGGGGCGCGCCTCGCCCGCGGACTACCACGACTGGATGACCGGCGCGCCGCTGAGCACGCCGGGCCTCTGGCGCCTGAACTTCCGCGACGTGGGGCTGAACCTGCGCCAGACCAAGGTCGTGCGCTCCGACGAGTTCAACGCGGTGCCCAACTCCCGCATCCAGGGCTTCAACGAGCTGCTCGTCGGCGGCGTGTTCAAGGCCGACGCCGAGTACCTGAAGAGCGAGTTCAAGTGGACGAACACCGTCGAGGCGGAGTACGCGAAGAGCCGCATCGAGCCGCGCAACGCGCCGGCGACCGTCAACCTCGCGGCCAACCGCATCATGCTCCTGACGCTCGGCACCCACCGCGCGGGGCAGATCCGCAGCGAGTGGCTCGCGCGCTCGTGGGGTCCCTCGCTCGGCCTGCAGTACGATGGGGAGTTCGAGGCCGCCCTCGGCCTGCGCCGCAAGCAGGCGTACAGCCTCTTCCCCGGCGTCGAGTTCTTCGACGGGACCTTCGTGCGCTCGCTCGTGCTCTCCGGCATCATCAAGCGCGACCTCGGCCGCGAGCCCCCGAACACCCAGAGCGGTCTGCGCCTGCGCTCCGTGTTCTCCCGGGAGATCGGCCCCGCCAAGGCCCTGCTCCAGGGAGAGCTGTGGAACAACTACTTCTTCCTGACCAAGCAGGACACCGCGGGCGACCTCCGCCTGGAAGGCGATTTCAACGTCAAGCTGCGCATCCCGGTCCGCAAGTACCTGTCGGTGGCGCCCTACTTCGACTTCTACTGGTTCCAGCTCAAGACGCGCCCGAACAAGGGCTACGTCACGACCTTGGGCGTGTCCATCGGCTTCTCGCGGCTGTGGAAGCCGCAGTACGAGGCGTTCTAACCCGCGGCGTAGTTCCAATCTTGACAGGACTCGTTCCGGGGTCTACACTTTGGTCACGAGAGGACCCTCCATGACTACTCCCCGTTTCCTGGCCGTGTGCGCCGTTCTGGCCGCTTTCGCGGCCTTCCCGAGCCGGACCCCCGCCGAAGAAGCCGAGAACGCCGAAGAAGCCGCCTCTCAGGACTCCGACCAGACCCCGAACACGACGACCACCACGACGGAGGCGGCCGCGCCGTCGGCGGAGCCGGTCCCGGTCCGGAAGGCCACCCGGGGCTACCGTCAGCCCTCGCGGCCGTCGGCCGCGCGCCGCGATGACGAAGGCGGCGGGGGCGGCGGGGGCGGGGGCGGCGGGGGCGGCGGGGGCGGAGCGGCGCCTCGACAGCGGCCGCAGGGCCAGGACGAGGGTGAGAACACCTACGAGGAGCCGGACACCCCTCGGGGCAAACCGTCCATGGACTGCGACGTTCCTCCCCTTCACCACATCAACGTCCAACTGATGGGCGGCAACGGGAACCGGTTCAAGGTCGATTCCACGCCCATCGTCTGCTCCACCGATAAGGGGACAAAGCACGAGCGCTACTGCCAGGAAACGATGGGAGACGACAACCGCCGCTGCTGCCCGGTCAAGCCGGAAGGGCATCCGATGCGCGTGGCCTGCGAGCTGGCCCTGCTCGGTACGGACCGCTCCGACGGCGTCGCCGGGCCGCACTGGTCCTACATCGGCGGCGACGGCGGGGTGGAACGCCACCCGGACAATCCCTTCCTGGCCTTCGCCTACGGCAAGGGCATCGTCCGGGCGTGCTCGAACCTCGTCAAGGTGTGCGGAGAGACGGCCTACCAGGTCCCCAACTACGGCAAAAAATAGTCCATGACCGTCCCCGACCCGCGCCGCGCCGTCCTCCTGGCCTTCGCGTTCGCCGCGATGGCCTGCGGCGGGGGCATCGGGGGCGGCATGGGCGGCTGCGGCCCGGCGCTCGACGCCGACAAGATCGCCGCGGACGCCAAGGGCTCGAACGCGGCGGCGAGCGCCGCGGCGGCCCGCGCCAAGATGGCCGACGCGCTCATCCAGAAGGGCGACGGCTACGAGAAGGACGCCTTCGCGGGCCTCCTCTCCGGGTTCGCCCCCGACGGAAGCACCTTGCCCGGCTCGCCCAAGAGCGAGTTCGCGCGCCTGGCCCAGTCCCTGCCGCCCACGCCCGAGAACCAGAAGCTCATCGAGCAGGCCCTGGGCCAGGACAACGCCCGTCGCGGCCAGGACGGCAGCACCGACCTCGCCGGCAACGGCGGCTACGTCACGGTCGTCGACGGCGCCGACGGCAAGCCCCGCTGGCAGTGGAACGCCTACGACGGCGGCCACCCCGCGCCCAAGGGCTTCGAGAAGCCCTACGTCCCGCCCGCCGGCTACACGGGGCAGCCCTCGCCCGCGACCTCCGCCGCCCCCGGCGCGGACCCGGCCCTCACGCCGCCCCCCGGCACCACCGGCTGCTGGCCCAAGCCGCCGGGGCTGCATCACATCAATCTCAACCTGATGGGCGGAAACAAGAACCGCCGCGTCGTGGACTCCACGCCGATCGTCTGCTCCGGGAGCTACTGCTCCGCGATCGGCTTCTCCGGCCGCGGCTGCTGCCCGCTGCGCCCCGAGGGCGACCCGATGCGCGTGACCTGCGAAGGCGAGGTCCTGGGCAGGAACCGCGAAGGCAAGATCGGCCCGCGCTGGACCTACAAGGGCAACGGCAGCGTCGAGGTCCAGCCCGTCAACCCCTTCCTCGCCTGGGCCTACGGCAACGGCTGGGTCGGGGCCTGCTCGAACATCTCGCCGGTGTGCAGCTGGAAGGAGGTCATCAACCACCCCGAGCTCCTGCGCGGGACCACCACGCAGGCCGCGGGCGGCGGGGGCGGCGGCGGCTCGTCGGGCTCGCCCGCGGGCTCGAGCGGCTCGGCGCCGAAATCCGGACCGGGCACGCCGATGCGGTCCTCGACGGCCGCGGCTCCGGGGAACTCCAACCTGGAGAGCCTCATCCCGACCATCCCCGAGGTCGAGCCGGCGACGGACACGCCGCCGAACTAAGCGGCGCCGGTCAGGTCGGCCTCGAAGAGGATCTCGTAGGCGTGGCCGAAGGGCGCGGGCTTGCTCGCGTACAGGCTGATCTTCGTCACCGGGCGGCGCATCCCCAGGACGGGCTCCGCCTTGAGGGCGGCGACGAACCCGGGAGGGGCGGCGTCGTCCCGGTTGCGGCCCAAGGTGAGGTGCGGCGAGTAGGGCCGCGGCTCGTCGCGCAGCAGCAGGCCCGCGAGCCTCTCCATCGGCTCCTTGCCCTCGGTCAGGCCGATCCAGACCACGCGCGCCTCCTCGTGCGAGTCGAACGCGTCCACGGCGCCGTACACGACCTCGAACGGCGCGGTCGCCGCGGCGGCGCGCGTCATCAGCTCCTGGATCTCGGGCAGACGGCTTTCGTCCACCGCGCCGAACCAGCGCAAGGTCGTGTGCATGTCGCGCGGGTCCACCCAGCGGAAGCTCCCGCCGGCCCGCCGCAGGCGCGCGACGGCCGCGGCGGCGGCCGACTTGACCTCCTCATCCGCGGCGACGGCGATAAACAAGCGCATAAGAGGGTAAACTATAGCTCATGAAATGCGTCGTTACCCGCGTTTTGTCCGCTTCCGTCCTCATCCGCGACGGAGCCCGCTCGGGCGACCGCCGTTCGACCGGTCCGGGCTTTCTCGTCCTGTTGGGCGTCGGCGTCGAGGACGACGAAGCCGCGCTCAAAAAACTCGTGGACAAGATCCTCGTCCTGCGCGTCTTCCCTAACGACGAGGGCAAGTTCGACAAGTCCGTGATGGACGTCAAAGGCGAGATCCTTCTCGTCTCCCAGTTCACCTTATGCGCCTCGCTCAAGGGCGGCCGGCGCCCCGACTTCACCTCCGCCGCGCGCCCGGACAAGGCCGAGCCGCTCTATCGCCGCGCCGTGGAGCTCTTCTCCGCCGCGGGCTTGACCGTGCGCACCGGCGAATTCGGCGCCTCCATGGCGGTCGAGTCGGTCAACGACGGGCCGGTGACCATCGTTTTGGACACCGAAACCTTCTAGGTCCTTCGGGCAATATTTATTTTTTGTGTTGTTTTTACAGCATAATTGCGTTTGACCAACATCAATTACATAGGTTGACCGTTCTCATCGGCGTTTTCCGCCGCGCCCCGTATACTGTAGGGGCAATGAACACCAAGACGACTTTCTTCGCCACTCTCTCCCTGATCCTCGCGACCTCGGCCTCGGCCCAGGTGACCTCGATCCTCCCCGGCGGCCGCGGCAACATCTACATCGGCACCGGCGTCAACCTCCCCGGCCCGGTCCCCAACATCGTGATCAGCCCGCGCATCAGCCTCCCGGCGCCCCTGCTGGCCCCGTCCATCGTGCTCGCGGCCGCCCCCGCCCCGACCCCGGCGCAGACCCCGGTCCCGGCCCAGATCCCGAACCCGATCATCCCCGTCATCACCCCCACGATGCCCTCGCTGCCCATCTCCGCGATCCCCGAGCACATGTGGAAGCTCAACGCGCACGAAGGCGTCCTCCCCTACCCCGCCCTCCGCGCCCAGCTCGCCGCGCCGGCCAAGAGCGACGCGCCCAAGGACAAGGCCGCCGAGCGCGACGCCCTGGACAACCTCTTCGACGGCCGCCGCCAGCCCGCCGAGAAGTCCCCCGTGCGCTCCGACCGCCACCAGAGCCTGCCCGAGCAGGACCTCGAGAGCGAGATCGGCGCCTATTAAGCCTTAGCCGTTCAAGACGAAAGGGCCTCGCGCGAGCGAGGCCCTTCTTCTTTTCCCCCGCCCCTTGCGTTCGAACGAGTGTTCGACTATACTAAGTCCCATGTTCGTCGCCAGCGAGGACTACGACGACGTCGGCCTCAAGCTCGACGACCGCCTCATCAAGCGGCCGGCGGCCACCTTCTTCCTGCGCGCCGCGGGCTCGGCCCCCGACGCGGACGTCAAGGACGGCGACCTGCTGATCGTCGACCGCGCCGAGCCGCCCTCCCCCGGGCGCGTGGTCGTGGCCGTGGTCCGCGGCGAGCTGCTGACCCGGCGCCTGCCGCCCGGCTGGCGCGAGGACGACGGCCTCGAGATCTGGGGCGTGGTGACCTTCGTCGTGCGCGCGCCGTAGCGATGCCCGCCTTCGCCCTCGTCGACTGCAACAACTTCTTCGTCTCCTGCGAGCGCGCCTTCCGCCCCGAGCTCGAGGGGCGCCCCGTCGTCGTGCTCTCCAACAACGACGGCTGCGTGATCTCCCGCTCGGAGGAGGCCAAGGCGCTCGGCGTCGGCATGGCGGCGCCGTTCTTCGAGATCCGCGCCCTCGTCGCCGAGCACGGGATCGTCTCGCTGTCGGCCAACCATGAGCTGTACGTGGACATGTCGCGGCGCGTCTCCGCCGTCCTCTCCCGCCACGCGCCCGTCGTGGAGAACTACTCCGTCGACGAGTCCTTCCTCACCTTCCCCGACGACACGCTCCTCGAGGAGCGCGCCCGCGCGCTGCGCGCCGAGGTGCGCCGCTGGACCGGCCTGCCCGTGGCCGTCGGCCTGGCCCCGACGAAGGCCCTGGCCAAGCTCGGCTCCGACAAGGCCAAGAAGCTCGGCGGCGTCCTGTCCTTGCTCGATCCGGTCTTGAGAGAACAGCTCCTGGATGAGACGCCCGTCACTCACATCTGGGGCATCGCCAAGCGCTCCGCCCTGCGCCTCGCCCCCTACGGCGTGCGCACCGCGGGGGACTTCACCCGGATGCGCGACGCCCAGATCCAGAGCGCGCTCGGCATCGGCGGCCTCAAGCTCGCCCACGAGCTGCGCGGCATCTCCTGCCTGACCTTGGCTGACGCGCCCGCCGCGCGCCAATCGGTGACCGTCTCCCGTTCGTTCGGCAAGCCGGTCTACTCGCTCGACGCCCTGCAGTCCGCGCTCGGCACCTTCGCCGCCCGCGCCGCGGAGCGCGCGCGCCGCCACGGCCTGCGCGCCGGGGAGCTCGGCGTCCACTTCGGCTGGCGCGAGGACGACCGCCCGGTCATGGACGGCGAGAGCGTGCGCCTCTCCCCCACCAACGACAGCCCGACCTTGATCCGCGCCGCCAAGGCGCTGGCCGACAAGCTCTTCGTCGAGGGGCGCGCCTACAAGAAGGCGGGCATCGTCCTGGGCGGCCTGGAGGCCGCGGACACCGCGCAAAGCGAGTTCTTCGACGACGGGTCCGTGGAGAAGTCGGCGCGCCTCTCGAAGACCGTCGACCGGCTCAACGCCGCGCTCGGCGCGGGCGCCCTGCGCTACGGCGGGGAGAAGTCCTCGACGGCCTGGGGCTCGCGCTGCGAGAGCCGGTCCCCCTGCTGGACGACCCGGTGGGAGGACCTAAAGGCCGTTCGTGCGGCGGTGTGAGCGCGCGTAGCGCACCGCGTCGTTGCGCGAGCCTTCGCGGCGGACCATCCAAGCGGCGGCGGTGAGCAGCATCAGACCCGCGATCGCCAGGAACAGGCAGAACAGCCCGCTCTCCTGGCACGGCAGCCCTGGATTGTTCCCATGACCGGCGACCGCCGCGACCATCATGATGTTCATCTCGGTGTACTCCCGTCGGAGGGGGCCGACATCGGGAGTATGCCCGCGGCCTGTTACGACGCTATTTCAGGAACTCGTAACTAGCGTCACTTGCGCCGCCAAATGGGGTCAGGCACGCAAATTCGTCGAATTCTCCGATGACGAATTTGCGTGCCTGACCCCCAAAAAAGACGCCGGGGGCGGCTAGCGGCGGCGGCGCTTCTGCCAGGGGGAGGGCTTGGCGGGCTTGTGCTTGTTCTGCCAGGGCGTGACGCGGATCTGGTTGGGCAAAGAGTCCTTGACGGGCTCCAGCTCGATGCGGCCCATGGCCTCGTCGACGCCGGTGAGCTTCACCTTGAGCTTCTGGCCGACCGTCGCGTTGGCGCCGCGCCACAGGCCGACGGCGCCGGACTCGGACAGGGACACGAAGGCGCCCGCGGTGGTGACGTTGACGACGACGCCGTCGAAGATCTCCCCGATGGAGCGGCCGAGGATGGCGGCGCGGGCCATGTCCACGGCCTTGCGCTCGGCCTCGGCGGCGCCGCGCTCGCGCTCGGAGCAATGCACGGCCAGGCCCTCGAGGTCGATGCCGGACACGTGGCTCGTCTTGTCCCCCTTGAGCAGGCCTTTGACGGCCCGGTGGACGACGAGGTCGGGGTACCGGCGGATCGGCGAGGTGAAGTGGCAGTAGTCCTTCGACGCGAGGCCGAAGTGGCCGCCCGCCTCGGCGGAGTAGCGCGCCTGCTTCAGGCTGCGGATGACCTGGATGTTCGCGGTCTCCTCGAACGGGTGGCCGACGGCGGCGGCGAGCAGGCTCTGCAGCCCCTCGACCGGGTGCGCCACGAGCGAGGTCTTGGCGACGATGCCGAGCTGGCCCATCTCCTCCTGCAGGGCCTGGAGGCGGACGGGGTCGGGCGTCTCGTGCAGGCGGCGCATGAAGGGGGTCTTCGACTTCGACAAGGTGCGGGCGACGGCCTCGTTGGCCGCGACCATGAACTCCTCGATGAGGCGGTGGCTGTCCAGGCGCGGGCGCTTGAGCACGACCAGCGGCTCGCCCTTCTCGTCCATCTTGACGTAGTACTCCGTCGTCATGAAATCGAGGGCGCCGCGGCGCATGCGGACCTTCGTGAGCATCTTGGCGAGCTTGCCCATCTTGAGGACGACGGCCTTCACTTCCGGCGTCACGCGCTCGACGGGCTTGCCGTCGACGACGTCCTGGACTTCCTCGTACGTGAAGCGCCGGCAGGAGCGGATGACGGTCTCCTCGAGCTCGACCTTCCCGGGGGCGCCGTGCTCGTCGAGCTCGAGCCAGCAGGTCACGGTCAGGCGCGGCACGTCGGGGCGCAGCGAGCAGAGATGGTCGGACAGGTTGGGCGGCAGCATCGGGATGACGCGGCCGGGCAGGTACACGCTGGTCGCGCGCTTGACCGCCTCGGCGTCGACGGCCGAGCCGCGCTTGACGTACTCGGCGACGGCGGCGATGTGCACGCCCAGGCGCCAGCGGCCGCCGGGCAGCTCCTCGAGGGAGACGGCGTCGTCGAAGTCCTTCGCGTCGGCGCCGTCGATCGTGAAGACGGGGAGGTGGAACAGCTCCTTGCGCCCGGCCCACTGCTCCGGCGTCGGGTCGAGGCCGAATTTCGCGGCCTCGCGCTCGACGGCGTCGGGGAACTTGGTGTCGATCTCCTTCTGGGCGAGCGTCGCCGCGAGGCGGACCTTGGGCTCCTCGGCGCGGCCGAGGATCTGGGTGACCGTCCCGCCCGCGACCACAGTCTCGGTGGGCCAGCGGTCGATCTTGATCGCGGCGAGCATGCCGGACTCGGGAGAGACGCCGGGCGCGAAGGCCAGGGCCACGATCGCCTGGGACTCGTCGGTGCCTTCGGGCACGACGGCCCAGTACTTGCCGGCCTTGCGCAGGAAGCCGACGGCCACCGAGCGGGCGCGCGTGATCACCGACACGATCTCGCCCATGCGCTTGCCGTTGCGCTCGCCGCCGAGGCGGACCTTCACGCGGTCGCCGTCCATGGCGAGGCTGAGGGTGGGCCCGCTGACGAACACGTCCGCCACGCCGACGGCCTCGGAGAGCAGGAAGCCGAAGCGGCCCTTGTGCTGGAGCTTCCCTTCGAGGAACTGCCCGCCCCCGGACCCCTTGCCCCCGCCTCTGTTCCCGCCCTTGGGGCTGTGGAATCCGCCGCGTCCTCGTCCTCTCATCCCGTCATTGTGGCATTTATCGCCCGGCCCCGCTTTCGACCCTTGGTGTCAGGCCTTTCGTTCTTTGCATAACTTTATGCAAAGAACGAAAGGCCTGACACCGTCTTTAGCGGACCTCTGTCTGCCAGATGAGGACTTCCGAGCCCTTCGGGCCGGCGGTCCAGACGGGGCTGCCGGCGCGCACGAGGCGGGCGGCGTCGCCCTGGCCCAGCTCGCCGGCGCCGGCGAGCGTGCCGGAGCCCTTGCCGACGAACAGGTGGACGTGCGAAGCCTCGGGGACCTTGACGGTCTTTCCCGGGGCCAGGCGGCCGACCCACAAGGTCGCGTCCTTCTGCTTGATGCGGATGGCCGCCAGGTCCTTATTGCCGGACGCGAGCGCGACCAACCCGCCTTTCGCCAGCTCCGAGGTGATGTCGAGCTGCTCGTAGCCGGGCGTGATCCGGTCCGTGTCCGGCGGCACCCACATCTGCACGAGGTGCGCGCGGCCCTCCCCCCGGGAGTTCATCTCCGAGTGGTAGATGCCCGTGCCCGCGCTCATGCGCTGGGCCAGGCCGGGGTAGATGATCCCCGCGTTGCCCATCGAGTCCTTGTGCTCCACCTCGCCCTCGAGCATCCAGGTCACGATCTCCATGTCCTGGTGCGGGTGCGTGGAGAAGCCCTTCATCGGCTCGATGTAGTCCTCGTTGTTGACGAGGAGCAGGCCGTGATGGGTGTTCGTCGGGTCGTAATGGCTCCCGAAGCTGAAGCTGTGGCGCCCGTTCAGCCAGGATATTTGAGTGTGGAAGCGGTCTCCCGCCTTCCGGACCTCGATGTAGCCTTCGCTCTTGTTCATACCGCCTCCTTTAGCCCTGCGCCTTGCCGAGTTTGCGGCACAGCCGCCGCAGCTCCTCCTGCTCGTCCGCCGTCAGCACCCGGAACGCCTTCACGATCGTCCCCGCGTGGCGCGGGAACATCCCGGCGACCAGGCGGCGGCCCTTCTTCGTCAGCGCCACCGTGAGGAAGCGCCGGTCCTCGTCGCGCGCCGTCCGCTCGACGAGCCCCCCCTTCTCGAGGTTCTCGATGACGAGGGTGAGGTTGCCCTTCGTGCGCAGGATCTTCCGCGCCAGGTCCTTGGCGCACAGCGGCCCCAGGTGCAGCAGCGCCTCGAGGACCCCGAACTGGCTCTGCGTCAGCCCGGCCCGGACGATCTCCTCCTGCGTGGCGCCCATCACGGACTCCGCCGCGCGCTGCAGCGCGACGAACGCCGCCAGCGCCCGGACCTCCGTCTTCGTGCCTCGGTATCTCGGTCCCATATAGTTTAATGTTGAACTATTACCCTCATTATAGCACCCGGACCGGCGGCCGTCAAGGTCAGGCGAGGGACTGGCGGAAGGCGAGGAGGAACGCCGCGCCCGTGGCCGGGCGCTTCGTGGGGTCGGGGTCGAGGGCCGAGGCGAAGAACGCGTCGAGCCCGGCGGGCAGCGCCCGGCCGCGCTGGGTGACGGGCGCGAACTCCTTGCGCAGCTTCGGTTCGAGGAAGTCGGGCCCCTCGAAAGGGCGGACCCCGGCGACCATCTCGTAGGTCATCACGCCCAGCGCGTACAGGTCGGAGGCCTTCGAGACGGAGCCCATGCCCTGCTCGGGCGACATGTACGGCGGCGTGCCGGAGGCCTCGGTCCGGGTCAGGCCCGTCGTGGTCGCCTGATGCGCGATGCCGAAGTCCATGACCTTGACCGTCGCCCCGTCGCGCGAGACCATCACGTTCGACGGCTTGAGGTCGCGGTGGATGATCTTCAGGCGGTGGGCGTAGTCGAGCGCGCCGGTGATGCCGTCGAGTATCTTCTCCGTCTGCGCCAGCGGCAGGCCGCGGTTGGTCGCGATGACCTTGTCGAGCGTGCGCCCGTCGACGTACTCGAAGACGAGCAGGGGCTCGCCCCTCTCCACGAGGACGGTGTAGATCTCGGCGAGGTTGGGGTGCTTGAGCTTGGCGACGAGCCGAGCCTCCTTGAGGAAGCGCTCGATGTCGGCGGGCGTGGTGCCCGCGTCGCGCTGGAGCTGCTTGATGGCCACGCGGCGGTCGAGCTGCTCGTCGTGCGCGTCGTAGACGATGCCCATGCCGCCGCGACCGAGCTCGCCGTCCACGCGGAAATTCCCACCCAGGACGTCGCCGGCCCCGATCGCGCGCGGGGCGACCGGGCCCGCGGGCACGGTCGCGGGAACGGCGTCCCGCCGCCGGGCCAGGAGCACGACGAGCAGCATCGCCAGGAAACCCGCGGCCGCCGGTACGCCGATCCAGACCGCCTTCGGCAGGACGGGCAGCTTGAACCCCGCCTTGTTCCCGCCGCCAAACAGGCCCGCCGCCTCGTCGGCCAGGGCGGCCTTGAGGGCCGCCTCGAAGCGCGGGTCGAGCGCGGCCGCCTCGCGCAGGGCGTCGATCATCCCCTTCTTGTCGCCGAGCCCGCCCAGCGCGAAGGCCCGGTTCGCCCAGGCGACGGCGTCCTTCGAGTCGAGGCTCAGCGCCTCGTCGGCCGCCGCGAGCGCCCCTTTGAAATCCTTGAGCTTGTTCTGCGCCGTGGCCTTCGCGTCGAGGAGGTGGGTGTTCCCGGGGAACTCCTGCAGAGCCTCGTCGGACAGCATGATCACCTGGGCGTACTCGCCGAGCCCCTTCGTCTCCTCGATGCGCAGCAGCCAGGCCTGCAGGGCGCCGGGGCCGGTCATGGCCCCCCCGCCCGTCTCGCCGCGCAGCAGCTTCGAACGCGAGCCCGCGTCGAGGGCCACTTCCTTGCCGCCGGTCCCGGGCTTGAGGTCGCCGCCGTCGACGGCCTTCGGCCCGCTCGTCAGGCCGGAGCGGCAGGCGAGGACCTCGATCTTGAGCGCCTTCGCGTCCTTGGGGTCAAGGGCGAGCGCGGCGCGTGCGGTCTCGCACGCTGCGGACAGGTCGCCCATCTGCAGCTGGACGCCGGCCGGAGCGGCATTGGCCAAGGTTTTCCCCAGAAGATTGGACAAGCTCCCGCCGATCCCGCCCGTCGAGCCTCCGGTGGAGCCTCCCGTCGGGCCTCTTCCCGAACCTCCGGCCAGACCCCCGCCGACGCTCCCGCCCGCGCCGGTCCCGCTATCCTGCGGGGGATTCTGCGGAGGCGTCGTCGGCGCGAGCGCGCCCGAGTTCCCGCAATTGGGATTGATGGCGGCCCCGGGCCCGTCGCAGGGGTTGACGCTCGGCGGCGAGACGGCCAGCGCCGGACACGGGCCGAGGATCGCGAGAGCGGCTGCGAGCGCGAGCGCGGAGAACGCCTTGGAGACAGGGAGCGTCACGGCCTGAGTGTAGCCTCAGACCCGCGCGCCGTCAACCCTGAAAATCAGTGGCCGTGGTTGAAGTCTTCGGGGGCGGCGTGAGGGCCGGCGTGGTCCTCGGGCCCGGGCGCCCAGGCCTGGTCGCGGATGCGCTTGAACGCGGCCGCGAAGGCGGCGACGTCGTCCGGCGCGTCCAGGAACATCGCGTTCTCGTAGTTGTTCTTCTCGCCGTTGCGGGTCCAGTTGAACGAGCCGGCCTCCGCCATGGCGCCGTCGAACACCGCGAACTTGTTGTGCATGACGCCCTTCTCGCCGCTCTTGCCGGCGGAGAGCAGGACGTCGAAGCCCTGGTCGGCGAACCAGTGCATCTCGGAGAGGTACTTGTACTGCTGGGCGTCGAAGACGATGCGGACCTTCACGCCGCGCTCCTTGGCGCGCAGCAGCGCGTCGCGCAGCTCCTCCGAGGTGAAGGAGAAGTTGGCCAGGTCGATGGACGCCCGGGACGCGTCGATGGCGCGCACGAGGTGCGCGGAAACGCCGAACGGAGAGAAGGCCTGCGCCGGGAACGACTCGCCGTTGAAGAGCACCGGGCGCGCCGGGTCCTGGGGCGCGGGCGGCAGGCCGGGGTGGGGCTGGCCCTCGGGGATCGGCTCCGGGCGGGGCGGGGCCTGCTTCGGGATCCTCGAGGAGATGGACCACATCCAGTCCCAATACGCCTGATAGGCCTTGATCCGGGCCTGCTCGGCGTGGAACATCGCGTTCTCCCAGTGCCAGGCGTCGGCGGCGTGCGTCCAGTTGAACGAGCCGGTCTCCAGGACCTGGCTGTCGAAGATCGCGAGCTTGTTGTGCATGATGCCGAACATGTCGCCGCCGCGCAGCATCTTCAGCTCGAAGCCCTGGTCCATGAGCATCTGGACCTCGGGCGTGCGCGTCTCGCGCGGCTTCTCCGGGAACACGTGGGTCTGGTTCATCACGATGCGGACCTTCACGCCGCGGTTCTTGGCGCGCAGGAGCGCGGCCCCGATCTCGCGCAGGGCCAGGCCGTGGATGGCGATGTCGATCGAGGTCTGCGCCGCGTCGATGGCGCGGATGAGCTGGGCGGAGATCCGGGTCTCGTCGGAGAACATCCGCGAGGGGAGGACGACGCCGTTCAACGACACGGTCTCCCCGCGAGGAGCGACCGCGGGGTTCGCCGGGGCCGGCGCGTCCGCTTTCGCGGCGGCGCCGTCGAAGAAGGCGCGGCCCTGCTCGAGGGAGACGGGAACGGCGGCGGCCACGGCCGGGGAGAACGACGGCGTCAGGCTGGGGGCTAGAGCCGGGACGGACAACGACAACGGAGAGAGCGCGGGAGCGGTGAAGGAAGAGAACGGCGTCAACGGAATGGGCAGAGCCCCGACGGACCCGGACGGCGACGAGAATCGGACCTGAGCGGAGCACAGCGACGGCAACATCGCGAGAACGAGCGCGATCCGATATCTCGTGTTAGCCATAAGCCAAGTCTACTCCCGCGTGGGGCTGGATCTTCGTCCAAACGACCTATTTTGAACCTCGGCAAAAGGCCTAGGTCCGGGACGACGATTCTTATATAGGATAGCCGCATGAAGATCCATGTCGGGGCCTACGCGGCGTCCGCCGGCCTCGAGGAGGCCGACGAGGCCGCCCTGTACGCCGGGCTCGCGGACATGGACTTGGCCGGGCTCGAGCAGCCGTTCTTCGGGACCTTGCACCGCCGCGACGAGGGCTGGCTGATCGGCCAGATCCGCCCCGAGTGGTCGCTGATCCTCACCACCTTGCCCGGCACGATGGACCGCCTCGCCGGCGACCGGCGCTTCGGCCTGGCCAGCGCCGACCCCGACGCGCGCCAGCGCGCGATCGACTACGTCGAGAGCGCGCGCCGCGCCGTGGAGAAGCTGCACCGCGCCCTCGGCCGCCGCGCCGTGCGCGCGGTGATGGTGCACTCCGCCCCGCGACTCGACGGCTCGCGCGCCAAGCGCTCCCTCGACGGCTTCGCCGAGGCCCTCTCCGACCTGCGCGACCGCGACTGGCAGGGCGCGACCTTGCTCGTCGAGCATTGCGACGCGGCCGTGCCCGGGCTCGAGCCCGACAAGGGCTTCCTCAGCATCGAGGACGACGTCCTCGCGGCCAAGCTCTCGGGCGGCCGGACGCCCGTCGCCGTCGCGATCAACTGGGGCCGCTCCGCCGTCGAGACCCGCTCCGCCGACGGCCCCCTCGAGCACATCGCCCGCGCCGTCCAGGCCGACCTGCTCGGCGCCCTGGTCTTCTCGGGTGCTACGTCCGCGCACCCCGACTACGGCGCCTGGCGCGACTCCCACGTCCCCTTCTCGACGACGGTCCCCGAGTCCATCCTGACCCCCGCCGCCGCGAAAGCCGCCCTCGCCGAGGCCGGCCCCTGCCCCCTCCTCGGCCTCAAGCTCCAGACCAAGCCCGCGTCCCTCCCCGTCCCCCAGCGCCTCGCCGTCCTCCAAGCCGGCCTCGACGCCCTGCGCTGACGATAATCTTGGTGCCAGGCCTACCGACGTTTGCGTTGGTGTCAGGCCTAACGGTAGTGACAGTATTTAGCCGACGGCAAGCTATGCGATAATGTCGGCATGAAAGACCGCCGCGCCGAACTCGACGAGACCATCACGCGCTTCGCCCGCGAGCGCAAATGGGGCAAGTACCACGGCCCCAAGAACCTCGCCATGGCGATGGTCAAGGAAGCCGCGGAGATCGTCGAGATCTTCCAGTGGCTGACGCCCGCCCAGGCCAAGAACCTGAACCCCGCTCAGCGCGCCCACCTCGCCGAGGAGCTCGCGGACACCTACGTCTACCTCAAGAAGATCGGCGATCATTTCGGCATCGACCTCACCGAGGCCGCGCTGGCGAAGATGAAGAAGAACGCGCTCAAGTATCCCGCCCACCTCAATCGCGGCCGCATCCACAAAAAGCGCTGAGTACCGATTACTGTCACTTCCGTTAGGCCTGACACCAGCGCCCAACGCAAACATCGGTAGGCCTGGCACCATCCCCGTAAACGAGAAGGGCCGCCGGTGTAGTCCCGGCGGCCCCCGCTCGGCTGTGCGAACGACGACGGCTTACGGCTTGAACTCCATCTTGCGGCTGACTTCCTCAAGCACGTCCATTGCCCCACGCCCAGGGGCGCCGCCCATCACGCTCTTCCACAGCGACTCCATCTGCTTCCGTTTTTCCGCATCCTGGGGCCACCAGGCCATCGCGACCATTCTCTCCAGGGCCGGTCTCTGCCACGAGACGTCCAACGGCACCGCTTCCAGCATCTCGCGCGCGTCCTTCTTGCGTCCCAAGTCGTGCAGCACGCAGCCCAGGAACTGACGGGCCTGCCAGTCCTGCGGCTCGAGCTCGACGGCGCGCCGCAGCGCGGCCTCGGCTCCCGCCGGGTGCGACAGCGCCCACTGGCACGCGCCCAGCCCGAACCACGCCTCGCCCCATTTGGGCGAGAGCTCCGCGCCCCGCTCGTAGTACGGCAGCGCGTCGCGGTAGCGCTTCTTCATGTAGAACAGCCGGCCCAGCCGGCACAGGGTCTCGGCGTCGCGCTTGGCCGGACCGTCGGCCAGGTCCTTCGCCACGGCCTTGGCCTGCAGGACCATGCCGCGTCCCAGATAGGCCTCGACCTGACCCGTCATCACGTCCTCGACCTGGTTCGACGTCACGCGCAGGGCCTCGAAGACCTCGCTCGCGCGGACGTACTCTCCCAGGCGGTTGAGCGCCAGGGCGCGCCCCAGGTTCAGCTCCGCGTCGCCGGGGAACTTCCGGATGCCTTCTTCGAAGACCGAGAGCGCCTGTTCCGCGTCGTCCGCCAAGAGCAACTCGAGTCCTCGGTCTTGGTACTCACCGCTCGATTGGATGGACATGTACCCTCCTCGTCGTTTCCGGCTTGGAGGCCTCGGAGCCGCTTCCCGTATAAAGAAGCGACCCCGATCCGCTTTCTCAAGAAAGACCAGGGTCCGAACGCTTTGGGTCCCGTATTAAGGGCCGTCGAACATCACCGTCCGACAATCTCAGTGTAACAGGGGGGTCGTGGGCCGTCAAGGCCCAAGACGCTAGATGCCGATCTTGGCCAGCATGTTGCTGACCTCGCCGATCACGGCGGCCAGCTTGGGGTGGGTCGCGTCGAACTCGAGGGTGGCGTCCTTGACGGCCTCCTCGGCCTTGTCGATCATGTCCTTGGAGCGCATGTCGCGCTGGACCTCGGCCTTGAGCTTCTCGAGCAAGGCGATGATCTCGGCCTTGTTCTTGGGGTCGGCGCCCCGCGCCTCCTTGATGGCGGCCTCGATCTTCGCGACGGTTTCTTCGATCATGCCCACTGTATAACTCTATCCGCGCGATGCGTCAAGGGCGAGAAAGAGCTACAATGCGCGCGGTGAAGATCTGCTTCCGCTGCAACGCGGTGAACGTCGTCAAGCTCTCCGACCACAAGCCGGAGTGCCCGGTGGTGCGCGACCGGAAGCAGCGCGCCGACGGCGTCAAGGACATCGTCAACCGCTACAGCCACAAGAACAAGGCCGCGGGCAAGGGCGCGCTCGGCCGCATCAACAAGCCCGGCTACTGCAAGCGCTGCGGCGAGAAGGTCGGAAGCCTGCTGACGCACATGATCGTCTGCAAGGGCCCCGCGCCGACGCCGCCTCCGCCGACGCCGCAGCTCTGACGCCGTGGCCTCGCGTCTCAAAGCCCCCTACTTCGCCGCGTATTTCAAGACCTCTCTCCGCGGGAAGGCCCCCGCGCGCTTCGCCGTCGTCACCGCGCACAACCCGATGGGTCATCTCTTCTCCCCGGTCGCGAACAGGAAGCTCGACGCGGCCCTGCGCCGCCGCCTCGACGCGCTGAAGATCAGGCGCTTCCGCGTCACCGGCGGCAGCGAGGACGGCTCTCACCGCGAGGCCGGCTGGGGCCTCATCATCGATTCTCCCGCGAAGGCGCGCGCGCTCGCCGCCGAGTTCGACCAGAACGCCTTCTATTGGGTCCGCGGCGGACGCATCTACCTCGGCTCCTCCGCCGGCGGCCCGCTCAAGCGCGCCGGCTCCTGGAGCGAGCGCCGCGCGCGCTGGCGCTAAAGCCCCACGCCGAGCTTCGCCGCGGCCCGGGCCAAAGCCCCGTCCTTCGTCCACAGCCGCGCGCGGGCCAGCTTCGCCGAGGCGAGCAGATGCGCGTCCACGGCGCCGAGCCCGGTCCCGTGCAGCCCGTGCTTCTCGACGAAATACAGGAACTCGGCGTGATCCGCCTCGGCGGCGCGGGGCAAGGTCCCCAGGAGGCTCAGGATCTCCCCGCGGCGGGTCATCGAGCCGCACGCCAGCTCCTCGACGACCAGGCGGTGGGTCAGCACCGCGCCCTCCTCGAGGCGCCGGACCAGCTCCGCGTCGCCGCGGCGGAGATGGTCCACCCACACCGAGGTGTCGACGAGGAGCATCAGGCCCGCCGGCGCGGCGGCGCCTTCAGTCCCGGCTCGGAGCCGCCCAGCGCCGCCAGCCGCTCGCGCGATTTCTTCTCGATGAGGGCCTCCAGGCCGGCGTGCACCAGGGCCGTCTTCTCCGTCAGCCCCGCCAGCTTGGCCGCCCGGGCCATCAGGTCGTCCCGAATGATCAAGGTCGTTCTCATATGCATCAGTATGCCTCCGGCGTATGTATTCGTCAAGAGCCCCCTCCTCTCTTACGATCGAGCCCCCCGAAATGTTCCCTCGCCGCGCCCTTGAAATTACCGCGTCCCCGCCCTACCCTTTCGAGGTGAGGCCGTTCCCCCTCGTTTTCCTCGCCGCCCTGCTGGGCGCGGCGGCGCCCGCGCCCGCGCGCGCGGGCGTCGGCCGCGCCGTCGAGGTCGCCTTGCCCGGAGAGGCGACGACCTTCAAGACGGGCTCCTCCCCCGCGGTCACGCTCCAGTTGACGCCGGTCGCCGGCCTGACCGCCCCGGGGCTGGCCCCCGCCCTCGCCGCGCCCCTGGCCCCGGCGCTTCAGGCCCCGACCCCGCTCGCCCCGTCGGCGCTGACCCCCGCGCCCGCGGCGCTGACCGCCGCCGCTCTCCCCGCTCCGGCCGCGCCGGTGAAGACGGTGGACGCCCTGCGCCGGACCGGGACGGCGCTCACCGAGGCCGCGCCCGCCTCCGACGGCGCCTCGCGGGAGATCGCAAACCTCTTCGACGGCGGCGGCGCGCGCGCGGCGGATCCGGCCGGGGTGACGGCCTCCCCCGGCGTCTCGCGCGCGCCCGCGCTCGCCCCCTCCGCCCCGCGCCCCGCGCGGCGCATGCCCGAAGGGGTCAAGCGCGCCTTCCAGAACTCCGCCGTCCTCGGCGGCGGCATCGCGGCACTGAGCGGCGCCCTGTACGCCTGGACGCAGTCCTTGGTCAGCGCGCCGAGCCCCGCGATGTTCGCCGTCCTCGCCGCGCCGCTGCTGCTCGTGCCGTTCCACTTCGCGCTGGTCTCCGGCTTCTGGGCCGGCCGCTACTACGCCTACCCGAAGCTGAGCCCCGCCGCCAAGAGCGCCTTCGAGACGGCCTGGCGCGCGGTCGCCGTCGCCTACCCCGTCGCAGCCCTGGCCATGGTCGCCGCCTGGTTCCAGATCATCGGCAGCAACCCCGCCGTCCTCGCCGTGATGGGCCTGCCCGCCCTCGTCGCTTTGGGCGAGGTCACCCACCACTTCATCTACCGCGTCGTCCCGGAGCGCGCCCAGGACAAGGGCAAGCCGCTCACCGACTGGCGCTCCCGCGTCGGCGGCAACATCGGCCAGCAGCTGCGCCGCATGCGCCGCAAGCCTTGACGCGATTTTCCCGCGGGGCTAAACTTCGACCGTGGACCTCGACGAAGTAAAAAAGCGGCTGAAGATCGCCCTCGTCCTGTGCGTCCTCGGCTACGGCGGCTGGTGGGCCTTCACGCATCTCATGGTCTCCTCGGCCCGGCGCGAGGCCGACGCCGAGCGCGAGGCCTCGCGCGGGCCCACGATGATCACCGACGACGGCCGCGAGATCCGCCTGCCCGAGCGCGTCGAGGCCGCCGACAAGCTCGGCTTCAAGGACCCCGCCGCCGCGCTGGCCGCGCTGCGCGCGATCGCCGCGGCCCCGCGCGACGCCGACGAGAAAGCGGTCGCCGAGAAGAGGATCGCGGGACTGCTCGTCGGCGCCCACCGCGCCGCCGGAGCGGCCAAGGACTGGCCGCGGCAGGAGGCCCTGTGGGCCGAGATCGCCGCCGGCGCCGTCGACGCCACGCGCCGCCGCCTGGTCTCGGACGACCGCGCGGACTGGCTGATGCGCGCCCTCAAGGAGAACGACGACGCCTCCGCCGACCGCCTCGCCGCGGCGATGATCGCCGACACCGGCAACGACGAGATCAACCCCCGCCACGCCCTCAAGGAGTGGCGCGCCCGCCAGCTCGAGAAATGGCGCGCCGCCCGCGCCGCCAAGAACGACGCCGCCGCGTCGGCCGCGCTGGCGGCGATGAGCGCCTGGGAGCCGCTCGACAGCGACCTGCCGCGCGACGTCGTCGCCCTCGCCGAGCCCGGCGAGCTCCGCCTCCTGGCCCAGGGCGCGCTCAAGCGCCAAGCCCCCGCCTCGGCCGCCGTGCTCCTGCGCGCCGTCCTCATGGCCCGCGGCGACCGGACCCGGGCCCAGGCCCAGGCCCTGCTCGACGACGCGATCATGCTCCTCGCCGCCGACCCCGCGCAGGCCCGCCCCCGGCCCGACGGCCCGCCGCCCTCCGTCGACCTCTACGCGCGCGTCGACGGCCCGAGACGGACCGAGGCGCTGACCTTGGCGGCCGCGCTCATCGAGGCGCGCGCCGACGAGCTGCTGGCCGCCAAGCCCGAGCGCTGCGGCCCGCTGTACGACGAGGCCCAGCGCCGCTTGAGCGAAGCCGCCAGCCGCGAGCGCCGCCCCCCCGAGGAAGCGGTCATCGCCCGCCTCTCCGGCAAATCCCTCGACGCGCGCCTGGCCGCGACGCTCAAGCTGCTCGACACCAGCCCCGAAGCCGCCTTCGCCGAGCTGCGCCCGCTGATGCGCGACGGCAAGGACGAGGTCCGCTCCCAGCGCGCGCTGGAGGCCATGGTCGAGGTCTGGCGCAAGGCCCGCGACGCCAAGGATTTCAACCGCCTCGTCGACCTCTCCGCCTTCCTGATCTCCGAGGTGGGCACGCCGCCCTTCGACGACCCCTTCTACGCCGAGTTCAAGAAGGGCCTGGCCGCGATGGCCGCGGACTCCAAGAAAGAAGGCCTCAACAAGGAGGTCTTCGCCTTGTCCCTGCTCGCCGACGCCTTCCCCACGGACCCCGAGGGCCGCGACGCCCGCCGCGACGCCTCCGCCCGCGGCGCCGAGCTCGCCCGCGCCACCACCAACCGCGGCACGCCGCCCGAGGCCGTCGGGCTCTCGGGCCTCAAGGAGCGCAGCGTCGCCCTCGTCGAGAACGGCACCTCCCACCACATCCTCATGACCTTCGTGGGCCCGGAATCCTTCTTCGTGCGGATCAACCCCTACCGGCGCGGCTCCGTCGTCCTCAAGGACGGCAAGTACCTCGTCGGCGTGGCCGCCGACAAGGACGACATCGTCTCCTACGCCGTCGAAGCGTCCTTCGGCGAGGTCCTCGTCCGCCAGAAGTTCGTCGTCGTCACCAAGGGCCCGACGGGCCCGGGCCAGGGGCAGTTCGGCTTCGCCTCGTACGGCAACTGGACCGTCCTGCGCGCGCCCGACGGGGAGAAGTACACGGCCAACGCCATGAACGGCACGGTCCGGCCCTGACGGTCAGCGCGGGCCGTCCTTGCAGTACGCGGGCCGCGGGATCATGCGCCCGCCGGCGTCGAACAGGGCGTCCTTCTTGCCGGGGTTGACGGGCAGGCGCCCGTCCACCGTGGGGCTCAGGTCGCGCACGACCTTGAAATTCCTCATGATGTAGCTGCGCCCCCAGCACAGGCTCCCGCCGGGGTCGTACCTCAGCACGTGCCCCGCGGGGGCGCCCAAGTAGGTCGGCACGCTCACGTCGGCGTGCTCGGCGTGGGCGAAATCCCCCTCGGAGAACACCTGGCCCGCCGCGTCGACGGCCTTCGCGCCCGGCCCCCAGATCGGATGCGTGTGCACCGAGCCGACGGTCCCCGCGGGCTTGGGCCACGAGCTCGGGCACGTGTTCATGTCGCCCTCGTTGATCGTCCCGAAGCGGACGCGCCCGTCGGCCTCCTTTATCAGCCAGGCGCAGTACTCCTTCCTCTGCTCCGGGTAGGACCGCACCAGGTCCACGAAGGCGACCGCCGCCGCGTCGAGGGTCGGGTAGGACGAGGGCATCGCCGACGCCCGCGGCGCCAGGGCGCCGAGGAGGACCGCGAGGGGGAGGAGGGCCGCCATGTCCTTAGTATAGCCCCGGCCCCGTCCCTGTCAATGGCGCGTTGACGGGCGCCCCCCGCCGGGCTATGCTCTCCCCATGGACGAGGCTCCGCCTCCGAAGCGCTGGCTGGTCTGGCTGTGGGCCGCCTTCCGCGCCCTGTGGATCACGGCCTTCCCGCTGCTGTGCGCCGTCGGCATGCTGATCGGCGCCTGGTCGGAGCTCAAGCGCGGCGGCCGCTTCACCGTGGCGGCCGTCAACTCGCTCGTCGTCGCCTTCCTCTTCCTCGCCTTGGCCTGGACCGCGGCCCGCCACACCTGGCAGGTCATGACCGGCGCCAAGCCCGCGCTCGTCGCCGCCCTCAAAGGCGAGATCATGACCACCATCGCGGTCTTCGTCGCCTGCGCTTTGCTCTTCGCGATGGTGGCCCCGTACTTCTCCGGCCTGTTCCGCCGCAGCCACGAAGGCGCCCTCAAGGCCCGCCTCGCCGACCTGCGCGCCGTCGTCGAGCGCTACCGGACCTCCCACGGCGGGAATCCCCCGCCCACCCTCGACGACCTGGGCGAGCTCCCCCCGCTGTGGGGCCGCTACACGGAGATCCCGCACCCCGAAACGCCCGCGGCGGTCCTGACCGGCGGCGCGGCGTCCGACACGGGGAAATGGGCGTACGCCGCCCCCACGGGGACGGTGTTCATCGACTGCACCCACACCGACTCCCGGGGCAGCTCCTGGACCTCCTACTGACCTAGTTGGTCAGGCTGTCCAGATACTCGGAGACGCTCTCCGTCTCGGGGATGCCGCCCTTCCAGTGCGTCTCGCGCAGGTAGTGCCCGCCCTCGCGAAGGCTGGCGTTGTGCCAGGAGAAATAATCCGGGTTCTCCGCGCGGAACTCGGCGTCGTGCAGCCAGCGCCAGTCCGCCTGCAGGTACTCCCAGAAGCCGAGCACCGACTCCAGGTTCTCGGCGTCGATCGTGCCGGTCGCGTAGGCCAGCTCCTTGAGCGTGCGCGACTCGAAGAGGATCCGCGTGCGCTCGTCGAGCGTCTCGCGTCCGGGCCACTGGAAACCGCCCTTCCTCGGAACCACGACCACATCCAGTCTCGGGTCAGCCATCAGGCCTCCGAACAGCTGGTGGATCCGGCGCCGGGTTTGGGCGCCGGGACCAGGAGTATAGGGCGCGCGCCCGTTTTTCGCCAGGGGCCGCGGCGAAAGCTCAAGCCGTGACGATCCTTATCTGGAGACTGCCCTTCAGCGCCCGCGCGATCCGATTCAAGGTCACAAGCGTCAGATTCTGCCCTCCCTGCTCGATGCGCGAGACGGTCTGCTGCTTCGACTTGATGCGCCGCGCGAGTTCCCCTTGCGTCACCTTCGCGGCCTCCCGCGCCTTCGTGATCTCGTACGCCACCTTCAGCTCGATGTCGGCGTCGTCATAGAGTTGCCGGAACTCCGGGTCCTTCAGCTCCGAAGCCAGATACTGCTTCAGCGTCGTACCTCGTCTCGCGGTTTTCTTCATATCTCCTCTGCGCGGCATCTGAGCCACTCCGTCCTTCGGCGCGAAGCGCGCGCCAATTCCTCCGCCGGGACATTTTCTTCGTTCTTCAAAAACGCGCTCGTCACGACGATCACGGTCCTTCCATGGAAGAAATACAGGACCCTATGTTGATGTCCGTCGGCCGGTATCCTCAGTTCGTATAAACCGTTTCCCAGATAATCGACCATCGGTCTGCGCGCCGAATGCCCCAACTCCTCCAAATACCGCAAAGCCCGTCCGATCTTGGCCCTATGCGCCTTCACCTGCGCCCGGATGTAATCTAGGCCCGGCTCGTCGCCCCGCGTCGTGCGGTAAAACTCCAACCGATACACCATGCGGCCCTCCCAGTATACAGCGTATATGCTGTATTTTCAAGGCCCGCCCCGAGGCCTCACTTATCAGACGATCGACCCCCCGAAAAAGTTGCATACCGAAGGCGCCCAGTCACTATCGTCATTCCCCTTGCGGCCGCGAGGTTCCGGAGCTACACTCCGGGAGTCCTAGGAGGCCCCTCATGAACCGCTCCGCCTGGCTTGTCGCCGCGCTCCTCTCCGCCCTCGCCGTCCCCGCCCTCGCCGGCGTCCCCGACAACCCCGCCCCGTCGGGGAATCCCGACGGCAGCCCCTTCCCCAAACACGACTTCACCAAGCGCCCCGGCATGCCGCACTTCGGCCGGGTCGGCGCGTTCCTCGGCCGCGCGAAGTACATCCGCTCGATCAAGCCCACGCTCGACGAGCTGCGCCGCGACGAATACGAGGCCTTGAGCGAGATCGGCCTGTCCCTCTACGTCATCCTCCGCGAGGAGTCCGAGCCCGCCGCCGAAGCCGACCCCGAGCAGCGCGCCAAGACCGACAAATCCCTCGCCGAGAACCGCGCCGACCTGGCCAAGGTCCGCAAGGAGATCGCGAACTACCAGCAGGAGGAAGTCGAGCGCGAGGAACTGCGCAGCTCCAGCATCCTCGACTCCAAGGAACGCGTCAAGCGCGCCAGCGCCGGCGGCTTCGAGCAGAAGGCCTCTCCCCCCGACGCCGCCCCCGGCGGCCAGACCTCCGCCACCCCCGCCCCGGCCTCCGGCGGCAAGACCGCCGAGGAGATCATCCGGGAGGCGAACTCCCTGCCCCGCGCGGCTCCCCTGCGCAAACGAAAGCCGGCCGTCGTCCCGGCTCCTTAGCCGTCGCTAGCGCGAGCCGCCGAGGAGGTCCTGGAACTCCTCGGCGCCGCGCACCGCGTCGAACTCCCGGGCGCGCAGCGCGTTCCGGTCGAGCCCCAGCCTCAGCGCGGTCTTGAGCCAGGTCGCCGTCTCCCGCGCGTCCCCCAGCCCCGCCGCCGCCAGCGCCGCCGCCAGCGCGGTGTCCGGCCCGGGCTGATCGTGGAAATTCGTCCGCCCCAGCCTCAGCGCCGTCGAAAAATCCTTCTGGCGCAGGGCCGCGTCCGCGTACGCGCGCTTGAGCGGCGCGGATAGGTCGCCCTCGTTCGCTTCCTTGAAGCAGGCGTAGGACTCCGGATATCTCTCCATCAGGTACTGGAAATACGCGAGGTGCAAGGTCGCCGCGCCGTAGGTGAGCCCCGCCTTCGTCTTCTCCCGCAAGGCGGCCACCACCGCGACCGCCTCCTCGTGGCGTCCTTTGTCCCACAGCTCCACGGCCCGCGGCAGCTCGGCCGTCAGGGTCTCGTCGGAGTCGGCCGCCGTCATGGACAGCGAGCGCTTGAGCGCGCGCGCCTCTCCCGCCGCCATCGCTCCGCACAGGAAGGTCCCGTACATCGCCCCTCCGCGATAGAAGTACAGCGCCGCCGCTCCCCCGAGCGCCAGCCCCAGACCGTGGGCGGCGCGCTTGCCGTTGACGCCCCAGCGCGCGCTCAGCAAGCCGGAGACGAGCTTGCCTCCGTCCATGGGCGAGACGGGCAATAGATTGAAAACCGAGAACCAGACGTTGACGGTGGCCAGGGCCGTCGCCACCTTGAGCGCCTCCGGCGGCACGCTCCCCTTGTTCACGGCGCCGTAGTACAGGATCCCGAGGCTCAGCGCCGCGATGGCGAACCCCGCCGCGCACCCCGCCAGGTCCAGCAGCGCCGTCCTCCAGGTCCCGAACCGCGACGCGTCGCGCGGCCGCGTTGCCCCGCCGAAGCCGTGGAGCGAGATGTCCGCCCCCTTGCCCCACATCAGGCACACCGCCGCGTGACCCAGCTCGTGGGCCAGCACGGAGAACGCGACCACCGCCGCCCAGAACACGCTCTCCCGCGGCGAGCCGCGCCCGAGGGAGAATCCGAACAGACCGGCCATGAGCCAGAAGAAGGGCTCCGTGTGCACGGTGATCCGGCCGCCGAGGAGTTTCATGCCCGCCATGGTCACACTGTAGCCTTCGCCGTGCCCTAGCGCAAGGCGGCCTTCGCCGCCGTTCAACCGATATCCTCACCGAGCATCGCCTTTTCGAGGTCTTCAGGCGGCGGCAGAGCGTCTTTGAGATTTTCCGGAAGCGTCCTCGACAACGTGTAGGAAGAGACCCCGATAGGCCGGCCCGTGGCCTGCAATGAGTATTCGACCACGACCTTGTTCTTCGAGCGGCATAGGATCATGCCGATGCTCGGCCGGTCTTCCGCGTGACGCATCTTATCGTCCACGGCCGCCAGATAGAAACTCATCTTCCCCGCGTGCTCCGGCTTGAACTTACCCGCCTTCAGCTCGACCACCACGAAACAACGCAGCTTAAGGTGATAGAAGAGCAGGTCCATGAAGAACTCCTCGCCCCCGACCTCGAAACGGACCTGCCGCCCGACGAAGGCGAATCCGGTGCCGAGCTCGAGAAGGAACTTCTGCAGGCGCTGAAGAAGGCCGCTCTCCACGACCCTCTCGTCCGAATCACCGCCCATGCCCAGGAATTCCAGCGAGTACGGATCCTTCAGCACCTCCCGCGCCAGGTCCGACTGCGCCGGCGGCAAAGTCCGAGCGAAGTTCGTCAGCGCCCGACCTTGCCTCTCATAGAGACCGGTCGAGATCTGGTGTAGGAGCACATTCAAACTCCATCCGTTTCCTACGGCCTGTCTGGCATACCAGCATCGCGATTCTTCATCATCGATCCTGTCGAGCAGGGCCGTGTTATGAGACCAACTCAATTGTGCAGACACTGTCTGCACAATTGCCTTCTGCGGCCATTTTTTCGCGAATTCCCTCATGTATTTGAGATTTCGCGGTGAGAATCCCCGCACATCCGGGAACTCCCCCTTCAGATCGAGGGACAGACGGTCGATGACCTTCGTCCCCCATCCCTCGTCGCTTTGGCGCTTCAGGATCTCACGCCCGATATGCCAGTAAAGCACCACCAGCTCCGAGTTGACCGCGGCAGCCGCTCGCGACCGCGCCGCGCGCACGCGCGCTTTGATGCCATCCAGCAACTTCGCGTATCCGCCGGGGTTCACAGCCGCCTCGCTCGGATCAGATCGAAGTTGGCGAACCCTTCCCGGATGGTGGCAATGCTGTGCGCGACCGCCCGCTCGGACCTCAATGTTCCCGCCAGAGATTCGATCCCGACCTCGGTGAACGCTCGCACGAGGCGACGCGGCCTCAAGATCCCGCTTCGTCGCTCATAGCCGCGGGCCTCGCAGCCTCGGAACACGAGCAGGAAATCCGCCGGAAAGTGGTCGCGCCACCGCTCGACGGTCGCACTCAGCGTGCTCAAGCGAACTTGGAAGTATTTCGCCGCGTCTCGATCGAACAGCACGCGCTGCCCGCGCGCGAGCTGCTTCAAGGACTCCAGCGTTCCGGCCGCATCGGGTTTTCCCATGATCCGCCTCCTAAAGCTAAGATGAATCTCTAGGAACGGATCGCGCCGCGCTGTAGTACAATACTATACATCACTACGCCCAGCTTGTCAATAGGAGCATCATGCGCCAGAAAAGAACCGGCGATCTAGTTCGGACCTCGGCCTCGATACCGAAGGACCTTTACGAAAAGCTCGCCAAGCGGGCGGACGCCGAGCGCCGCTCCATCAGCAGCGAGATCGTCGTCCTTCTCGAACTCGCTCTCGAAAAAGCCGGGAAGTAGGCCGCGCCCTCTCGCTCACCGCGAGCCAGCCCCCACTTAACAGACGATCGCCCCCCCGAAAAAGTTGCATGCCGCGGCCGCCGTCGTCGAGCGCGACGAGGCCGGGCGACGGGTTCTCGGGGTCTTAGCGGAGGTTCTCGCAGCGGCTCGCGTCGACGGGGAGCCTCACCGTCTCGAGCGGCCCCTTCTCCGCCCGGGCGAGCATGCGCTCGATGTAGGCGTGGGCCTGGGCGTCCCTCGCCTTCAGCCAGGCGCCGGAGGTGACGCGGCGCTGGACGCTCTCAGCCCAATATTCCTGGATGGAAACGTAGCCGCGAGGCCCGGTGATGGGGTTCTTCGGGTCGTCGAACAGCGGCAACTCGGTGAACCAGCCCGACGCGCTGCCCGAGAAGCTCCCCAAGAACGCCCGGGCCGAGGCCTCGCTGATCGGCAGCCGGCGCCCGCCGTCGTCGTCGACGTCCATTTTCATGTGCGCGTTGACGCGGCGGATGTAGGCCTTCCAGATCCCGACGAACTCCTCGTCGGTGTTGGACGCCATGACCTTGCACGGCGAGGCGCCGAGCGCGTCGGGCAGGAGCAGGTCGTCCACCGCGTGGCCCAGCTCATGGACGACCACCGCGGCCCGCGGCCGGTCCCACAGGTAGACGGTCTTCTCCTCCCAGGCGTAGACGCCGCTCTGCTCCGCCTCGACGCGCGCGTTCGGCGCGGCGAAGCGCACGCGCAGCCCCGCCCGCGTCAGGCTCTGGGTCAGTCCCGGCGGCCACTGGGCCGAGGACAGCGCCTGGAACATCGCCGCCGCGTCCCCGGCGGCGGGCCCCGTCTTCAGGCAGGACAGCTCGGCCAAGGCGAAGTCCTTGGCGCCGGGCTTGACCGTCGCGCAATCCAAGGCGCGCGCGGAGATGGCCGAGAGGCACAGGAGCAAGGCGAGCCTCGGACGAGGGGTCATGGCCCAAGGATAGGGCCGCGGCCCCGCATAATCAAGCCCCTCGGCAATCAGCTAGTATTCCACCACCGTGATCTCCTTTACTCACGCCGCCTCGGCGCTGCTCCTTCTCCTCTCCGTTTGCGCCCCTGTGCGGGCCGCCGAGGCGAAGAGCGTGGCGAACATGACGCCCGAGGAGCTCGAGGCCTACCTCGGCAAGGGCCGCCAGTCCCAGCTCGCCCCGGTCATCGCCGCGGTCCGCGACCCCAAGAACAAAAACGCCGACTCCCGGGCCGTCGAGCTGTACGGCCGCCTGCGCTCCTTAAAACCGGTGGACGCCGTCGAGGTCCCGGTCCTCCTCCAGACCTTGGAGGACCCCGCCGCCTGCTCGGACATCCAGAAAGCGACCAAGAACGACCCCGACCCCGCCCATTGCCGCATCGCCTTGGTCGACGCCCTGGCCTTGATCGGCCCGCCCGCCTCTTCCGCCGCCGGGCCTCTGACCTCGCTCCTCTCCGACGACCTCTTCCGCTGCCGCGCCGCCCTGGCGCTCGGCAAGATCGCGCCCACGCCCTCGCCCGTCGCGGTCCTGACGGCCTCCTTGCGCGCGGGCAACGAGTGCGCGATCGACGCGCTCGGCGACCTGGGCCCCGCGTCGAAAAGCGCGGTCCCGCTCCTCGCGGGCCTCCTCAAAAACAAGGACTTCCGGAACAAGGACCGCGTCGCCGCGGCCTTGGTCGCCATCGGCACGCCGGGCACCCGCGCGGCGGTCGACCGGTACCACCTCGAGGAAGAGCGCGCGGCGAAGGCGGCCGCGGCCTTGGGAGAAGAGCACGCCAAGAACTGGCTCAAGAGCCAGCCCTGGTCCGCGAAGGAGGTCCTAACCGCCGCGGGCAAGTGCAAGGTCGCGGAGGACAGGCTGGCGCGGGCCGCGAAGAACAAGACGCCGGATTACGACGAGGCGTTTTCGAGCGGGCAGAAGGCGTGCGTCTTCTTCAGCGAGGAGTATGCGGACTTCGGCCGAGCGTACGGCGCCGGGGCGATCCCGTATCTATGGCGGTACTGCGGGGAGAACCACGACAAGAAGCTCTGCGCCGCGATGCGGGAGTGGATCGAGACGCATCCGTAAAGTCAGTCGCGCAAGGCTTTCTGCGCCAGCATGTGCAGATCCGGATCGGCCAAGGCCTGCAGCTTCTTTTTCACGACGCGCGAGAAATATTCGCGCTCCGTCTTGGTGAGCGGCTCTCCGCGCATCCTCTTCGCCACCAAGTCGCGCTGGCGCGGCGCGAAGAACAGCGACAGGAGATACTCGCGCCGGAACGATTCCTTCCGCTCCATCTTCCGCTCCGCGTCGCCTTCCTCCTGATCGCGGACGAAATAATTCATGAAAGTCCGCTTCAAGCGACCCGGGGAGAGCGTCCGCTCCTCGTCCAGGCTCAACTCGGCGCCCCCCACCATCGCCTCCGGCAGCTTTTGACTGAAAACCGGGTCCGACGGCCTCCGCCCGCGGACTTCCGCCGCCAGCGCGTCGAAGCCGAACGTCCGCATCAAGTGAAGCGACACGTCCACGAGCCTTCGGAACGCCTCCGCCCCGCGCTCATCGAGCCCGCTCTCCGCCGCGGCCAGATCCACCTTGCCCCCATGCTTGGCCAACGCGTTGGCCAGCACGACGGGAAAACCCTCGAGCACGCGGGAGTCCCGGCTGTCCGCCAAAGACGCGAGCAAATCGTTTGGATCCGTCATCCGGTCGGGCTGCAGCAGGGAATAGCCGTATTGGGCCATGGCCGACATCAGATACGCCGAATCACCCTTCAGCATGGCTTCCTCCCCCGAGTTCCGACAGCAGATATTTCAACTGTCCCAGAATGCGCTGCTCCCCCACGTCGTGGCTTGCCGTCTCTTTGTAGCGCGCCTTCATCGCTTCCACGTCGAAGGCGCCGCCGCGCGCCTTGATGAGCGCCAAACAGTCTTGAACATCGATCTCGTCTCCGCGAAACATCTTGGAGATCACCAGGTCCAGGTCGTTTAAGGCGGAGATGTGCAGCTTTCCGATCTCCCTGATCGGGATATGTCTCCCGGCGTCCAGCGGCGAATCGAGCAGGCCCGTGGTGAACACCCGCTGTCCCTTGAACAGATCGAAGATGAACGGATCCCCCTCGATCGACCAGCCCTCGCCGCGATCCTTACGATAACCGAGCCTCTTGATCGTTCGGATCAACGCATCGTACTCGTCGATGTCGGGCACCACGAAGTCGACGTCTCTGGTCGATTCCTTGATGTCCTGCAAGGTGAGCGCCGTTCCGCCACAAGCGACGAGGCGGATTCGGGAGGGGGTGTATTCCTCCCAGCCTTCTAAGATGTCCCAGAGACCTTGTTTTGTGAGTCTTGGCTCATTCATACAATTAATTGTATGTATCTATACAATTCAATGTATAGTATAGCGGTATACCAGAGAAAATCAAGGGGACTTATCGGATGCTGCTGTCACGGGGGCGCAGGGGGTGCTTCGTTTGGTGCAAGGATGAGGCCCTGCGGGAGTATTTGCGCACGCGCCTAAAGATGAAGGCTGCTTAGGTCCAGACAGGCACTCGCCCTATATCCGATCGGTGATAGGTATCGATGGCCTTCATGAATCGCGATTCGGCGCCGAGAATATACTGAATGAACATCGCCCGTGAGATCGACACGTAAAGCATGCACCGTCTGATCCGCTCGTAATCGGCATCCGTCGCGCCCGGGATATTCATGAAGTTGATCCCCTCAAGTTCCTCGGGCCAAAGGAAAAAACTAACCGGACTTTCGTGTCCTTTCGATGTGTGTACCGTAGTGCAACGGACGAAATCCCCGCCGGCGCCCGGCATGCCCAAGGGATTTTCTCCGCCTCCTCCAAACGCCTTTGCCTTGATACCGACGGCATTCAAGGCGTTGGCTACGCGTTCCGGTCGCTTCACGGTAACGACTAGCACATCGCCGAGAGACAATCCCTCTTCCGCCACAAGTCGCTTGATCTCTTTGCCCAATCTCGCCAGCGTGACCTTCTCATTGGCAGTTCGAAGATAGCGGGTCGGGACTCCTTCGCGCTCCGTGTAGCAGACGCTATAAGCGCCGTCAGCGCTGTCCTCGGGGCGAATCAATAGTCCTTCTTGCGCCAACTCCGCCACCCGCATGTATTCTAGAAGCCGAGAAGCGCCCAGACCATAAACGTTCTTCGGATCAAGGGCCAAGTTCACGGCTAAGCTTAAAATCGTCTGCGTTGAACGGTAGGTTTCACGCAAGACGTCCGAGCGCCCTCTGAAATCCAATCCCACCGGCAGGACGCTGCGCAACTCGTCGAGAGTCTTCTTCCCATAAATGTTCTGAGAATCGTCCGCGAACAGGATGAAGTTCTTCATGCCTTTTGTGGTCATCCGGCAAGAGTCGTAAAGACCTCGCAGGATGTCGGCTTCCATGTCTTGAGCTTCATCAACGAAGACGGCATCGAAAGCAGGCTTCCCCTTTGTAACACGGTTAGCATGCGTGATCGTCACCTGCCTCAAGATTCGATCGGCTGCCACGGGATCCAACTCACGCGCTGCAGTTTCGACCATCGAGCTCAGCAGGATCTTCATGCCCTTGTTGAAATAGGTTATGAGCACCTTGTGCGATGGGTTGCTGTGCAGCAACTTCACGGCCCATGCGGTCAGAATGAGGGATTTTCCGCTACCGGCGACACCGCGCACGAGACGGTGGCCCTCTCCAATGTTCTTCTCAATCAACTTGACTTGTTCCGCGGAGAACAGCGGCCTACGATTTCGCATTTGCGTGATTTCGTGACCCCAATTGCGGGGAGTCAAGAAACCCTCCCGCGATGGAGAATTATCCAGGCCCGCAAGCGCGGACGCCATGCGCTGGGCTTCCTTTGTCTTTTCAGAAGGCCGGGTGAGATCGAGCAGATTCCCGAGACTAGGCGTTTTCGAGTCCATCTTCTTCTTGATGGACGGCTTTAACAGGCTGGCCAGGGGGCGCAAAACAGGAGAACGCATTTCCCCCTTGCTCGCGATGACGATCAGATGGCGCTTTGCCCTGCTCATCGCGACATTGACGATCATCCGGATCTCAGCGCTCGTGAACGCGCTAGCTCCATTGACGAGATCGAGAATGACGACTTCCCGCTCTGCGCCTTGCTGGCGATGAATTGTCCCGACGTTGATCCCCGAATCATTGCCCGCCAACTTTCGAACGATGAGGCGCACCTGGGCTCTATACGGCGTCAAGATCAAAGCTGGATGACCCAGACGCGCCGCCATTTGCCCGTAAAGCGCACAGGCCTCAGCTGACGCCTCTCGCACGTGGCCCGTCCCCGGGCTCGCGCGGCGGGAACAACAGGCTTCCGGCGAGTCGGCGAAGGATTCAACGACGATCCAAGATGCCCTGAATTCAGGGAATTCCGCGGGCGGAGCAGCTGTCGAATCGGCCAGGACACTGGCTCCGTCCAATAAAATGCCGTCATAGCAATACTCGCTGACGGCTTTAGAAATCTGCGGGTGCATGCGGTACTGTGTTCTCAGGAGCTTTACGTTCTTTTTGGAGAGCGCCGCTTTCGCCGAATCTAGATGCGAAAGACCGGAGAACGACAGCCACTTTCGAACCTCCGCCCTGATACCATGGGGAACCTTGTAGATGGGCCCGATCTGTTTAGGGTCCCCCGCCAGCACGACCGAGCGCCCCATCGCTGCGATCGCGGCGGAAACGGCTCGGCTGACCATCCCCGCCTCATCGATAACCACCTTATCGAAAAAGCCGACCAAATCCCCTGTACCCGCGAATTTCAGTGCCTTGAACGTGGTGACGATGACAATCCGCGCGACGCCTTCCGAGATCACATGCTGAGTCTGATCCGGCAATTGCGCCTGCAACGCGGCTATTTCCTTTCGAATCCGCGCTGCCTGAGGGAAATTCCTCTCGCGGATCGAGGCAGCGCGCCTCTTTTCGAGGTCTTCCATAGCTTCGGAGATCTCGGCATGCTGCCGCGCAAAGGATGGATCTCGAAGGCAATCCGGAAATTCCTTCTTCAAGGCGCTGCCCGATCCCTGCCCACCACGATGGACCAAACAATGACCGTCGCGCAAATGGCCACCGAGCGTGGAGAGATGTTTCTTGAGCCGCAGGGCCATTTGATCCGCGGCATTGTTCGTCGGTGTCGCGACGAGGATTGTGCCACCCTTTGATTTGGCAGCCCAATGAGCAAGATATTCGGATACGGTTTCCGTCTTGCCAGTTCCTGGTGGGCCCCAGACGATACCCCAGGGTAAGTCCCAAAAGTCGCGACTGCCAACACCCGGTTCAGCGGGGCCATCCTCCGCGATGTCCCCGGAAACATTACGGAGAGCCCATTTTAACGCTTCGGTATTGGATGAGAGCCGCTCAAAGGCATTGTGCAGCGCGTCGCCGAAATTAAAGGGGAAAAACTCCAGCCAACAACGAGCCGCTTGTTGCCATTGATCCCACTCGGAAATATCGACAAAGATAGCGCCGGTGTCGGGATCGTACTCGGCAACTTCTCCGGAATGCAGAACTTGCCTCGTATCCGGATCCTTGAAAACCACGCGTCCACCTGAGGCCCAGGACTCATCGGCGGCTGGTTTCGGGACAAAGGGCAAGTAGTCATCTTTCCGGTCCAGCCACTCAACCGCCTTTAGCGGGACGCCCTTGTATTGTTCGGCAATTCTCGCGATAGCTTCAGCGAGATCATGATCGATACCCAGGATTTCTTGCCGTGACATATTTGGCTTCCGAACCTGATTATCACAAATACATCGTGATCCGACGATCGAATAGAGGTGATACAACTGCCGGCCGGCAGCAATCCCGCGAAATTCCCTAAGGCACCCTTCATATCTTTTGCGATAATCCGAACACATGGATAACCGCTACGGCTGGGACTCAGATCTTGGAACGCTCATTACTACCGATCGCGACTCCGTCATTCGTTCCCTCGAGTCATTTGTAAAGGACGCGTCCACCAGCCAGATCACTGCCTGGAATGACTCCATTAGAGTGCTCCAATCGGAAGGCGGTGAAGCAATCGCCAAGGATGTCAACGCAAAAAGCTTCCGTTCCATTCTTGAATATCAGCTTCCACTTGAAACTCGCCGCCCGGACGTCATCCTGCTCGAGAACGGCTCCGTGCTGGTCATCGAATTCAAAGGCCGGGACCTTCCGTGGGCCTCAGACATCGATCAAGTCGCGGCCTACGCACGCGACCTCAAATGCTACCACCGTGAATGTCAGAACCGTCCAGTGCATGCCCTCCTCGTGCCCGTGCGCTACAAGGGATCGACGACTTTTGTTAACGGCGTCTACACAGTCAATTCTCAGGATCTCGATGGGCTAATCAGTGAGTTGAGCCGCAGTCCCGCTCCGACATTAAGGTCCGATGATTTCTTGGCTTTCGATGCCTACTCCCCGCTCCCCAGCCTCGTGAAGGCTGCCCGCGAGTTGTTCGAATCGAAAACCTTGCGCAATGTGTGGAGAGCCAAGGCATCGACGGACCCCGCGGTCGATTTAATATCAAAAATGGCGCATGAGGCGGCCAAAACCAAGACCCGCCGCCTTGTTTTGTTGACCGGCGTGCCGGGATCCGGTAAGACCTTGGTCGGATTGCGCGTTGTCCACTCCGGTTTTCTCGATGATTTGGCGGTGGATCGCGGCAACGGCAAGCCCACGGCGTCCGCGGTTTATCTGTCTGGGAATGGACCCTTGGTGGAAGTTTTGCAGTATGAGCTTAAGCGCGCTGGTGGCAATGGAAAAACATTCGTGCGCGGCGTGAAACATTATGTCGAAACCTACTCGCGACGGCCGGATGCGGTGCCGCCAGAACACTTTCTAGTGTTCGATGAGGCGCAGCGCGCCTGGGATAAAGACCAGGTCTCCGAGAAGCACCCGGGGCAAGACGCAAAGTCTGAGCCAGAGCATTTTATTGAATTCGCCGAGCGCATTCCGGATTGGTGCGTGGTCGTCGGTTTAATCGGCACGGGCCAGGAGATCCATAAAGGAGAAGAAGGCGGACTTCTGCCTTGGCGCCGAGCAGTTGAAAACGCCAAGGAGCGAGATCGCTGGACGATTCACGGACCGCCACATCTTACGGAGATGTTTTCAGATTCAACCGCACAAACACGCTTTCATCCCGAACTCAACCTGACATGCGAGGTCCGATACCACCTAACACCTAGGATTCACGACTTTGTGGATGGGCTCCTCCAGGCACAAATGCCTAAGGGTTTGCCGATAATTGCGGCAGAACTCGCGGCGAATACATACCCGATGTACATCACGCGTGACCTCGAGAAGGCGAAAACTTATGCGCGAGATCGCTACGCAGAAAACCCCGAAGCCCGCTTCGGCATGCTTGCTTCGTCACGCGATCGCGATCTACCCAGCTTCGGCGTGGCAAATCAGTTCCAAGATTCAAAGAACATGAAAATCGGTCCGTGGTTCTCAGAAGGTGCCGACAGCGCGTTGTCTTGCCGGAACCTGGAAAAGCCTGCCACTGAATTTCAGGCGCAGGGCCTCGAGCTGGATTTCAGCATCGTATGCTGGGGTGGCGACCTCATCCGAGAAAATGGAGCCTGGACCTCGAGATTTGCACCTAAATACAGGGGAGGCAAGGTGCGAGACCCATTTCAATTGCGCGTAAATTCCTACCGGGTGCTTCTCACGCGCGGGCGCGACGGCATGGTGTTATTTTTGCCACCGATCACAAAACTAGATGAGACCTACGCCCACCTATTAGCCGCCGGCTTGAATCAACTTAAGCCGTAAGAGCCCTGGAGTGAAGTCCACGGCTGCGTTGGCCTAAAGGGGCAAGAACAACTTTAAATCATCGGAGAGGGTGGGATTCGAACCCACGGACGCTTTTACACGTCGCCAGTTTTCAAGACTGGTGCCTTAAACCGCTCGGCCACCTCTCCCTAAATCGGTCTTCTACTTCTGCAGCAGCGCTATAAAATCCGCCGCCGCCTGATCGTGCAGCTTTTCCCAGAGCCCCGCCACGAAATAAAACGGCGTCTCCTCCCCCGTCGGGTCCAGCAGCACCATCTTCGTGCCCACGACCGAGGACACGCGCCCGGTATGCCCGGTCTCGACGTTCCAGATCACGTCCCCGACGCGGATATCGGAGAGCTCCATTATTCCGCCTTCCACCCCACCGTCTGCCCCTTGTTCTGCTCGTCCAGCCAGGCCTTCAAAGGAGCGAAGTACTCGAGGATGGCCGTCGCGTCGAGCTGACGCTCGCCCGTCGCCGCCTCGAGCGCGTCAGGCCACGGCCGGGAGGAGCCCATCGCCATCATGTCGCCCAGCTGCTTGCCGGCGGCCTTGTCGCCGTAGTAGGAGCAGCGGTGCAGCGGGCCCGTATGGCCGTGGGTCTTGCACAGGGCGCGGTAGAACTGGAACTGGTAGATGTTGGCGAGGAAGTAGCGCGCGTAGGGCGTGTTGGCCGGGATGTGGTACTTGGCGCCCGGGTCGAAGTCGTTCTCGGTGCGCTCGTTGCCGGGCTTCAGCCCCTGATACTTGCGGACCAGCGCCCACCACGCCTTGTTGTAGTCCTCGGGCTTGGTCTTGCCGGTGAAGACGTCCCAGCGCCACTTGTCGACGATGAGCCCGAAGGGCATGAACGCGATCTTCTCCAGCGCCTTGTTCAAAAGGAGGTCGATGTCCCCCTCCGGCCCGGGGACGGTGTCGATGAGGCCGATGGTCTTGAGGTACTCCGGCGTGACCGACAGGGCGATGGTGTCGCCCAAGGCCTCGTGGAAGCCGTCGTTGGCGGAGCCGCGGAAGAAGTACGGCTGTTTCTCATACGCGCGCTGGTAGAAGTTGTGGCCGAGCTCGTGGTGGATGGTGACGAAGTCCTCGGCGTTGATCTTGATGCACATCTTGATGCGCAGGTCCTGGCCGTTCTCGACGTCCCAGGCGGAGGCGTGGCACTGCACCTCGCGGTCGCGGGGGCGGGTGAGCATGGAGCGCTCCCAGAAGGTGGCGGGGAGCTTCTCGAAGCCCAAAGAGGTGAAGAAGGCCTCGCCGGTCTTGACCATCTTCAGCTCGTCGTACTTGGCGGCCTTGAGGCGCTCGGTCAGGTCGAAGGCGGGCTTCGACTTCGGAGGGGCGACGAGGTCGTAGATGTTCTCGAAGGACTGGCCCCACATGTTGCCGGTGAGATGCTCCGGGATGAGGCCGTCGGCGTCGAGGGCGTCGGGGCCGTACTTCTCGATGAGGCGGCGGCGGACGTAGGCGTGGAGGGCCTCGTAGAGGGGCTTCATCTGGATATAGGCGCGGTCCAGCTCGGCGGAGAACTGCTCGGGCGTCATGTCGTAGCCGCTTCTCCAGAGGTCGGCGGTGTCCTTGAAGCCCAGGTCGCGGGAGCCCATGTTGCTGAGCTCGGCGAAGCGCTGGTACTTGGGGCGCATGGGAGGAGAAATGGTGCGCCAGCCCTGCCAGGCGTCGAGGAGGGCCTTGGGGTCGCGGGAGGAGCGCAGGACGTCTTCCAGGTCGTCGAGGGTCTTGCACTTGTCGGGGGTCGGGCAATACTTGCCCTTGCCGTAGGTGCTCTCGAGCCAGACCTTCACGTCGGAGAGTTCTTTTTGATCCTTGGGATCGGGCGGGGCGGGAGAGGTGACGGTGAGCTTCAGCGCCAGGAACTTGCGCGCGAGGTCGGCGGGGAGCTTGAGCTTCTCGTACTTGCGCGCCTCGTGCGCGAGCTTGGCCGCCTCCGCGGAGTAGGCGTTGTCGGCGTCGCCGGCGAGCCACTCGGTGGAGTAGTTGATGTTGGTGGCCATGGCCCAGGACGCGAAGGCGGAGCGCCGTCCAAGGGTTTCTAGGACGCCTTCCGCCCTGTCCATGAAGGCCTGGGCGTCCTTGACGGTGGGAGCGGCGGCGTGGGACGGGACGGCGAGGAGGAGAGCGAGGAGGAGGGTGATCATCCGACTAGGATACAAATCCTTGGGCAGTTCTAAGGTCGCAAATTGCGACCTTAGACGCGGTGTGTAGAAGTCATCCAATAACCCTGCGGAAGATTGTATGATCCAGTTCCTCGCCGAGGATTGCCTGCACCGCAGGGAGACGACTTATGGCCTGGCGAGGACTCACCGACAAGCAGTGGGAAGAGACGCGCAAGCACCTTCCCGT
>JACPOW010000042.1 GCA_016191335.1 Elusimicrobiota bacterium | reverse complement strand
GCACGAAGATGTTGATGAGCAGGATCAGGAACAGCAGCAGCGGGAAGCCGGGCAGGTTCGGGTCGATGAGCGCCGCGAACAGCGCGGCCAGGGCGAAGAACTTCGCGTCCCCCGCCGGCCAGATCGCCCAGCGCCAGAACCCGACGCCCGCGGCGAGGCTCAGGACGGCGTGCAGCGCGAGCCTCGGGTAGAAGCTCAGCGGCAGGGAGTACTCGCCCAGCGGCCCGAAGCGCAGGTGGCGCGCGCCGAGCAGGCTGTTGACGAGGAGGAGCAGCAGGCCCGCCGCGCAGGCGAGCAGGCCCGCGGCGATCAGCCGGTTGCGGATCTTGCGCGTGCGCCAGTCCTCGAAGGAGATCAGCGAGGCCAGCCCCACGAAGACGCCGTAGTAGAGGACAGCGGTCATGTCGTCGCGCTCACCATCCCTTGTAGAACCGGCGGTCGTCCATCGGCGTGGGGATCGGGCAGTCCTCCCGGCGGACCGCCAGGATCTTCTTCGCCAGGGACTCGATGCTCTTCGTGAACGGGCTCTTCGGCGCCATCTCGACGACGGTGTTCTTGCGGGCGAACTCCGCCTTGCGCACGGCCGGGTCGCGGGGCACGAACTCCAGGATGCGGGTGCCCAGGATCTCGGCGAACCGCTCCAGCTTCTCGCGCTCGACCTTGCCGTCCTTGAGGTTGGCCACCAGGCCCGCGAGGTAGACGCCGTTCGAGGAGTAGGTCTTCACGGACTTGGCGATGTTGTTGGCCGCGTACAGCGCCATCAGCTCCTCGGAGACCACGATGACGATCTTCTCCGCGAAGCCCTTGCGCAGCGGCGCGGCGAAGCCGCCGCAGACGACGTCGCCGAGGACGTCGAAGACGCGCGCGTCGTAGCCTCCGGCCTTCAGCACGCCGAGGTCCTGCAGCGCCTCGAGCATCAGGGAGATCCCCCGGCCCGCGCAGCCGACGCCCGGCTCCGGGCCGCCGGCCTCGACGCAGTCGATGCCGAGGCGGCCCTTGACGATGAGGTCGGACGCCTTGAGCTCGCCGTGGTCGCGCACCCCGAAGATGCGGGAGTACTTCTCCATGAAGGTCTCGATGAGCTCGCCGTCGACGAGCCCGAGCGTGCTGTCGTGCTTGGGGTCGCAGCCGACGTGCAGGACCTTGAGGCCCTGCAGCGCGTAGACCGAGCTGAGGTTCGAGGAGATGGTGGACTTGCCGATCCCGCCCTTCCCGAACACGACGATGTTGTTTTCCATGCTCACTTCGCTCTCCTGTAGATCCTCTGCCCGCGCGTGAACTCGGCGAACTCGTCGGGGGGCATCGCCCGCGCCGAGGCGCCGGGCACCGCGCCCGTCCGCGCCTGGATCGCCGCCGCCAGCGCGCGGAAGCGGGCGGCCGCCGCGCCCTTGGGCGCGTGCTCGAAGACGGTGAGGCCGAGCTCCTCCGAGTCGAGGATGTCCTCGTCGCGGGGGATGACGGCCGTGACGCCGACGCCGAGGCGGGCGGCGAAGGCCTCGAGCAGCTCGGGCCGCGCGTCGTTCTGGCGCAGGTTGAAGATGATGCCGCCGACGAAGACCCCCTCGTGGTAGGGCGCGGAGGCCACCTTGACGATGTTGTTCGCGGCGAACAGCGACGCCGTCTCCTCGGAGGAGACGATGTACACGTCGCGGCCCAGGCCGAAGCGCAGCGGGGCGACGAAGCCGCCGCAGACGAGGTCGCCGAGCACGTCGAAGATCAAGGTGTCGTAGGCGCTCAGCTCGCGCGCGTGCGCCTCGAGGTACTGGCACAGGGTGGCCACGCTGCGGCCGCCGCAGCCCTGGCCCGGCGGCGGCCCGCCGGTCTCCAGCACGTCCAGGCCGGGACGGCTGCGCGTCACCAGGCGGCGGAACTCCTCGCCCTCGAGCCCCGTCACCATGTCCACGATGGTCGGCGGGCGCCGGCCCCCGAGCAGGCGCAGCGACGAGTCGGCCTTGGGGTCGCAGCCCAGCAGGAGCACCTTGCGCCCCTCCCGGGCGAATGCCATCGCGAGATGCGCGCAGGTGGTGGATTTGCCCACGCCGCCCTTCCCGTAGACGACGATGGTCAGGGGCCGGGCCTTCACGGCTGGCTCTCCTCGGGCGTCTCGGCGAGGAGGACGCGCGCGGCGACGCGGTCGACGAGGTGCCGGAAGCCGGCGTAGCCCAGGAACGGCCGCTCCGCCACGGGGTGCTCCAGGTAGTTCGGATAGCCGGTCGGCACGTGCAGTGTCCCGGACGGGAAGGCCTGCGCGGTCGGCGCGAAGTGGACGCGGCGGTCCGCCGCGCCGGGGGCGGGCGGCGGCTCGACGGCCATCCCCAGCTCCGCGCACAGCTCGCGCAGGCGCGCGTCGAGGTGCGGGTCGTCCTGCAGCACCGCGGCGCCGTTCCCGGCGATCACGCGCAGCACGTGCGACTGCGTGTCGCGCACCGCGGAGCGGCTCTCCGCGGCGGCGAGCGACGCGGCCTCGCGGCGGCGGCCGGAGCGGGCCCCGACCGCGAGCAGGAAGCGGTCGGTGGCGGAGAGGCCGAGCGGGAGGTCCGCCTCGACGAGCGCCGCGCCGGTGCGCCCGGCGACGACGCGGGCCGCCTCGCGGGCGTACGGCAAGGAGACGATGAGGGCCGCGCGCTCCGCCGCCTCGAGCCCGGCGCGCCCTCCGCCGGACAGCCACACCGACTCCGTGCGCAGGCCCAGGGCGGACAGCAGCCGCTTCAGCTCCCGGAGGTTGCCGGCGTGGTCGGGCTCGTCGCGGTCGAACAGGTAGCCGACCACCGCGACGGAGCCCTTGCGGCGCTTCCCCGGGCGCAGGGCCACGCTCCGGGCCAGCGCCTCGCAGGTCCGCGCGTAGCCCTCGAGCCAGCCGCCGCCGAGCGAGCGCGACGGGACGTGGCAGGTGAGCGGCCCGCCGGGCCGCGCGTGACGGCGCGCGACCTCCTTCATCGGGAAGCCCACGAGCTCGTGGAAGTCGAAGGTCGTCGACAGCACGATGCCCGCGTCGGGCTGTGCGCAGACGCCCGCGAAGACGGCGTCGACCTGGGCGTTCCGGTCGGTGGAGAGGCTGCGGACCTCCTCGCGGTCCTGGACCTGCCCGGTGTGCACGATGCGGCGATGGCCGACCGGCGGGAGCAGACGGCAGCGGATGTTGTGGCAGTACTGCATCTCGGCTTTGGTGAAGACGCAGTACGGGCCGTCCACGACGAGGTAGGCGTCGGAGAGCGCGTCCACGGCGACGTAGACGCCGTTGAGGAACGGCAGGCGGACGACCTCCTCCCTCTCCTCGACCGTGGTCATGACGCCCACGGCGCCAGCCCGTCGCGATGGCGCGGGAAGGGACGGGACTCGCACCGCCTGAGCAGCGCGCGTCCGGTCCGGAGCAGCCCGTCGAGCCCGGGCTCGAAGGCGCGGTCGTTGAAGCCCCGCAGCCCGTGCGCCTCGAGGCGCGGGTCGTGGTTGAAGTGGGTGAAGGCCAGGTCGACGCCCCGGCCGAGCTGCCGGTCGAGCGCGGCGCGCGACGAGAACGGGCGGAACTCGATGGTCCCCGCCCCGCTGGCGGTCCGCGGCCGGACCAGCGCCCGCGCCGCCGCGCCCCGGGCCGTCGTATGGACCAGGCAGCGCACGTTGAAGCCGAGCTCGCAGAGCAGCCCCGCGACGGAGAAGCCGAAGGCGCGTCCCGACGAGGTCAGCAGCTCGACGTCGGCCGCGTCCCCCGCGAGCGCGACGGTGCGCCGCCGGCACCGGACGGCCAGCGCCTCGAAGTCGGCCGCGGCGGCGCGCAAGGACGGAGGGTCGCCGGCCCCCGCGCCCTCCAGGCCCAGCACGGAGCCGATGCGCCGCAGCCAGGCGCGCGTCCCGGCGAGGCCATAGGGCGGGTGGAAGCGCACGACGCGCAGGCCGCGCCGCAGGAACGCGCCGTCGTCGATCTTGGCCCAGCCCACGGGGTCGTACCACACGACCGCGCTCGCGGACCGCATCTCCGGGGACGCGTCGAAATCGAGGTTCGGGAACACGGAGCCCGCCACGCGCAGGCCCGCCTCGGCGCACAGCTCCGCGGCCTCCTCGAGCGCCAGGGCCGAGGGGACGCCGGCGAGCAGGACGGCCCGGGGGTCGCGGACCGCCGAGAACTCGATCTCGCCGAGGAGGCGCTCGACCATCCCCTCGTACACCGGGCCGGAGTCGTGCGTCTTCGAGGTCCACAGCACCGGCACCCCCAGCTCGGACTCGATGCGGGCCATGAACGGGACCGGGGTGTCCCCCACGAGCTCGGGCAGGCAGGTCGTCTTCAGGTGGATGAAGGCGGGCTTCTCCTCACGGGCGACCTTGTCGAGCGCCTGGCCCAGGATCTCCTGCGTCCGTCCGCCGACGACGTCCGCCTCGCCGAGGTCCGTGTCGTGGTACGAGTAGTCGCCCTCGGCCGAGCGCGGGCGCTCGTCGCCGGCGAAGAAGCGCAGCGGCGCGACCTCGAGCTTGGGGTTGTTGAGGTTGCACTCGAGCGTCGCGTGGCTGATCTGGGCGTAGCGCCGCCCGAAGCGGACCTCCTGCTCGAGGAAGCGGGTCTCGGGATGGACGAACCTCCACCAGCCCGCCGAGTGGTCCACGACGCGGTAGTAGCGCTCGAAGCGCGACGGGACCGAGCCGCCGGAGGAGTCGCAGTAGTGCAGCGCGTCCCGGCTCAGGCGCGCCAGCGCTCCGGCGAACTCCGTCGCGGCCAGCCCCGCGGCGAGGGCGGACGCCAGCGCGCGCTCGTCGTCCGCCGGTTCGTCGCCGCGGCCGAGGCGGTCGAGGCGCGTCCCGCCGGCCGGGCCGCGCTCGGCCCGGAACTCCAGGCGGCGCGAGTCCTTGACCAAGGAGAACTCGAGCGCGGACCCGCGCAGGGCGGCCTTCTCCAGGGACCAGCCGGAGGGCGGTCCGCCGAGCAGCTCCTGGGCGTAGGCGAGGCCGTCGCGGCCGAGACGACGGAGCGGGGGCCGGGCCGTCCCGTTGCATCGCGGCGCTTCAGTCTCGGAATTTTTGTCGAGCATAGGACCGCGGGATCGGCGAGCTCCTCAGTGTAATGCAACGCTGCTGCCACAGAGGATAGCGCGTCGGGCGGAGCCGGGCTATTCTCATCTGCGCCCCGGTCGGCACTCAGCCGCCGCCCGAGGCGCGCCGCTGCCCGGGGGTCATCCAATCCTGGCAGAAGCCCTTGGTCACCTCGTTGGCCAGCCGCGAGCAGAAGCCCAGCGCCCCCCGGAACCCGAGGAAGGGCTCGTCCTTGAGGAAGTGCGTGTAGTCCGACGGATAGCCGAACTCGAGCCACGACGTCTCCGGCTTGAGGAATTCCACGGCCATCGTCGTGGCCACGAGCGCGTCCGCGTCCTTGCGCTTGAGGCCGGCCCAGTCGCGCGCGAGGTCGTTCTGCATCGGCTCGAAGACGACCCGCGGGCGAGCCGACAGCGCGGCGCGCGCCGGCGCCGGGAGATGCCGCTCGCCTCCGAGCAGGATCATCCCCGCGAGCTCCCCCCCGAGCTCCTCGATCATCTCGGCGAAGGGAGCCCCGTAATGCGGGTCGCCGACGTAGGCGAAGCGGCGGCCGAGGAAGGCGTGGGGCACCGCCCACTCGAGAGCGGGGACGACCTCGCCGAGCTCGGCGCGGATGAAGGCCGCGGCCTCCTTCTCCCGGCCGAACTCGCGGCCGAGAGCCTCGACGAAACGCTTCGTCGCGGCCAGTCCGAAGGGCAGTTCGGAGTCGAGGACCTTGACCCCCAGCCTCTTGCCCAGTATGGCCGCCGCCTTGCGGCCGTGGCCGAAGGCGATGATCGTCCCGGCGCCGCGCACGGCGCGCAGGGACTCGTAGTCGCCGCCCGACAGCCAGGTCGAGACCGGGTCGAGGCCCAGCGCGCGCAGGATGCGGTGGAGCTCGCGGACGTTGCCGCGATGGTCGCCCTCGTTGCGCCCCATCAGGTAGCCGACGACGGCCACGGCCTTCTTCTTCGGCGCGACGCCGTCCAGGTCCATGCCCTTGGCCATGGCCTCGAGCACCGCGGAGTAGCCGTCGAGCCAGTCCCCGGCCAGGCCGATCTGGGGCGGCACGACGAAGGCGGGCTTGAAGCCGCCGGCGAACACCTGGCGCACGATGCGGTCGTAATCGGTCCCCGCGATCGTGCACATCGGCACCGAGCCCATGAACACCGCGCCGCAGTGCTCGCGCCGGCCGATGCGCTCGAGGCCCGCGGCGATCTCGCCCTCCAGGTTCGCGGCGATGTTGAACACGCTCAGCCCCGTGTAGTGGATGCGGTGCTCGCCCTTGCACGACATCAAGGTCGAGAACAGGTCGTGGCGGCCGTGGATCTGCTCCCCTTTCGCGCGGATGCAGTCCGGCCCGTCGCCGAGGAAGTAGGCGTCGGAGATCGCGTTGAGGGCCAGGAAGGCCCCGTGGAGGTACGGGGGATTGAGGCGCACGCCGGGAGCCTTGGCCGTCATGTCATATCCTCCCGGCGAGCGCGCCGAAGTCGTCGAGCGAGATGGTGTGGCGGCCATCGACGAGCGCGGCCACGGGGTCGGCGCAGGCCTCGATCAGGAGGCCGGCGGCCCCGGCCCGCAGGGCGGCCAGGGCCTGCCCCGGGACGCGCGCGCGCTCGCCGTTGGCGTGGCTGGGATCGGCGATCACCGGCAGACCGGTCGCGGCGACGGCGGCGCGGATCATCGCCAGGTCCAGGCCGCGGGCGGCGGAGCCCGAGTAGGAGTCCCCCCGCTCGCACAGCACCACCGCGCCGTCGCCGTAGCGCAGGAGATACTCCGCGCAGAGCAGCCAGTCCTTGAGCGTGGCGCCGGGCGCGCGCTTGAGCAGGACCGGCAGGCCCGCGGCGGCGGCCGCCTTGAGCAGCTCGTAGTTGCGCATGTTGCGCGCGCCGATCTGGACCATGTCGACGAAGGGAAGGACCGTCTCCAGCTGGCGCTCGGACAGGACCTCGCTGACCAGCGGGAGGCCGGTCTCGCGCCGGGCCTCGCGCAGGATGGGGAAGGCCTTTTCGCCGAGCCCCGGGAAGGCGTACGGCGACGAGCGCGGCTTGAACACGCCCGCGCGCAGGGCGGTGGCGCCCGCGGCCTTCAGCCGCCGCGCCGCCGCCAGATAGGACTTCCCGTCCTCGAGCGAGCACGGCCCCGCGATGAGGATCGGGCCGTCCTTGCGGAAGGCCCGCAGCGACGGCGCCTTCGCCCGGGAGGCGCGCGGGCAGGCCTCCGCCAAGGTCGGCTCCGCGCTCGCCACGCCGGGCAGGCTCTCGAGGCGCGGCAGGGCGTCGGCGAGGCGCTCGGGGCGCCGCGTCGCGACGCGCAGCACGCCCTGCCCGGCGCGGACCGTCGCGCCGGGCAGCAGGCGGGCGACGCGTCCCCGCAAGGCCGCCGCCTCCGCGCCGGGCTCGAGGCGGATCAGCACAAAGTCCTCCCGGGCAGGCAGGCGAGGTGCTCGCCGTAGCGCCCGTAGAACGGGAGGCGGCACACCGCGAGCAGGCGGCGCAGGGACCGCAGCGCCCCGCCCAGCCCCATCTCGAAGTCCTTGCTCGAGAAGCGCCCCTTCCCGGCCGCGCTCACCCGCCAGTCGAAGAAGATGTCCGAGTAGACGGCGCGGAACTCCCCCTCCTTGAGCAGGCGCGTCAGGTCATCCGGCGTGCGGAAGGTCGTGAGCCTGGCGCAGCGGGAGTCCCGTCCCATCTCCGGGGCCTCGTCGTGCGGGTCGTGGTAGAGGATGTCCACGCCGAAGCCCATCTCCTCGATCATGCGCATCATCGGAGCGCCCTGGCCGTGGCGCAGCTCCCACAGCATCGGCAAGGTCGTCTCCGACACGACGAACGCGAGCCGGTGGGCCTTGGCCTCGTCCCGCAGCCGCTCCCACTCGGGCTTCAGGGCGGCGAGCTTCTCCTTCCAGACGGCCTCGAAGCGCTCCTCCCGTCCCGCGGCCCGCGCGATGGCCCGCAGGCATTCGCCCGTGTCCTCGAGGCCGTACGGCGCCCGCACCGTCAGCACCGGCCGCGCCCCGCCCGCCAGCAGCTCGGGCAGCTTGGACTGGTACGAGGTCGCCGCGCCGAAGACGTGCGCGGCGGCCCGCGGTATGCGCTCCATCGACGGGAAATCCACGTCGGGGAACAGGCGCGTGTTGGCCTCGACGCCCATCTCCTCCAGCAGCGGGACGAGCTCGGCGTCGCGGTAATCCGTCGGGAAGTGGAACAGGTTCACCGCGTGCGCGACGGGCGCGGCGTCCCAGAAGCCGGGCCGGGCGAACAGGGATTTGAAGTGCTCGCCGAAGTTGTTGAGCTGGTCGCGGTCGCCGTGGCTCCAGCACACCGTCTTCAGCCCGCTCGCCGCCTCGATGCGGCGCGTGATCGAGCCCGAGTCCTCGCCCATGACGATCGAGGTGCAGAAGTGGTTGAACACGACGTAGTCGGCGCCCGAGCCGACCGAGGCCTTGGCCACCGACTCGACCAAAGCGTCGGCCTTCTCCACCGCGCCGAGGACCATGTCGCGCTCCTCGAGCTCCATCACGATCCCGGTGCGGAACACCGTCGCGCCGAAGCTGTCCGACGGCACGCGCACGGGATAGGCGAAGAAGGACCACTTGCGCGGGTCGTTGCCGGACCAGGAGTACAGGCACTCGCGGTCGGAGTAGCGCGCGTAGATCGTCTTGTTCATCCTCAGCTCGGGATAGCCGAGGAGGACCTCGTAATCCTGGTCGGCGAAGAAGTTCCGCCAGCCGGCTTCGAGGAGGTTGATCGGGCCCGCGGCCAGCGGCACGCGCAGGCCGCTCTGCGGCCCCCCGCCCGGGACCATCTCGACGAAGGTCCCGGCGTCCTCCTCGATGAGCGCGAGCAGGTCCGGCAAGGCGCGCTTCCCGAGCCGCGCGGCCAGCGCCGCGGCCAGGCGCTTCATCGCCGGCCCGGGGTCTCCCTCGGGCGCGATCGCGAGCGCCGCGGTCTCGGCGACGGCGCCCGGCGCTCCCTTGGGAAGGAGGTGGAAGGCGACCTTCGTCGCGCCCTTGCTCAGGGCGACGCGCACGTCGGCCGCGCCGACCCCGCACAGGGACCGGACCGGCAGGCCCAGGAGCTTGGCGAAGGCCGCCGTGGACTTCTTGCCCGCCAGAAGATGCGGCACCTGCGCCATGAACGCCATCAGCGGCCTCCCGTGCGATGAGCGACGCCCGGCGCGAGAAGGACCTCGCTCGTCCAGAACTCGCGCAGCCGCCGTCCGACGGCCAGATTGTTGAGCATGGTCCGGCGCGACGCCGCGTCGAGCTTCGCCGAGGACAGGCGGCGCAGCTGGTCCTTCGGGCCGACTTTCCGGCCCGGGAAGCGCTCCAGCTGGACGACGGGCCCGACCCGGAAGGACTCGTGCAGGGCCGGCCACAGCCGCTCGAGCACGATCGAGGTGCCGACGTACAGCTCCCCGTCCGTGTCCACGACGTGCTGCGGGCTCAGCAGCACCGGCTCGGCGTCGTTGCGCCGGTTGAACACCTCGGCGGGCGGCACCGCCGCGTCGGCGAGGCGATAGGCCTTCCTCAGCTCCCCCTCCAGCGCCGCGCGCCGCTCCTCGCTCCAGAACACGCCCAGGGCGTAGCTGACCTGGAGGGCGCGCACGCCCCGGCCGAGCAGGAAGGCGACGCCCTTCGACAGGCGCCCGGCGGACTCGGGCGTGACGACGAGGTTCACGAAAAAAGGCGCTCCCGCGCCCGCCAGGGTCGTCAGGTTGCGCTCGAGCGCCGGCCAGAGCCTCTTTCCCGCGGACCGGGCCCCGCGCTGCGCGGTCTGCACGTCCTCGTCGCCGTCGAAGCTCAGCATCACGCGCGCGCCGAGGCGGGCGAGCTCCGCCGCGCGGTCCGCGGTGAGCAGCAGGCCGTTCGTGGTCACCCCGAGGCTCAGGTCCTTCTTCTTCCGGGCGGCGGCCGCGGCCGCGTAGGCCAGGATCTCGCGCACGAGGCCGTACTCGACGAGGGGCTCGCCGCCCATGAGCTGGAGCTCGAGCGGCCCGTCCTCGCGGAGCAGCAGGTCCACCGCCGCGCGCCAGACGGCCGCGCTCATCACGCCCGGCCGGCGCTCCATGTGGCAGTACACGCAGTCCAGGGGGCAGGAGCGCGTCAGGATCAGGTCGAGCCGGAAGGGCCGGGCTACGCCGGGCATGTCAGCGCCCCCAGGCCGAACAGCCGCGCGTACTCCGCGGGCACGCCCATGCAGCGCGCGTCGTACGCGCACCTCCGGCAGGACGGGCGCTTGGCGCGCCCGACGCCGCCGGTCTCGCCGGAGAAATCCTCCGCGTAGCGCACGCGCTCCTGGGAGAACTCGATGTCGCCCGCGTACGCCGCCGGGTCCGCGACGAGGCAGGGCGGCATCGCGGTCTCCCCGGTGAAGCGCTGGGTGACGAGCCCTTCCTTCCGGCAGCGCGCCAGAGCGCGCCGCAGATAGGGCGCGGCCTTCTTCAGATCGACGGCCAGCTCCGGAGCGGCGTCCATGCCCGCCCCGTTCAGGAACGAGAAGGCCACCTCGAGGGGCGCGGCGCCTGTCTTGAGCCTCTCGCGCGACAGGCGTCCCAGGAAGCCCACGAGCTCCGGGAGGACGCGGTGGTTCTCGGCGAGGACCAGCACGCACGCCGTCACGCGGGCCCGCCCCGAGGCGAGCAGGCGTCCCAGGCCCTCGACGACCTTCGGGAAGGTGGTCCGGCTGCCCGTGATCCGGGCGTGCAGCTCGGGCGTGTGCGCGTGGAAGGACACGTCGAAGCCCTCCACGCCGAGCGCGAGCAGGCTTTCGACGAAGCCCGGGCGGGCCAGGGCCGCGCCGTTGGTCTGCAGGACGAAGCGCTTCAGGCCGCGGCCGCGGGCCGAGACGAGGAGCTCGACGAGGCGCGGGTCGGCGGTCGGCTCGCCCCCGGAGAGCACCAAGGTCCCGCCGGGTCCGAGCTCGGAGGCGAGCGCGTCGAGCTCCCGCTCGAGCTCCGCGCGATCGGCCCCGCCGGCGTTCGCGGGGACGAAGCAGAAGGGGCAGCGGTGGTTGCAGGCCGAGGTGATGCGCAGGATGCGCTCGAGACCCTGCCCCGCCTCGTGGGTCTCGGCCCTCACCGCCAGCTTCCCGCCGGCGCGTCCGCGCAGGGACTCGAACAGCAGGCACAGAGCCGTGGACAGCGCGGCGAGCCCCGCGGCGTCCGCCGCGCTCGACCGCGTCCCCGGAAGACGGCGCAGGTGGAACAGGGCCGGGACCGACGCGTCGCCGCCCCGGTACTCGAGGACCCACGCCGCGATCACCCGCGCGCCGCGCCGGACCGCGAGCACCACCTTGCCGCGCGACGCCGCCACGCCCAAGGTCCAGCCGCGCTCAGCCAGCAAGGCCTGGACGGAGCCGACCAAGGAGCCCTTGGGCCGCTTCGGCGCGGAGGAGACCGTCCGCGCGACCTCGCGCGCGCAATCCTCGAGGCGTCCCTCGGCGAGCAAAGCGCGGGCGTCCGTCACGCCGCCCCCGCCTTCATGCGCAGGCCTTTGACGACCTCGTTGGCCATGCGCGAGAGGAAGTGGAGCGCGCCGCGAAAGCCCAGGAAAGGGGCGTCGTCGAGGAAATGGGTGAACTCGGACGGGAAGCCGAACTCGAGCCACGGAATCTTCGGGTTGAGGTACTTGAGGCTGCGGCTGTTGCAGACGAGGAGGTCCACCTCCCAGCGCGTCGTCGCCCCGAACAGGCGCCGCAGGCGGGCGCGGTCGGGCTCGAACACCGTCCCGGGCCGGGCCTCCAGGGCGCGCCGGCGCTCCTCGCTCAGATGGCCGGTCCGGCCCATGACGACCGTCGCGACGAGGCGTCCGCCCACCTCCGAGATCATGTCGGCGAAGGCCTCGGCGTGATGCGGGTCGCCGGCGAAGGCGAAGCGGCGGTTGGCGAAGGCGTGCGGGATGGTCCACTCGAGCCGCGGCGCCACGGCGTCGAGCTCGGCGTCGATGAAGCGCTGGGCCGCGTCCTCGCGGCCGAGCTCGCGGCCGAGGAGCTCGACGAAGCGGCGGCTGCCCTCCAGGCCGAACGGGAGCTCGGCCTCGATGAGCTTCACGCCCAGGCGCCGGGCCAGGACCTTCGCCGCCGCGCGGCCGTAGGGAAGCGAGACGATCGCGCCGGCTTTGCGGACCTCCCTCAGATGGTCGAAGGGACGCCCCGACAGCCAGGTCGAGACCGGCTCGACGCCCAGCGCGCGCAGCATGCGCTCGAGCTCGCGCACGTTGCCCTGATGGTCGCCCTCGTTTCGGTCCATCAGGTAGCCCACGATCGCCGCGGAGTCCTTCCTGGGCTCGGCCCCGGCGAGGTCGATGCCCGCGGCGAGGACCTCGAGGCCGCCCGCGTAGCCGTCGAGCCAGTCGCCGGAGACGGCGGAACGCCGGGGGATCAGGAAGGCGGGCTTGCCGCAGCCGTCCAGGGCCTCGCGCAGGATGCGCTCGTAGTCGGTGCCGGCGATGGAGCACATGGGCATCGCCCCGGTGAAGATCACGCCGGAGCTCGGCCAGCCCGCGATGCGCCGCAGCCCCGCCGCGATCTCCGGCTCCATGTTCCCGGCGATGTTGAAGACGTTGACGCCCGTGTACTGGATGCGGTGGTCGCTGCCGCAGGACAGCAAGGTCGAGAACTGGTCGTGGCGGCCGTGGATGTGCTCGGCCTTGGCGAACACGCAGCTCGGCCCGTCGCCCAGGAAATAGGCGTCGGGGATGGCGTTGAAGGCGACATAGAGCCCGTGAAGGAACGGGAGGTTGAAGCGCACGCCCGGGCTAGACATTCACCCTCCGGCCCAGCTTGGACAAGCGAGCCCCGTAGCGCCGATAAAACGGGAGCCGGCAGGCGTTGAGGAGGCGGTCCATGGTCCGGCTCGCGCCGTCGAGCCCCATCTCGAAGTCGCGGCTGGAGAAACGCGACTTGCCCGCGGAGCTGACCCGCCAATCGAAGAAGATGTCGGAGTACACGGCGCGGGATTCCCCCTCGCGCAGAAGAGCCTCCAGCTCGGCCGGGCTGCGGAAGGTCTTGACGGAGGCCCCCTCGAGTCCCGCGGGAAGCTCGGGCGCCTTCCCATGACGGTCGAAGTACAGAAGGTCGACGCCGAAGCCCATCTCGCGGACCATGCTCGCCAGCGGCGCGCCGTGGCCGTAGCGCAACCCCAGCAGGCGCGGCAGGATCGCCTCCGACACCACGAAGGCGAGGCGAAAAGCCGCGGCCTCCTTGCGGCGCGCCTCCCATGACGGGAGGAAGGCCGCCGTCCTCTTGGCCCACGCCGCCTCGAACTCCGCTTCCTTGCCCACGGCGACGGCGATGCTCCGCAGGCAGTCGCGCGCGCCCCGCACGCCGTAGGGCGCGCGGGCCATGACCACCGGCCGGGAGGCCGCGCGCATGAACTCCAAGGTCTTGTCCGCGTAGGAGGGCTTCTCCCAGAAGACCTGCCAGCGCGCCCGCGGCAGGCGCTCGAGAGACGGGAAGTCCACGACGGGGAAGACGGTCACGCCGACCGTCAGTCCCAGCTCCTCCAGGAACGGCCGCAGCTGACCCTCGCGGACCTCGGTCGGGACGTGGAACAGGTTGACCGCCGCGGCGTCGCCGGGCCCGTCGAGGAAGCCGGGGCGGGCGAGCAGGCTTCGGAAGTGCTCGCCGAAGTTGTCGCCGCGGTCGCGGTCCTTCTGGCTCCAGCTCACCGAGGTGCCGCCGATCTCGTCCTCGCAGCGCTTGGCCAGCGCCTGGAAATCCTCGCCCATCACGATCGGCGTGCACAGGTGGGTGACGACCATGTAGTTGCCGGCGTCGGCGAGCCGGCGCACCTCGGAGACGAGCTCGTCGGCCTTCTCGCCGGTGCCCATGACCATGTCCTGCTCCTGGAGCTCGACGGCGACGAAGGCGTCCTCGCCGGCCTCGCCGAGCTCCACCGACTCGTCCGGCCAGTCGAGGAAGCTCCACTGGCTGAAGCTGATGTCGGGGCGCGCGCAGAAGCACTCCAGGTCGGCGTACTCGACGGTGACCGTGTTGTTGGGCGTGGGCTCGGGAGCCTCCATCAGGATCTCGAAGTCCTGGTCGGCGAAGAAGTTCCGCCAGCCCGCCTCCAGTAGGCCCATCGGCCCGGCGACGTAGGGAACCCGGACGCGGTCGCCGTTGGAGGCGGGGTCCAGCTCCTCGACGAAGGTGGCGGGATCGGAAGCGACGAGCCCGATCACGCGCTTCTGCCGCGCGGGCCCGAGCTTCTCGGCCTTGTACTCGAGCCGCTCCTCGCCCTTGCGCAGCCACAGGCGGGCGCGCGCGCCGTCCTCGACGCACAGGCCGTCGAGCCTCAGCCCCTTGGCCTCGAGCCCGAGGAGCCGGGACACGGCGCGCAGCGCCTCGGGCCCGGCCGTCGCGTGCCTCACGCGGGCCCCACGGGCTGCTCCTTCTCGTAGAACGAGAAGCAGCCGCGGCAGGACGGGAAGATATTCGAGAAGACGCGGCGGCGCAGGGCCCGGGCCTTGGGACCGTCCCAGATGTCCGCGAAGGAGCCGGTCTTGAGGTCGCCGAGGACGTAGTCCGGGCACACCCACACCTCGCCGTTGGGGAAGACGTTGACCTGCCGCCAAGGGCCGTCGCAGAAGGACGCGCCGAGTCCCTTCCTCCGCCCCTCGTAATAGTCGCGCAGGGCCTTCGCCCCGCGCAGGTCGATGTTGAAGCGCGCGTGGGGCAAAGAGTCCCGCAGCCTGGCCAAGGCGGCGTCGAGCGCCTCGTAGTCCATCGCGTGCGGGAGGTAGCCGTAGCCGCTCCACAGGCCGACGGGAAGGCCGAACTCCTCGCGGAACACCCGCTTCTGCGCCGCGAGCACGCTCGGGCGGTTGAAGATCAGGTGCATGAAATAGATCTCGTCGAACGCCACGCCCTCGTCGGCGAGGTGGTCTATCAGGGAGATGAGGTGGCCGCCGTTGGAGTCGAACACCTCGCACATCAGGCGCAGGACCGGCTTTCCCCCGCCCCGGTCGCGCAGGGCCGCCAGGCGCTTGAGGCCGCGCATCATCACCTGGTAATGCCCGGCCGGGCCGCCGCGCAGCTCCTTGCTCATCGCGGGCGGGCAGGCGATGGAGATGTTCACCTGGTCGAAGCTCTCCGCGACGTCCTCGGCGAACTTGTCGAGGAACACGCCGTTCGTCGTCAGGATGGTGCGCAGGCCGCGCTCCTTGGCGCGCGCGGCGAGCTCCTTCCAGTGCCGGCTCATCAGAGGCTCGCCGCCCGCGAAGTTGACGTATTCGGGCTTCAGCTCCGCCAATTCGTCGATGAAGGCGCGGAAGCGCTCCAGCGGCGCCGGGGCGGAGATGCCCTCGTAATATGTCTCGGAATGGCATGCCCCCCCGGTCCCCCACAGGGAGCAGGCCTGGCAGCGCAGGTTGCAGTCCATCGTGAGCATCAGGTACACCTCGCCGATGGTCGCGCTGTGGAAAGGGTCCCGCGGCCGCAGGCCCAGCCGTCCGAGGCGGCCCACCAAAGAGCGGCGGTCCGTCGTCTCGCCCGGACGCGCGGAAAGACGCGGCGGTCGAGGGCGTTGGCTGCTCCGAGTTGTCCGCTTCATGTGCGAGGAACTTACATATGCAACGGAAGGGCCAGACGCCGCGGCGTCCGAGGCCCCTCCAGGGTTGGGACTGAACGAACGCCGGGAGCGGGCCGTTGTGTTGCATATAAGCTCCGTCGGCACCAGGAACCCCAGCAATGATCTCCAGCACGCCGGACATCGCCGACGCGGCCGTCGAGGAGCTCACCTTCCTCGACGGCGGGGCGGTGGCGTCCCGGAACTTCCAGGTCAGCCTGTCCCTGCGCTGCGGGCATCGCTGCCTGTTCTGCCCCGTCGCGCTCACCGGCCGGGACCTCTCCGCGGACGCCGCGGCCGAGGCGCTGAGGGGCCACGCCCGGCGCCGCGCGCGCCGGCTCGCCGAGACGGAGCTCATCCTCACCGGGGGCGAACCCGCGCTCTCGAAGTCCCTGCTCGAGACGGCACGGCTGGGGCGGAAGCTGGGCTTCCGCTCCGTCACCATGCTGTCGAGCGCGGCGAGCTTCGCCGACCCGGCGTTCGCCCGGGCGGTCCACGCGGCCGGGGTCCGGCGCCTGTTCCTGTCCCTGCATTCCCCGCGCGCGGCGGTCCACGACCTGCTCACCGGGACGCGCCGGCGCTTCCCCCTGGCCGTCCGGGGCATGATCAACGCGCTGCGCCTGCCCTTCGCGCAGGTGACCTGCAACATGGTGCTGACCCGTCACAACCACGCCGACATCCCGGCGCACGCCGCCTTCCTCGCGCGCCTGCGCGCGCGCGCCCGCGCCCGCGCGCCGCTGACCCTCTCCCTCTCCGCCCTGGAGGAGAACCCGCGCTGGGAGGACCTGTGCGTCCCGCATTCCGCGTCGGTCCCCCACGCGCTGCGCGCCCACGCGGAAGGCGCGGTGCCGCTGGCGCGGTTCATGGGGAACTGGGCCATCCCCGTCTGCGTCGGCGGGCTGGCCGAAGCCGCCCCGGGGCTCGTCCCCGCGGCGCGCTGGGACACGCCCGTGTGGTACGCGCCGGCGGGCTGGTCGCCGTCCGCCCGCCGCCCGCCCTCCACGGCCGTCCGCGTCAAGGCGCGCGCCTGCCGCGCCTGCCCGCTCGACGGCGTCTGCGCGGGGCTGAGCCGCACCTACGCCGGACATTACGGCGTCGGAGAGCTGGCGCCCGTCGCCGGGAGGCCGCCGTCGGCCCGCCGCGGGAGCATCCACATCGCATGAGGAGAATCCGATGAAGACCGTCACCGTCCCCCCCTCCCTGAGCGCCGCCGCGCGCGAGGAATGGCGCCTGCTGGAGCCGTCGCTGAAAGCCGGACGCCGGCGCAAGGCGTCCCTCCCCAAGCGCGCGATCAGCGCGCCGGCCGTGCTCAACGAGGCGACCGCCTACAAGCGCCCGTCGTCTTTCAGCCGCGGCATGCGCGTCGAGCTCCCGGGCGCGTCGATGATCCTCCTGTCGGGGACCGCGTCCGTGAACACCGACGGGAAATGCGCCCACCCCGGGGACTTCCGGGCGCAGTGCCTGCGCACCTACAGGAACCTGACGACCTTGCTCGAGGCCGAGGGCGCGACCTGGCACGACGTCGTCCGCTGCACCTGCTACCTGAAGAGCATGAAGCGGGACTACGCCGCCTTCAACGAGGTCCGCACCTCCTTCTTCAAGGCCGCCGGCCTCGACCCGGTCCCGGCGAGCACGGGCATCCAGGTCGAGCTGTGCTGGCCGGAGCTGCTCGTCGAGATCGAGGCCATGGCGATGGTCCGCCGATGAAGGCGCTCCTCGCGCTGCTCCTCGCCTGCGCGCCCGCCGGGGCCGCCGCCGCGCGCGTCACGGAGCCGCCGGACGGCGCGCTGTTCCCCGCGGACCTGCGCGCCCCGGAGTTCCGCTGGGAGGACGGCGGCGCCGGGAAGAAGCCCTGGAACCTGCGCATCACCTTCGCGAGCAAGAAGCCCGAGATGCGCTTCGTCAGCGACGCCCCGCGCTGGACGCCCTCGCGCGCGGATTGGGAGCTCATCAAGGCCGCCTCCCTGGGCTCGCCCGCGACTTTCGAGGTCGCCGGCGCGCGCGCGACCTTCACGACCTCGAAGGACCCGGTCGGCGCGCCGATCTTCTTCCGCGCCGTGCCCAACCCGTTCCCCGACGTCTCGGACTTCGTCCGGGTGAAGTGGAAGCTCGCCTGGCTCTCGTCGTACGACCCGCCGAAGACGGCGATGACGGGGCAGCGCCGCTGCTTCAACTGCCACACCTCGTCCAACGACGGGCGCTCCTTCGGCTTCGAGGTCAACCCCGAGGACAACCAGTCCGACCGCACCGCCTACCTCCATTTCCGCGACCCGGGCAAGGCCGTGGTCCTGCGCTGGCGGGACTACTTCGACTGGAACGTCTTTCTCCCCCGCGCCGAGCGCGACAAGAACCAGGCGACCCTCTCCACGATCTCCCCCGACGGGAGCTTCATCGTGACCGGCGCCGCCTCCTTGATGAACATCGCCTTCACCCCGTGCAAGGACATGATCAGCTACAGCTTCCCGACCAAGGGGATCATCGCCTGGCGCTCCGCGAAGACGAAGGCCATCGCGCCCCTGCCCGGGGCCGACGACCCGAAGCGCGTCCATATCCCCGGCTCCTGGAGCGCCGACGGACGCTTCGTCTATTACTTCGGCGCGCCCATCACCCCGCAGTACGAGAAGATCAACCTCCAGGCTCCGGGCGAGAAGGAGAACCAGGCGGCCAAGACGCAGGGCTGGCGGGAGCTCGACAGGATCTACCCGATGAAGTTCGACGTCTTCCGCGTCCCGTTCAACGGCGGCAAGGGCGGCGCGCCGGAGCCGGTGAAGGGCGCGTCGGCCAACGGCCGCAGCAACTTCTTCCCGCGGGCCTCGCCGGACGGCAAATGGCTGGCCTATGTCCAGGCGGCCAACGGCGCCCTGACCTTGCGCGAGGACAGCGATCTGTACATCGTCCCGGCCGAGGGCGGCAAGGCGCGCCGGCTCGGCTCCAACAGCGGCCGCGCCGACTCCTGGCACGCCTGGTCGCCCAACGGGCGCTGGCTGACCTTCTCCTCGAAGCGCAACGGCCGGCAGACCGACCTCCTCCTGACGCACATCGACGACGAGGGCCGGGATTCCCCGCCCATCACCTTGACCTTCCTCCGGGACGAGGACGGCCTCTCCGCCAACATCCCGGAGTTCTTCAACATCAAGCCCGGCGTCCTGGAGACGATCGAGCCGCGCCTGCCGGAATGGATCTACCGCCTCCTGCGCCGGTGGGACGAGTGGAGGGGCCGATGACGGCCTCCCGGCGGATGGAGAAGCTCGTCTTCTTCGGCAAGGGCGGGATCGGCAAGTCCACGATCTCGGCCAACCTGGCCGCCATCCTCGCCGCCGAGGGCCGCCGGATGCTGGTCATCGGCTGCGACCCGAAGCACGACTCCACCGTCATGCTGACCGGCGACTCCTCCACCGCGACCTTCAAGGAGCGCCACGAGGCGGCGCATCACACCGAGCTCACCGAGGCCGAGCTCCTGACCAAGGGGAAGTTCGGCATCGACTGCGTCGAGGCCGGCGGGCCCGACCCGGGCCTCGGCTGCGCCGGCTACGGCATCACCCAGCTGCTGGAGACCTTGGGCCGCCTCGACCTGATGAAGCCCGAGCGCTACGACGCCGTCGTCTTCGACATCCTCGGCGACGTCGTCTGCGGCGGCTTCGCCGCGCCGCTGCGCCAGGGCTTCGCCGAGAAGATATTCATCATCGTCTCCGAGGAGATGGCCGCGCTGTACGCGGCCAACAACATCGCCAAGGCGGTGCGCACCTACTCGTCGAACGGCGCGGTGCTGGGCGGGCTCATCGTCAACATGCGCGACCCCGAGGTGGACCGCGAGATGCTGGAGCGCTTCGCGCGCCTGCTGAACACGCGCATACTCGGCTTCATCCCCCGCGACCCGGGCGTGCGCCAGGCCGAGTACCTGCGCAAGACCATGCTCGAGCACGCGCCCGACTCGGACATCGTCGCCCAGTTCAAGTCCCTGGCCGCGCAGGTCCTCGCCGTGGACACGGCCGCCACGCCCGTCCCGACGCCGATCCCGGAGAACATCTTCACCGACCTCTCTTTGCGCCAGTTCCGCGATCCGCCGCCCGGCGCCCGGCTCGCGCCGGCCCCCGCCGCCGTGAAGGCCGCTCCGGCCAAGGCCCAGCCCGACGGCGCGCGCCTCGGCGGCCAGCGCTCTTTGGCGGATTTCTCCAAGCTGCTCCAGCTCGGCGACCGCTGGAGCCTGGAGTCCGCCTTCCTGCAGGCCGACGGCTGCGTCGGCCTCGGGGTCAAGGAGCCCGACCGCCCCGGCGTGGTCGTGCTCCTCCGCCCGCCGGACCGGGAGGGCGGCTTCCTCAGGACGCCGAACTTCGGCGTCTGCTTCCAGGGCTCCGGCGCGGTGACGCCGGCGATGGAGGACGTGATCCGGCGCACCGCCGCGCGCCTGGGCCCGGTGCCGCTGAAGACGCTCCAGCGCCTCATCGAGCGCGACCCGGAGGCCGTCGGCACGCTCCCCTCCCCCGCGGGCGGCGGACCCGCCCGAGAGAAGCGGACCGGGCTGCCGGCGCCGTACGACCCGGGGCCGCGCTCGGGCGCGCCCGCCTTGCTCACCGACCTGTCTTTGCAGTTCTTCTTCGACGAGTGCTCCGCCGTCGGCGGCATGCCCCAGGGCTCGCTGTTCGTCCATCACGGGGACTGGGAGTGCTGGTTCGTCTTCATCAACGGCCCCTTCGGCTTCTGGGAGCGCAACGTCGTCGAAGGCTCCACGCGCGGCGACGGCGAGCTGGCCGTGATCGGCCGCAGCACCGACGTCGGCCTCGACGACGTGCTCGAGGGCGGCGCGAAGAAGCTCGAGGCCGCCGTGGAGGGCTATCTCCGCGAGAACCCGAAGCCCGACCTGCTCGTCATCCGCACCTACTGCCTGCCGATGATCATGGGCGACGACGTCGAGGGGGTGCTAGAGAAGCTGCGGCGCAAGCACGGCTTCGCCATCGCGACCGCCACCGGCCTCAACCCCGAGGAGATCATCCTCAAGAGCTGCGTCGCCCAGGCCTTCGCCAGCCCCCGCTTCCGGAACGCCTCGCCCGACCAAAACAAGGTGAACCTCATCGGCTTCGCCAGCGGGCTCCCGCGCGAGGAGCTGGCCGGACTCATCGGGACGATGGGGCTCGAGGTCGCGCAGAGCCTGATCCCGGGCTGGACCTACTCGGGCCTGGAGCGGCTGCGCGACGCGGGCCTGCAGGTCCTGTCCCCCCGCCAGGACTGCGCCGAGGTCTTCTCCGCCTTCGCCGCGGAGGGGACGATGAGGTTCGTCTCGCCCGCGCCGCCGTACGGGCTCCTCGGGACCAGGAGCTGGCTGAAGGCGATCGACGCCGCCGCGGGCGGCGCGCCGCGCTTCGAGAAGACCTTGGGCCCGCGCTTCCGCGCCTTGCACCGGACCTGGAAGACCTTGCGGGCCCGCGCCGCGAAGCACCGCCTGGGCTTCGTGATCACCGAGGCCGACCTGCCCTCGCTCGAGGGCGCGCGCTCCCTCGGCGGCCTGCCGCTGCTGCCCATGGTGCGCGAGATGGGCTTCGGCGTGGACCTGCTGTTGTGGACCCCGCCGGGCGCCGCCCCGGCCGGCCCGGAGGCGTTCGCGCCCGGGACGACCGTACACCGCTTCACCACCCCGGAGCGGCTCGAGGAGCTCCTGTCCGGGCTCCCGCTGTCGGCGGTGTACAGCGACATCCATCACGACCGCCGCCTGCTGCGCAACGGGAAGAGCCGCTTCTCCCGGTTCAGCTTCGAGCCCGGGTTCGACGGCGCCCTGCGCACGCTGCGCCGCCTGCTGCGGATCTGCGAGCTGCCGCTGCATCGCCGCTACGAAAGCCTCTGGAGGAAGCATGGCCTGCAATGACGCCACGCAGCGCTTGAACGCGCCGTACCCGCTGGGCGCGCTCCTCGCCGTCAACGCGATCCCCGACGCCCACTTCCTGATGGACGGCGCCGAGTGCTCGATGACCAAGCCCGAGTTCATCCACGGCAACCACGACCTCGCCTCGACCTTGCTCAGCTCCGCGGGCGCGCACCGCGTCGCGCACACCTACAAGGACTTCGCCGACATCGTCCGCGACCGCGAGCCCGAGATCGGCCGCAGCGTGAAGGCGCTGATGGACCGCGACGACTGCGGGCTCGTCTTCTTCTCGCCGCGCCCGTGCTGCTCCATCCTGGCCGTGGACTACCAGCGCATCTTCCGGGCCGCCGCGGCCGATTGCGCCAAGCCCGTCCTGCGCCTGCCCGCCGACGCGCTGACCGGCGACTGGCTCGACGGCTACGCCGACGCGCTGGCGATGCTGGCCGACGCCGTCGACCTGAAGGGCGCGAAGCCCGCCGCGAGGAAGGTCGCGCTCGTCGGCTACATGATGGACCGCGCCGAGCCCGACCATCTCGGCAACCTCTCGGAGCTGCGGCGCCTGCTCGCGGCGCTGGGCCTCGAGGTGGTCTCGGTCTGGCTCGGCGGAGACTCCTTCGGCAAGCTCTGCGACGTCAAGAACGCGGGCGTCATCCTCTCCTTGCCGTACGGCCGCAAGGCCGCGAAGCGCCTGGGCGAGCGCCTGAAGGTCCCCGTCGTCGAGCTCGAGCTGCCCTTCGGCCTGCTGGGCTCCGAGGCCTGGGTCCGCGAGGTCGCCCACGCCTGCGGCCGGCCCCGGAAGACCGCGGAGGCGCTCATCGAGGCGGAGCTCGCCCCGGTCCTCAAGCAGCTGGCCTGGGTCGTGCCCCAGGCCTTGCTCCACAAGCGCGTCGCGCTCGCCGCCGACCCGTACCTGTTCACGGGCCTCGTCCGCCTGGCCGAGGACCTGGGCCTCGAGGTGGCCGCCGGCGCCGTCATGGCCCACCGCGGCAAGCTCCCGAAGGGCCTCGGCGCGGAGTTCCCCGAGCTGCCGCGCGTCCTCTGCGAGCCCACCGGCGGGGAGTGGGCCGCCGAGCTCGCCGCGGCCGGGCGCGTGGACCTGCTCTTGGGCAACAGCCTGTACCTGCAGGGGTCGCCGGCGGCCGCGAACGTCGAGCTGGGCTACCCCTCCTACGGCTACCACGCGCTCACCCCCGCGCCCTACCTGGGATTCTCCGGCGCGCTCAAGCTCGTCGAGCGCATGCTCAACGCGACCTTGTCCCGCGACGTCGGGTCGTGGGGCGTGGTCATGCGCAACCCGGTGTTCGAGGGGGCCGGGCCGAAGGCCGCGGCGGAGCCGCGCAGGAAGTTCTGCTAGCCATGGCGACCACGCGCGCTCCGGAAAAGCTGGTCTTCTTCGGGAAGGGCGGAAGCGGCAAATCCACCCTCTCCTCGAACCTGAGCGCGATCTACGCCCGCTCCGGGCTCAAGGTCCTCCACGTCGGCTGCGACCCCAAGCGCGACTCGACCGCCTTGCTCGTCGAGCGCCCCGAGGCCCGCTCGGTCCTGAGCCGGCAAGGCGAGGACCTCGGCGTCGCCCCCGCCTCCGAGTTCCTCATGCGCAGCCGCCTGGGGCTCGACTGCATCGAGGCCGGCGGGCCGGAGCCGGGCGTCGGCTGCGCCGGCCGCGGCATCAGCAAGATGATCGAGGTCCTCCACCGCGACAGGATCATCGAGCGCGGCGGCTACGACGTGGTGACCTTCGACGTGCTCGGCGACGTGGTCTGCGGCGGCTTCGCCGCCCCGCTGCGCCTGGGCTTCGGCGAGAAGGTCGTCATCGTCGTCAGCGAGGAGGCGATGTCCCTGTACGCCGCCAACAACATCGCCCACGCGGTGCGGAACTACTCCGGCAACGGGGTGGGCCTGTGCGGCCTCGTCGCCAACCTGCGCGACCCGGGCGCCGACGTGGGGCTCATCGAGCGCTTCGCCGCGCGCATCGGGACCTCGGTCGTCGGCGTCGTGGGACGGGACCTCGCCTTCCGCGAGGCCGAGTCCCGGGAGCGCTGCCTGACCGAGATCCGCCCGCGCCCCAAGGCGCTGAAGAACCTCGAGGAGATCGCCGAGAAGCTGCGCAAGATGGATCGGAACAAGCTCACGGTCCCGGAGCCGATGGACGAGGCCGAATTCTACGAGGCGAACCGCGATCGCTTCTCCTCGCCTCGCCGTCCCCTCCCCGCGCGAGGGCCGGTCTCAGGCACGATCCCCGACGCCGTCCGCGGCGAAGCCGCGAAGGCGCCGTCTCCGGAAAGGCCGTCCCCGCCTCGAGACCTCGACGCCGTCGCCGACGGAGCCGCCCCCGCTCCTCCCTACACCCGCTGGCTGATGTGGACCTGGGGCGTCGAGGACCAGTGGCGTCAGTTCTTCGCCAACCCCGAGCTCGAGCTGAACTCGGCCAAGCCGCTCCTGCGCGACACCGCCTTCGTGGTGCAGAAGGAGCTCGAGTGCTTCTTCGTCGAGGCGCGCAGCGACGACGGCACCGCGGGCTTCTTCAACCACCCCTGGCCCGACCACACCTCGAACGTGCTCCCCCTGCCCTTCGAGCTCCGGCGCCTGGGCTCGCGCCAGCTCGTCGCCGACATCAAGGACGGCGAGGTCATCATGGGCGGCTCGCGCAAGATGGAGGCGGCGATGGCCGGACTCGCCGCGGACCCGGGCAAGACCGGGCTGGCCGTCTTCCTCACCTCCTGCCCCGCGGTCGTCATCGGCGACGACAACGCCGCGGTGATGGAGCGCTTCCGACTGCGCTCCGGCATCCCCACCTTGTTCCCCGACCGCGACCGAGACCAGCACACCGACCTGCTCGCCGACCTCTTCGCCCTCGCGCCGAGGACGGCGCGGCGCGACGCGGGGCCGCGCGTCAACCTCGTGGGGTTCCCCCGCGACCGGAGCCTGACCGAGCTGACGGCCCTGCTCGCCATGATCGGCGTCGAGGTCAACAGCGTCCTCCTCCCCGAGTTCGACCGGGAGAGCGTCGCCCGCTACGGCGACGCCGACCTCCAGGTCATACGCCCCTACCGCGCCTACGAGGACCTCACCGCGGACCTGTTCGCCAAGCTCCCCGTCCCCGCGCTCGTCATCGAGCCGCCCTACGGCGTGGAGGGCACGCGCCGCTGGCTCGCCGCGATCGCCAAGTCCCTCGAGCTCCGGCTCGACTGGGACGCCCTGTCCGCGCCCTACCGCGCGCGTTGGGACGCCTTGCGCGCGCGCGCGGCCGGGCGCACCCTCGGCTTCATCTGCGACGCCGAGCGCCTGGCTTTGCTGCGCGACTGCCGCCACAGCGCGGGAGTGCCGCTGCTCTCCGCGGTCCGCGAGATGGGCTTCCGGCTCGAGTGGCTGCTGTGGTGCCCGTGCGGAGGCAAGACCAAGCACCCCGCGAAGGACAAGGCCGGCGAGCGCGAGACGATCCGGCGCTTCCACTCCAAAAAGGAACTGGACGCCCTCCTGCGCTCCCGGCCCATCGACGCCGTGTACTCGGACCTGTTCTTCGACACGCGTCTGACGCGGGCCGGCAAGAGCCAGTTCTCCCTCCCCTACTTCGAGCCCGGCCTCGACGGCGCGCTGCGCACCGTCGAGCGCCTGCTCGGGACGGCCGAGCTCCCGCTGTACAAGGGCTACGCCCGCTACCTCGCGGAGGAAGACCATGTCTGACGGCCGCTCCTTGCGCCTCAACCTCCCCTACCTCCTCGGCGTCTACGCCGCGGTCAACGCCGTGCGCGACGCCTACCTCCTCGTCGACGGCCCCCAATGCGTCTCGTTCAAGGCCGAGCACCTGTCCGGCAAGCACGACTGGCGCTCGTCCTTGCTCGACCCGTCGGGCTTCCACCGCATCGTCATGACCGGCACCACCTGGGACACCGTCACCTTCAGCCGCGAGAAGCGCATCGAGAGCCTCCTCGAGCGGGTGCTCGCGCGCCCCGACGCCGGCCTGGTCATGGTCTCCTCCCTGACGATGTGCGGCCTGTCGGGGATCCAGTACGACCGGCTCATCAAGCCGTTCGGCAAGAAGTCGAAGATCTCCTTCCTCGAGATCCGCTGCGACACGCTCGACCACGACTGGCTCGACGGCTACGCGTCCGTGTGGGGCGAGCTCGCGAAGAGCGTGGACCTGGCGCGCGCCAAGCCCCGGAAGAACGCGGTGGCCGTCGTGGGCCACCTCATGGACCGCAACGAAGGCGACCAGGACGGGAACCTGGCGGAGCTGGCGCGCATGCTCGGCGGGCTGGGCCTCGACCTCGTCTCCGCCTGGCCGTCGGGCGGCCCTTACGGCGCCCTGAGCGAGGCGCGCCGCGCCTCGTTCGTCGTCGGCCTTCCCTACGCCCGCGAGGCCGCCGCGACCTTGGCGAAGCGCCTGAAGGTCCCCCTCATCGAGACCGAGCTGCCTTTCGGCCTCGGCGCGAGCGAGCGCTGGGTGCGGGCGGTCGCCGCCGCGACGGGCCGCAAGGCCGCCGGTGAACGCTTCATCGACGCCGAGCTGCGCCGCGCGGTGCCGCCGCTGGAATGGGCCGCTCCTCAGGTCTTCCTCAATAAAAAGCTCCTGTACCTCGGCGACCCCTACCTGCTCGAGGGCTTCGCCGAGCTGAGCGCCTTGCTCGGCGCCCGCTTGGAGTCCGCCGCCGTGTGCTCCCGCGCCGGGCGCCTCGGCCCGCGCGGCCTCGCGCACGCCGCGCTGCAGGAACCGGAAGAGACGGCGTGGCTGACGGCGACGGGGGCCGGCGCGCCCTACGACCTGTGCGTGACCAACAATGTCGGCTGGCAGGTCCTCGGCCTCGAGGCGGGGCCCGTCATGGAATTCGGCTTCCCCTCCTACTTCCATCATTCCTTGGCCTCGCGACCGTTCCTGGGCTTCCGCGGCTTCCTCGAGTTCGCCGACCGCATGGCGGAGAACCTGATGCTCGCCCGCATGCGGACGGTCTCGGAGAGGACGCCCGCGTGAGGACGATCGGCATCGAGACGGTCAGCTTCTGCGACGCCGAGCTGGCGCGCCGGGGCAAGGCGGGGCGCTACGCGCGCATCGAGAAGGCCGCCCTCGAGCTCGCCGCCCGGGGGCTCGGCCAGGAGCACCGCATCGTCGTCGCCGCCCGCGGCACGACGGTCGCGGAGCTACTGGAGAACCTGTACCGCCTCGTGCGCCTGACCGCCCTGTGCGGCGAGGGCTTCACGGTGCGCCCCGCCCCGTTCCCGAAGGATCCGAAGGAGCACCTGGTGCGGGAGTGCCTCGCGCGCCTCGCCAAGGCCGAGACCGTCGGCTGGCTCGAGGAGTTCGAGCGCGTGCTCCTCGACGCCTTGCTCGAGGCCGAGACCCTGTCCCTCGCCCGCCGCCGGCCGGCCCGCGCGGCCGAGTTGCGCGCGGCGGTCGCGCGCTTCGCGGACTATCAGGACCTGAGGCCCCTGTGATGGGACTGCGCAACTGGAAGGCGAGCCTGCAGCTCTTCCTGACCCGGCGCTGCCAGCTGCGCTGCCGCTACTGCCCGGTGGTCAAGACGGACTCCGACATGCCGCTGTCCACCGCGCTCGCGGGCGTGGACTTCCTCCTCGGCTCGCGCAGCCCGCACCTGACCCTCGAGTTCTACGGCGGCGAGCCCCTGCTCGCCTGGGACACGCTCAAGAAGACGGTCGAGTACGCCCGGCGCGAGGGCCGGCGCCGGGGGAAGACCTTCTCCTTCCACATCGCCACCAACGCGCTCAACCTCGACGACGCGAAGCTCGCCTGGATGGCCGAGCGCAAGTTCCTGGTCGTCCTGTCCTGGGACGGCGACCCGAAGACCCACAACGAGGAGCGCGTCGCCGGCGGCGCCGGCCTCGACACCTACGAGGTCCTGCGCCGCAAGGTGGACAAGGTCCTGAGGTCGGGCGTCGCCTGCTCGGTGATCCCCGTCGCCACGCCGCGCAGCGTCAAGAACCTCGCCCGCAACCTCGAGCATCTCCTCGAACGCGGCATCCGCTCCTTCGACCTCAACTACGCGATCGGGACCTGCTGGCCCCCCGGGGCGCAGGCCGAGTACTTCGCCCAGATGCGCCGCTTCGCCGCCCGCCACCGCCGCGCTTTGGCCGTCGGCGACATCCGCATCGGCAACATGCGCGGCGACGTCGAGCCGGGCGTCATCAACCCCGAGTTCACCGTGGACACGGACGGGACCATCCGCCTGCTCACCGAGTGGCTCGTCGAGGTCGTCCCCCCCGGGGCCCCGACCCCGCGGCCCCTGGGCAACGTGAAGGACGCTCCGCCCTACGACTCCCTGTACATCAATCGCTTTCACTGCGCGCGCGCCCACTTCGTCATGTACGCCGGGAACCCGCGCATGCGCCGCATCCTCCTCAACAACATCCGTTTCGGGCGCGCGTACGGCGAGTTCTTCATGGACCTGCGCCGCCGCGTCGCCAAGGCGGCCCCGGAGCTGGGAGGCAGCACCCGATGAACACCGAGACCGACACCAAGAGCCCGTCCACGGGCGCCGCCTCCCGCGGCGGCCCGCCCAAGGTCCGCCACATCAGCGCGGGACCCGCGGCGATGGCCGCCCTCGAGTCCGTGCTCGGCCTCGGCGGCGACGAGAAGGCTTGGCGCGTGACGGGCCTGTGCGCCTCGGGCGGGGACGGCGTCAGCGTGCGCCTGCGCTCCGGCGCCCACCGCCTGGCCTTCTCCATCGTCCCCCGCGACGCCCACGGCCTGTCCTTGACGCCGGAGGGCGACGCCGGCCCCTCGGTCGTCAAGCTCCTCGCCGTCCTGACCAAGCGTCTCGGCGCGCGCCGCTTCCCGGGCCTCCTGCGCCTCATCGAGAGCGACCCGCTGTCCTTCGCCGAGGACGTCGTCCCCGGCTTCGAGGGCGACCGCGTCAAGGTCCCCGCCATCGGCCAGCCCATCTCTTTGCTCGAGGCCGGCTGGCGCAACTTCTACGCCGACCAGGACTTCGAGGTCCTGCTCAGCGTCCCCTCCTGCTCGGACAAGCACACGGTGAACATCGAGTACGCCGACCTCGAGTGCTACTACGCCCGCCCGCACCGCAGCTTCAAGAAGTGGACCTTCCTCGACTGGCCCCAGGAAAGCGAGGTCGGCGTGCGCGACGACGGGGAGGACTCCTCCATCGTCACCGAGCTCGAGGAGCGGGACATGATCATGGGCACCGGCGAGCGCGCCGACGCCCTCGTGGAAGAGGTGCGCAAGCGCGCCAAGAACGGCAACTTCCTCCTCTTCACCCACCTGTGCACGCCCATCATCATGGGCGAGGACTTCTCCGGCCTGGCGCGCCGCTGCGAGAAGGAGGTGGACGGCACCTCGGTGCGCTGGAGCCAGAAGGACCGCGACGACAACGACAACTTCGGGGAGCATTTCCGCTCCTTGCTGGGCCGCCCGGGCTTCTTCGACGCCCCCGCCGACGCCGCGGCCGTGAACCTGTTCCACTTCCCCCCCGCCTACCGCGAGGGCGAGCTCAAGCCCTTCCTCGAGAGGATCGGCCTGCGCACGAACATCACGGTCATGCCCGACATCCGCCTCTCCGTCCTCGACGACCTGCCCAAGGCCGTCTGGCAGGTCTTCTGCGACCGGTCCTCCTACCCGACCAAGATCCAGGACCTGCTCGCCAAGACCTCCCGCCCCGTCATCGCGGTGCCCGCGCCGTACGGCGTGGAGGGCACGCGCGAGTGCCTGCGCGGCATCGCCGTCGCCGCCGGGAAGGTCAAGGCGTTCGAGAAGGCCTGGAAGGAGGAGACCGCTTCCTATCTCGAGGAGTGGGCCGCCCTCAAGAAAGAGGCCCAGGGCTATCGCCTGGCCTTCGTCGCCTCGGAGGCGACCTTGCCGCGCCTGATGAACCTGCGCTACGGCTGCGGCGCGCCGCTGGCGCGCATGGTCATGGAGATGGGCTTCGGGGTCGACATCATCTATTACGATCTGCACGGAGCGCCGCCCAAACTGCCCAAAGGCCTCGAAGACGCGCGGGTCACGACCTTCCGAACGCCATGGGAACTCGAGAGGGCCCTGACCGACGGGGATTTCCGCGCCGCGTACTCCGACATCGTCTTCGACTGGCGCGTCATGAAGGCGGGCAAGGCCCGCTTCGGGAGCAAGGACTTCGAGATGGGCCTCAAGGGAGCGCGCAAGACCTTCGACCGGCTCCTGTCCTTGTGCCGCCTGCCGTTCTACCGCCGCTACGCCGCCTATCTCGCCGGGACCCAGGGAGCCGCGCATGTCGAATAAGATCGGAGTCCGCGTCAACATCCCCTTCCTCCAGGGAGCCTACCTCGCCTTGAACGCCGTCCCCGACGCCTTCTTCCTCGGCGACGGCCCCTCGTGCATCTTCGACAAGGCCTCCCACATCCACGGCCGCCACGACCTGTTCTCCACCTTGCTCTCCTGCGACAGCCGCCACCGCATCCAGCACACGGGCGTCAACGTCTTCAACATCGCCGGCGACTGCGAGGGAGACATCGTCGCCTCCCTGCGGAGCATGGCGGCCCTGCCCAAGTGCGGCGTCGTCTTCCTGGGCTCGATGCCGATGTGCTCCATCGTCGGCACCGACTACGACCGCATCCTGCGCACGGCCATGGCGGGCCACGCCAAGCCCGCCTTCACCATGCCGCGCCGCTCCGCCGTCTCCGGGGACTGGCTCGACGGCTACGCCTCGGTCCTGGAGGCGATGGCGACGGGCATGGACCTCAACGGCGCCCGCCCCAAGAACAAGAACGTCGCCATCGTGGGCAACCTGATGGACCGCAACGAGGGCGACCACCAGGGCAACCTCAAGGAGCTGGAGCGCCTCGTGCGCGCCGTCGGCCTGGAGCCGGTGACCATCTGGCTGTCGGGCCGCCCCTACGAGCACCTGCGCGAGGTGCGCCGCGCCGGCGCCGTCATCTCCCTCCCCTATGGCCGCAAGGCCGCGAAGATACTCGCCTCGCGCCTGGGCGTCAAGCTCGTGGACGCCGAGCTTCCTTTCGGCATCGAGGCCACGCGCCGCTTCGTCGAGCTCCTCGGCCGGGAGTTCGGCCACGAGGAGCGCGCGAAGGCCTTCATCGCCGCCGAGCTCAGCGAGATCGCCCCGCGACTGGCCTGGAGCGTCCCCCACGTCTTCCTCGACCGGACCTTCGCCTTCTCCGGCGACCCGCATTACGCCGTCGCCTTCGCGGAGATGATCGAGGACCTGGGCGGGAAGATCGCCGGCACCATCGTCATCGGCGGCGCCTACCACCTGAGCGAAGCCCAGCGCCAGGCCATGTCCCGCCGCCCCGGCACCGTCTACGAGCCCCTGCCGAGCGAGCTGCGCGACCGCTGGGGTGGGCTGTGCGCGCGCGAGGGCGGGGCCGACCTCGTCGTCGGCAGCGCCTTCGCCTTCGCCCAGATCCACCGCGGCCCCAAATTCCTCGAGTTCGGCTACCCCTCCGAGGACACCCACTTCCTGCGCGACGAGCCGTTCCTCGGCTTCCAGGGGGCCCTGGGCTTCCTCTCCCGCGTGGCCAACGGCGTCTCGCAGGGCCTGAACCTCGAGAAGCTGGAGGCCGCGTGAGCGAGAACGGCACCGGCGCCTCGGAGAAGCGCCACTGGGTCCGCCTCACGCGCTACTGCAACCAGCGCTGCATCTTCTGCCTCGACCGCTACGCCCAGACCGGCGGCACGGTCCCCATGGCCTCGATCAAGCGCACCTTGCTCACCGGCCGCAAGCTGGGCCTCACCCGCGTGGTCCTCAGCGGCGGCGAGGCCACGGTCCACCCCGAGTTCGTGGAGATCGTCGCCCTCGCGCGAGAGCTCGGCTACACCCACATCCAGACCATCACCAACGGCCGCAAGTTCTGCTACCCGGACTTCCTCAAAAAGGTCGTGGCCGCCGGCCTCAAGGAGGTGACCTTCTCCCTCCACGGCAACACCCCCGCTCTGCACGACCATCTCACCAAGGTGCCCGGCTCCTTCGTGCAGGCCCTCTCCGGCCTGCGCCACGCCTTGGCCACGCCCGGCCTCATCGTCAGCGTGGACGTCGTCATCAACAAGCTCAACCTCCCGGTCCTGCGCGAGCACCTGGACTTCTGCATCGGCCTGGGCGTGGGCGAGTTCGACCTCCTCGCTTTGGTGCCGTTCGGCGACGCCTGGAAGAACCGCGAGGAGCTGCACTGCGATTTCACCGTCTCCGAGAACCTCGCTCACCTCCACCGCGCCTTGGAACTGAGCCGCCGCAAGGATCTGCACATCTGGACCAACCGACTGCGGCCGGAGCACCTCGAGGGGTTCGAGTCCTTGATCCAGCCTCCGGCGAAGATCCTCGACGAGGTCCGCGGCCGGCGCCGCATCTTCGCGCGGTATCTCAACGCGGGGAAGGATCCCAGCTGCGCGGGGGACTCGTGCGAGCATTGCTTCCTGCGGGATTTCTGCGTGGATCTGAAGGAGCTCACCAAGAACGGGTCGCTGCCGCGTTGCGGTGCGTCGGGATGAGCGTGGTGGAGATACGGGAGAAGGGCTTTGAGGCGATGAAGCCGGTGAAGAAGGGAGTGAAGGCCGCGATCTAGAGGGAGGACTGTTTCCGGAAACAGTTGAAGCAGACGAACGAGGAGAATGACGACCACACGACTGACCGCGCCTCTCACGGACGCCTATGGGACCAAGCTCGATCCCGGGGAGATTCTGCGCGGCGTGGAACAGCGCCAAAAGGGACCCTTCCGGGTGAGCGTGGACGACGAGGGAGCGGTCATACACGCGGACGCCTCGCCGGAGGATCTCGAGGAAGCGCAATCGTGGCTCGAGGATCGCTTCGTGGGGCTGTGGGTGCGCACGGAACGCACGACGATCGCGCAAGGAACGAAACCGAAGCTGAACGACGAACGGAAGATACCGCTCGTCACGATCGGGATAGTCGAGGTCTCTTCGGAAAATGCGCATTCCGCCGCCCCCATGCTTTCGCGACGGTCCGGGCGCAGGGTCGCGCCGGAGGAGCTCAAGGCGCTCCTGTCGGCCCTTCATGCGTCTCCCTCCGGCGCGGGGCCGGTGATGAGCGAGGGGTTGGAGCTTATCGCTTGGCGCAGACGGGAGCGGTTCGCGCCCGCGATATTTATTGGAGCAGCAACGGATGGGAAAGCCATTGTATGGCTGGCATCCCAGCTTGGGACGAATCCTGAACCACTTCCGCAAACCTTTCGAATCCTGATAGACGGACTTGAACGCGGGATAGTGCGCCGGCCGACGGTGGCAGGGGATACCGACGACATACATGTCGACCCTTTGCGTTGCGTGCCCTGCGATGTCTGCACCACCGTCTGTCCCGTCTCGCGTCTACAGCGCGGCGGCACGGTCGTTCCCGATTCATCTGCCTGTCTTGGTTGTCACGATTGCGTCGAAGCATGCCCCCAAGACGCCCTCCGAACTCCGTACGGCCCCACCAGCGCGATGCTCGCCGATGCCGCCGTCGAGCGCCCCCAATGGCTGACTCGATTGACCGGCGCCCCCGGCCCGGCCGTCCCGGCGGCCTTCCCTCCTTCTTACCTCCTCGCCAAGCCCGACGCGGCAAAGAGACCTCGCTACATCCTGGGATTGGCCATCAACACCTTACAGGAGCACGCCGCCGTCCTCCTCAAGGACGGTGTCGTCGTCGGCGCCATAGAGGAAGAAAAGCTCGCCCGCGTCCGCCACTACGGCTGGCCCGCGCCGGGAACCCATCGCTACGGTTTCTCTCTGGAGCAGTCCTTCCCGCGGCGCGCCATACGGGCGCTCCTCTCCAAGGAAGGGCTGACGCTCGACGACATGGACCTCATCGCGATCAACGGCCTGCCGTATCGCTACGTGATGTCCTACGCGCGCACCCCCGGCCGGCCGATGCCGGTGATACGCACCGGCCGGCTGATGTTCATCCCCCACCACCTCAGTCACGCGGCCTCCGCCTTCCGCGCCTCGGGCATGAAGAACGCCTTCGTGCTGACCGTGGACGGCCGCGGCGAGCGGCAGACGGCCGCCGTGTTCCGGGCCAAGAACGGCAAGCTCACCCAGGAGTACGAGCTCCTGTCCTTGGTCCGGCGCTCCATCGGCGGCGTGTACGAGTCCGCGACCCGCCTCCTCGGCTTCGGCTCCCACGGCCAGGGCATCGTCATGGCTTTGGCCAGCACCGGCAAGCCCGGCCCCGCCTTCGAGCGGTTCTTGTCCTGGAAGAACCATAAGAAGATGTCCATCAACGAGGAGTTCACCTCCGACATCGAGGTGTGCCGCCGCCCCCCGGACACGGACCTCAAGCCCCAGCACCGCGACCTCGCCGCCTCCCTCCAGAAATCCCTGGAAGACACCATCCTCGGCATCCTCGACAAGTTCGTCCCCTCCCGGCCCGAAGGGCTCTGCATCGCCGGCGGCGTGGCCCTCAACTGCCGGATGAACCAGCTCATCCGCGAACGGTTCAAGCCCAAGCGCATGTTCGTCCAGCCCGCCGCCAACGACGCGGGCACGGCCCTGGGCGCGGCCCTCGAAGCCCACGCTTTGACGACCCCGGGCGCTCCCGCCTGGACGATGGGCAACGCCGCCCTCGGTCCGGACTTCACCGACGCGGAGATCGCCGCCGCCCTCGACGCGGCGGGGGTGAGATACCACCGCCCCAAGGATGTGTGCCGGGACGCGGCGAAACTCCTCGCCGACGGGAAGATCGTCGCCTGGTTCCAGGGCCGTCTGGAGTTCGGCCCCCGCGCCCTCGGCTCGCGCAGCCTGCTCGCCGACCCGCGCCGCGCCGACACCAAGGACCGGGTCAACTCCCTCAAATCGCGCCACCCGTGGCGCCCCTTCGGGCCGTCCATCCTCGCCGGCTACGAGTCGCAGTGGTTCTCCTCGGCCTTCGACTCCCGCTTCATGCTTTTCACCGTCCCGGTCCGCGCCGACAAGCAAAAGCTCATACCGGCCGTCCTCCACGACGACGGCACCACGCGCCCGCAAAGCGTCCACGCGAGCGAGAATCCGCTGTACCACCGTCTCATCACCTGCTTCGAGACGCTCACCGGCGTGCCCATGGTCCTCAACACCTCCTTCAACCGCAAGGACGAGCCCATCGTCTGCACCCCCGCCGAGGCGATCGAAGCCTCCCTTTCCATGGGGGCCGACGCTTTGGCCATCGGCCCCTTCCTCGCGACGGGGAAGAAGCCGGTCAAGCCGTCGCCGGTGGACGGGGCTCGCCTCCGCTCGCGCAAGGGCGGGCGGCGGCTGTCCCTGCGCCTGACGGTCGACTGCGAGCTCCAGTGTCCGCACTGCACCATCGCCGACCTCCGGGGTCTCCCCCCGCGGTCCTTCGAATCGGCTCTGGAGGCTTTGGCGGCCGGCCGGCGCGCCGCCTGCGACGAGCTCGTGATCATGCGCGGGGAGCCCTGCTCCTGGCCCCGCCTGCCCGAGCTCCTGGCCGCCGCCCGTTCGATGGGCTACACCTTCCTCCAGCTCCAGACCGACGCGCGTTCTTTCGCCCGCTCTCAGGTCCTCCTTCCTCTGGTCGACGCGGCCGAGGTGGTCCTCCTCGGCCCCGACGCGGGCACCCACGACGCCCTCTCCGGCGTCCCGGGCTCCTTCCGCGAGGCCCTGATGGGCATCAAGGTCCTGCTGGGCGCGAGCAAGGAAGTCCTCGTCACCGTCCCGGTCCAGCGCGGGAACCTCTCCCGTCTCGACGCGGTGGCCCCTCTCCTCGCCAAGCTGGGCGCTCCCCGGGTCCAGTTCAACTTCCCCCGCCCCGTCCAGCTCGCCCGTGACGCCGCCTTCTCTCAGCTCGCCCGGCTCTCGGACGCGGCCCTCGCGGTCAACGGCGCGGCCCAGAAGGCCGCGGCGTTGGGCCTGAGCGTCACCACCGAGGGCTTCCCTCTGTGCCTCCTCTCCTCCGATCTTCGTCTGGGGGCCGAGACCTCCGGCGACTGGGACCGTTTCCGCTCCGACGACCTGACCGGCGTCCACGACGGCATGGGGGCGCAGATCTCCTCCCGTCCGACCCCGCCGGCGTGCCGGTCCTGCTCCTTAAAAGACTCGTGCCCGCGCACCTGGTCCTTGTACCTCGAGATGTTCGGCTCCTCCGAGCTCAAGGAGGTCTCTCATGGCTGAGATGGCCTATCTCCAGGTGTCCCGGCTGTGCAATCAGAAGTGCACCTTCTGCTCCAATCCGGACAACGGCAAGGTCCTTTCCTGGACGGAGGCGACGGCGTTGGTGGACGGGTTCGCGGCCAAGAAGCATGACGGGCTCATCCTCACCGGCGGGGAGCCGACGGTCTTCAAAGAGCTCCCGGCGCTCATTTCGTATTCGCTCTCGAAGGGGCTGACGCCGCGGCTCATCACCAACGGGCAGAAGACCGCGGACAAGAAATACCTGCGCTCGCTGTACGACGCGGGCCTTCGGCTCATGCATGTGTCCGTGCACTCCTCCTCGGCCGCCACGCAGGCGAAGCTCTCGCGCAATCCCAAGTCGCTGGCCAACATCATCAAGACCTTGGATCATGCGGGGGCGCTGGGGCTCGAGGTGGACATCAACACGACCATCACCAAGGTCAACGCGCCGGAGTTGGGGACCTTGGTCGTGTGGCTCGTCTCGCGGTGGCCGTATCTGCGCCACTTCGTGTGGAACAACCTCGATCCGCTGATGAACGGCGCCGATCTGGGGCCGGATCTGGTGCCGACGCTGCGGGATCTCGAGGTGGGGCTGCACCGGGCGATGGACTATCTCGCGTCGACGGGGCGGACATTCCGGGTGGCGAGGGTGCCGCTGTGCTTCATGTCGGATTATCCGGAGTGCTCAACCGAGACGAGGCGCATCGTCAAGAAAGAGGGGCGGAGCATCTACTTCCTCGATGAGAAGGGGCTGCAGGAACAGCGCGGGATGCATTGGAGCTATGGGAAGAGCCCGCGGTGTAAGGAATGCACGCTCACGGATGTGTGCGCGGGGCTGTATATGGCGGGCAAACATTATTCGATGGAGGAACTGTGTCCTTCGGCGCTTCCCTCCGCCGAGGTCCGGTCCCGGATCGAGAAGGACAACGGGTAGCGGCGGCAGGTTCGCGGCGTTCGGCGGAAGAAGCACCCTATCGAGCCCCTACCTGAGTAAGGTATTTGAATACCTTACTCAGGTAGAGGCTGCGAGAGGGCTCGGTCAAGCGGAGGAGGCACCCGAGTGCCTAACGGGAGAGGCCGCGACAGAACGCCGTCAACTCCGCGTCCGCCGCGCTCGTCGACTCCAGCACCTCGGCCGGAAACGAATCCCTCAGCACCTGCGTCGCGTCCGCCGACGGCCGCGCGGTCAGCCCCTCCGGCTCCAGCACCCGCCCCAGCCGCAGCCGCCCGCGGTGCGGCCTCACGGCGGCCGCCAGGATCAGGTTCGAGTTGTACACCTCTCCGTCCGTGTCCACCACCAGCCCGTCGTTGTACAGCGGCGTCGACCCGACGCGCGACAGGTTGACCACCACCGCCGGTTTCCCCGCCTTGGCCCACCGGTCCAGCACGAGCCGCACGGCCGAGAAGCACCGCGTCAGGCCCTTGAGCTGCTCGCCAGTCCACGGCACGAAGTACGCGGGCAGGAAGTTGAACCGGTCATAGCCCCGCTTGCGGGCCAGCAGCAGGCGCCGAGCCGTGGAGGCCGGAGCCTCACCGGGAGGGATGAGGAAGTTGTGCACGACCCCCCTCAAACGAGCCGCCAGAGGGTCGGGCCGGCTGACGAAAACCTCGACCTGCGGCATGCGCGCCAACAGCGCCGCGATCGCGGGAAGCCCCTTGCCGTGCGTCGGGAGCTCGACCGAGATGCCAGGCGCCAGCACCGCAGCCCGCGACAGGGCCCGCTTCACGAGATCCGGACGCAGGAGCGGCTCCCCCCCGAACAGCTTGAGCCGGACGGGCCCCGAAAGGCGCGGAAGGAGGTCCAGGGCCGCGTCCAAGACCCCCTCCGACATGTCCGCGTCGTCGAACAACTGCGGACAATACCCGCACCGCCGCTCACAGCGGCGCGTGAGGACCAATACCAGCAGCTTCTCGTTTCTCAATTGGCTTTTTTAACCGGCACGAACTCATCCCACCCGAACAGCTCCGGATACTCCCGCCAAGGCCCCTCGCACTGCGAGTGCCAGTCGCACTGCGCGCACAGCGGCCCCCGCGCCTTGCCCTCGTCTATGCGCGTGCGCGTATAGTCCGGTATCACGCAGTCCGCGTCATAGATGCGCGTGCGCGGTATGATCTGTTCGGCCACGTATTTCTCGTAGCCCTTCATGAAGCAGTACGGGATGGCCTCCGTCATGACCGTCTTCCCCGCCTTGATGCCCACATCGAGCGCTTTCTTGATGTACGGCTCGATCAGCGACTTGCGAGCCGTCAGCCAGTCTTTGTTCTCCCCCGCCCGGCCGCTCATGTGCATGAAGGCGAACTGGAACTGGTCCGCGCCCAGGGCGACGAGCAAGGTGGCTAGGTTCGGCAGGTCCCGGTAGTTGACCTTGGTGATGACGGAGTTCATGACGACGCGCTGCTTGTGCTTTTTGATGTTCCGGATGCCGGAGACCGTCTGCATGAAGGCCCCGGGCGAGCCGGTCAGGTAGTCGTGGATCTTGGCCGTGGAGCCGTGCAGGGAAGGACCGAACTCGTTGACCCCGGCGTCGACGAGGCGCTTGACGAAGTCCGGGTAGCAGAAGGTGCGGCCGTTGCTCTGCACCTGGATGAGGGTGTAGCCCAGGTCGCGGGCCGTGCGCGCGATCTTGACGATGTCTTTGTGGAGGGTCGGCTCCCCGCCCGTGATGACGACGCCCACGGCCCCGCCCGCGCGCCCCTCTTCGAGCGACTTGATCAGCTCGGCTTCCGGCTTGGTCGGCATGCGTTCCCGCTTGTCGCCCTGGACGCAGAAGTGGCAGTAGTTGTTGCAGCGGAACCCGACCTTGAGATCGACGCGATCGCTCATGACGCCTCCGCGCGGACTTTCGCGATGACCGTATCAGCCGGCGTGAGGATCGGGCACAGCTCCTCGGCCGAGTAATACTTGCCCATCTGGTAAAGCCCGGCGCAAATCTTCTCGACGCTGCAGATCTTGCAGCGTTCCGATTTCTCGTAGCTCCAGGAGCTCTTGTCCTGACGCTTGCGGCCCTTCTCGTCAAGGAAATAGATGTCCCGGCCCTCGTCTTTGACGAACTTCCGCGTCTCGGTGGAGAAATGCATGAAATCGGACATATAGCAGAGAGGAACGCGCTCGACGCGGAAGCTCTTGCCCGCTTTCGTGAGCCAGGTCATGGCCTTGTGCAGCTCGACCTCGAAGGCCCGGAGCTTGGGGACCAATTCCGGGTTGAGGGAGGCGGCGTTCATCTGCGGGTCGAGGTTGTTCCAGACGAAGTGGTGGAGGAACGGGAAGCGCTCGACGAGGAAGCGGGGAGTGAAGGACAGGTGGTTGGCGTTGCGGGCGTTGATGACGGTGTTGATGTCCACGCGCACTTTGTATTTGCCCGCGTTCTCCAACGCCTTGAGTATGTTCGGAAGGGAGTTCTTGTTGCCCGTGAGCTCGCCCTGGATCTCCGGCTTGGCCGAGTGGACGGAGATGTGCATGTGGTCGAGGCCGGCGTCCACGAGGGATTTGAGGTAGTCGGCGCGGCAGACCTTCTGGCCGTTGGTGATGAGGCGAGGAGGAAGGCCCTTTTTGAGGGCGTAGGCGACGAGTTCGGGGAGGCGGTCGAAGAGGGTGGGCTCGCCGCCGGTGATGATGACGCCCGCGGCCTTGGTCTTGGCGAAGGAGTCCACCAGATCGACGGCTTCCTGCCAGGTGATCACGCGGCCGTTCTCCGGGTTGGAGCAGAACAGGCATTTCTGGTTGCAGATGCGGGCGACCTGGAGGTAGGCGAGCGTGGCCATCAGGAGGACCTCCGGGGAGTGAGCTCCGCGGGGCCGTGGAGGGCCAGGTAGCGGTCGAAGACGCCGGCGCAGTCGCCCCGGTCGTCGCAGGAGCGGCAGACGACGGGTTTGGAGCGGCGGCGGGAGGCGTCGGCGCTGGCGATGGCGACAAGGCCGGGCTTGGATCTCGCGCCGCGGCGCTCGACGGTGACGCGCGGAGAATAATGAGCGTCGTTGGAGAGCTCGGGGCGGCCGTCGAGGACGCACAGGGGCAGACCGAACATCCGCAGCACGACCCCATTGGTCTCGAAGGGACGGGCGAGGGCGGGGACGCGGTCTCGCCACTGGGACAGAGGAACGGCGAGGGCCTTGTAGTCCTTCAGGGCGCGGCCCTCGGGGGCGACGCTCGAGAGGAGGATGTGGCGTATTTTCGGGTGCTTGGTGAGCAAAGTCAGCGTGTCTTCTAATCTGCCCCAGTTCGCGCGCGTGACGACGGTGTTGGTGAGGAGGTAGACGCGGTCGCCGTGCTGCTCGATATTGGCGAGCGCCTTCATCGCCCGCTCGAAGGAGCCGGGGGTCGCCGCGGCGGCGTCGTGGGTCTCGGCGTCGGGGCCGTGCACGGAGAGGCAGACCTCGTCGAGGAGAGGAAGGACCTCCCGGGCGTAGGCCTCCTGCGCGAACAGGCCGCCGTTGGTGGTGAGGTAGGTGTTGAAGCCGAGCTTGCGCGCCGCGGAGAGGGCGGCCGGCAGGAGCGGGTGGGCCGTGGGCTCGCCGCCGGTGAAGGTGACATGGTTGAAGCCGGCCTTGCGGTGCTTGAGGAGGGTCGCGGAGATCTCCTCCCCCTTGAGCGGGGCGTGGCGCCAGCGGTCCATGCGCACGCTCTCCGAGCAGAAGCCGCACTTCTGGCCGCAGGTGTAGGAGAGGTGGAGCTCCAGGCGGCGGGCGGGCTCGATCTTGATCATGGGAGGGCGAGCTCCTCGCGTTCCGCGGGACGGGCGCGCAGGTGCTCCTCGAAGGTGCCCGCGCAGCCGTCGCGCTCCGGGCAGGAGGAGCAGCCCTCGGGCTTCACGAAGGCCTGGTGGCGGAGGTACAGCCTCATGGAGTCGGCCACCTCCCCGTCCGGGCAGGAGGCCAGGCCCTGTATGCGCGAGGCCACGCAGGACGGGAAGCCGGTCAACGAGGTGACGCGGCCGGTCAGGGCGGCGCGCAGCTCGGCGTAGTCCGGGGCGATCTGTTCGTAAGGAACATTCATCCCATCGGAGTCCTTGGGGCGCAGGGGATGGATGGAGAAGGGCCAGCCGCGGCGGCGGGCGAGCTTCTCTAAAGAGGGAAGGTCGGCGAGGTTGTCACGGCAGGCGCTGGCGTGCAGATAGATCCTGGAGCCGGCGGCTTGGGCGGCCGCGGCGCCGCGGAGGGCCGCGGCGTAGGAGCCCGGGCGGCGGACGACGGCGTCGTGTATCTTCGCCGTGGAGCCGTGAAGGGCCAAGGCGTAGGAGGTGACTCCCGCTTTGGCCAACGGCTTGGCGAGGGCCTCGAGCCTCATTCCCGAGGTCATGATCTCGATGTCGGTGAAGCCCTTCTTGCGGCACAGCTTAACGACATCAAGTATTCGCGGATGGGCCAACGGCTCGTTCCCGACCAAGGCGATCTTGTCTCGACGCAGCACGGCGTTCTCGTCCAAAACGGCGGTTATCTCGTCGAGCGACTGGTGATCTTTCTCCGGCTTATTTTTACAGAACAGGCAGTCGAGGTCGCAGCCGCCTTTCATGAAGAGGAACACGCGGTCCAGGCCCGGCATGTTCTTTTTGATGAAGCGGTCCTGCTCGGCCAGGCCCGCCTGGACGACGCCGCGGCGGATCTCCGGATCCTCGTTGCCGCGCTGGCCCGTCCAGTGGCGCTTGAGGGCGAGGCCGACCTTGATGTTGTTGAGGATCACATGCCGGCCTTCCGTCTTGGCCGGGTACGCTTCGAGGAAGCGCTCGTAGGGTTTGTGGGGATCGTCGGCGAGGGAATCGACATCCAAATCGTCGTCGAGATGGCCCAGGCGCAGGGCGGCGCGCGCCTTGGGCAAGGCGGCCTCGAGGAAAATACCTCCATCCCAATACACGCCGCCGTCGGTGTCCACGATGGTCTCGCGGCTGAGCATGACGGGCTCGCTCTCCGAGGTGCGGTTGTTGAGCTCGGCCTTGCCGCGGGCGGCGTAGCGGTCGAGGGCGCGCAGGAGCGCGGCGACGGCGTCCGAGCTCCACAGGACGCCGACCTTATAACCGAACTGGATGCGGCGAGCGCCCAGGGCCTCCAAGGCGAGGAGGTCTTGGTCGAAGGCGGCGGCGCGCTCGGGGGTCACGACGGCGTTCACATGATAAGGGAGACCGGATTCCGCCAGACGGCGCAGGGCGGCTTCCATCACCTTCTGCGCGCCCGGGCCGGTGCCGGCCAGGCGCGCGGCGTTGGCGTCCGCGGGGCCGTCGAGGCTGAGGTGGACATAGCCATCCACGGATTTAAGGAAGGAGATCTTCTCGTCGTCGAGGAGGAGGCCGTTCGTGGTGAGGTTGACGCGCAGAGGGCGGCCGCCGCGGCGGGCGCGGGCGTACAGGGCGGTCTTCTTCACCAGGTCCCAGGCCAGGAGGGGCTCGCCGCCGAAGAAGTTGAGGAGGAGGTGGCCGGCGCGGGAGGACAGGAGGAGGTCGGCGCCGCGCCGGGCCGTCTCCTCGTCCATGCGCCGCGGCCCGCGCGAGACGTTGCAGTAGGCGCAGCGCAGCTGGCACTCGTAGGTGGTCATCAGCATGACCGAGCGCGTCGTCGAGAGGGGCGGCTTAGAGGGCACGGAGCTCCCCCTCCCCGTGGCGGGCGAGATAGTCGGCCCAGACGCCGTCGCAGGAGGCGCGGCGGGAGCAGGACGCGCAGGACGGGGCGAAGGCCTGGCGCGGGGCGCGGCGCGAGCGGGTGGTGACCGGGGCGGCGGCGCCGGAGACGGCCTCGTCGTACAGCGCGCGGTCCTCGTGGCGCGGGGCCAACGCGCCGTCCCAGAGGCAAGGCGGCAGGCCGAACACGGACACGGCCAGGCCGGCGTCCTCGGCGGCGAGGGCGGCCTCGGCCGCGGCGGCGGCGAAGGGGCGCAGACGCGGCGTGTCCTCCAGGGGCAGGCCGCCCCAGCCGGGAGGAGGCTCGCGGTGGACGAGCACGGCCTCGCGCACGCCCTCGGCGGCGAGGCGCTTGGTCCAGGCGGGGAGGCCGGGTAGGTCTTCGGGCATCGGGAGCAGCCAGGCCAGGACCTCGCCGCCGCTCTGCACCCAGCGGCGCAGGCCGACCGTGGTCTGCGTCAGGGCCCCGGGGACGCGCGCGCGGGCGTCGTGGCGGGAGGCGTCGGGGGAGAGGAGCGGCACGACCACGCGGCGCGTGTCCTTGCGGGCGCGCAGGCGGGAGACCAGGCGGGCGTCGGCCAGCGGTCGGGCGGTGGTGTACAGGCTCAGGTCGAACACCTGGAGGGCGTCCGCGTCGTCGAGGACGGCGTCGAGCTCGGGGATGAGCAAGGACTCCCCCCCGCCCAGGACGCCGCGCTCCGCGCGGAAGGCGGTCTGCGCCAGGGCGGAAGCGAGGACGGCCTTGTTCTTGGAGACCGGCTTGCGCAGGGAGCAGCAGCCGTTGACGCAGCCGGCGCCCGCCTCCAGGTAATGGGTGCGGGAGGGAAGGAGGACCTGCATCTCCGCCAGCTGGGCGGCGGTGCGCTCGACGGTGTACAGCGGGGGCCGGTGCTCGTCGCCGTCGTAGAAGCCGGGAGGGATCACGCCGGCGGCGGCGGCCTTGGCGTGGATGGCGGTGCCGGGGTAGACCTTGGTGGTGTGCACCTGGACGCGGTCGGGCTCCAGGCCGCGCAGGAAGTCGGCGGTCTCCCGCGTGGTCTCGAGGTCGTCGCCGGGGTTGCCCACCATGAGCATGAGCACGGCCTGCATGCCGGCCTCGCGCGTCGCGGCGAGCGCGGCGGTCACCAGCTCGAGGTCCAGGCGCTTGCCGATGGCCTTCTGCACCTTGGCCGAGCCGCTCTCCACGCCGTAGGAGACCTCGCGGCAGCCGGCGGCCGCCATCTCCCGGGCCAAAGCAGGGTCCATGGCGTCGGCGCGGGTCATGCAGATCCAGCGGATGCCGGGAGCCTCGCGGCGCAGGCCGGCGCAGATCTCGAGGACGCGCGCCCGGTCGCGCGTGAAGTAGTTGTCGCCGAAGACGAAGTCGCGCCAGCGGTAGCGGCGGGCCATGCGCGCGACCTGGCTCACGAAAAGGCCGGCGGAGAGCAGGCGGGGCTTGCCCTTGAAGGTGCTCATCGGGCAGAACACGCAGCGGTAGACGCAGCCGCGCGAGCTGAGGAGCATGACGGCGCTGTGCATCGCCGCGCACGGGCGGCCGGCGGCGCCGACGGGGGCGGCCAGGTCCTGGGCGCGGGGGCGGCGGAACCGGGCGAGCTCGGCCTCGGCGTCGAACAGGTCGAAGTCGGGGTCGGGCAAGGAGTCGAGGTCGCAGAAGGGCTCGCGCTCGGCGGAGCGGCGGACCTCGCCGCCCTCGGACCAGACCAGGCCGGCGACCTGACGGGGGTCCTGGCCGCGGGACAGCGCGTCCGCGAGCTCCGGCAAGGTCTCCTCGCCGTCGCCGACCGCGACCCAGTCGGCGCCGGTGCGGCGCAGGACGAGCTCGGGGTCGGTGCTGGCGAAGGGGCCGCCGACGACGAGCGGGAGCTTCGGCCTCGTCTTCTTCAACAGGCGCGCCAGCGCCGCGGCCGCGCCGCGGTTGGAGCTCTGGCAGGAGATGCCGACGAGGTCGGGCTTCTCCGCGCGGACGATCTTCTCCGCGTCCGCGAGCATGTCTTCCGAGGAGGATCGGGTGTAGTCGCGGCCGAGCACCTCGACGCCCTTGGTCTTCAGGATGGCGCCGAGCAAGGACAGGCCGTAGGGCGCGCCGAAATAGACCGGCGGCGGGTCGGGATTTCGGGGGTTCAGAAGGAGGACCTTCATCTCGACTCCGCGAAGGACCGGCCCAGCTCGAGGTTGCTCAGCAAGGTGCGGCGCATCTCGCCGCGGCCGTACGCCGAGGCGAGGATGGCGAAATTGTCGAACGGCGTGGCGCCGTAGGTCTCGAAGAGGCCGGCGTTGCGTATGTCCGCCACCTTGAACCTCTTCTTCATCTCCTGGAAGTCCTCCTCCAGGCACACGCCGGTCTCGCGGTACACCGTGCCGTCGCAGTCCACGGTGAGCTCGCTGTTGAGGACCACCGGCTCGCGACGCTTGACCGTGAGGTTGACCAGCTCGACGCCGAGGCGCTCGGCTGCGGCCGCGGCGCGGTCCATGGACTCGCGCAGGGCGTCGGCCTGGGCGTCGGTCCAGTGCCGGCCGAGCGCGTAGTTGATCTGGATGCGGCGGTGGCCCATGGCGGCCAGCGCCGCCACGCGCTCATCGGCCCGGGACGCGTCCTCGGGCAGGAGGACGGCGATGACCTGGTACGGGACGCCCGCCTTGCGCAGGCGCTCCACGCCGGAGCGCAGCGCCGCCCACGAGCTCGTCCCCTTCGCCGTCGGGCGCTGGGCGTCCTGGGCGCTCATCGTGCCGTCGCAGCTCACTTCGACATGAAAGCGGTGCGCCTTGAGGAACGAGACGGCCTCCTCGGTGAGCGCCAGGCCGTTGGTGGTGAGCAGGAAACGCACGGTCTTGCCGGCGTTGCGCGCCGAGGTCTCGGCGAGGGCCACCGCCTTGCGCACGACCGGCAACGCCAGCAGGGGCTCGCCGCCGAAGAACTGGAGCTCCACGTCGCGTCGTAAAGAACTCATGAGCCAGCGAACGCCGGCTTCGGCGATCTGCG
>JACPOW010000058.1 GCA_016191335.1 Elusimicrobiota bacterium | reverse complement strand
GCGCATCCTCGACGCGGGGCCGTCCTTGCCCGACCTCCGGGCGTTCTGGGACCCGTGGGAGTGGGACGAGCGCGCGCCGCGCGAGGCCTTGCTGCGGGAGCTCGCGGCCCTCGAGCGGGCGCTGGGGCCGAAGCCGCGCGGCCCGTGGCTCCATTATTACCGGGGCTCGCTGAGCGGCCCCGACGGCCTCCCCCACTTCGAGCGCCTCGCCGGCTATCCCGCGAAGCGCTACGGCTGGATGTGGTTCCGGGCGGCGTCGGCCGCGCTGCTGGCGTCGCGCTTCGAGGACGCCGCCGCGTGGTTCCAGCGCTCCCTGGCCGCGAAGCCCGCCGACTGGCGGGCCCATTGCTTCCTGGCCGAGGCCCGGCTGTGCCTCGGGCGCCGCGCCGAGGCGTTCGCCGGGATGGACCGCGCGCTGCGCGCCGCGCCCGCGAGCGAGAAGGGCCAGGTCCTCGCCTGGCGCGGGGCCTTCGAGCTGTGGCTCGGCCGCTACGATCGCGCGCTCGCGCTCCTCGACGAGGCCGCGGCCCTCGGCGCGCAATGCGCGCATTGCTGGAGGGGCGCGGCGCTGCTCAAGCTCGGCCGGCCCGAGGAGGCGCTCGCGGAGCTCGACAAGACTTTGCGCCTGTACCCGCTCGACTTCGAGGCCTACGTGTGGCGCGGCGAGGCCAAGCGCGCCCTCGGCCTCCACCGCGAGGCCCTCGAGGACCTCGACGAGCGCGCCGCGAAGGACTCGGGGCTGGCGACGCCGGTGTGGCTGTGGGCGCGGTTCAACCGCGCGCTGGCCAAGGCCGCCCTCGGCGACGCGGCCGGCATGAACGCGGAGTTCGAGGCCATCCCCGCGGCGGTCATCGACCACCTCCGCGCGCGCACCGGGCTCGAGAAGAAGGAAGACCTGCTCGAGGCCGGGCTGCGCCTGAGCCGCGGCTTCCGCCGCGACGAGTACGGCCAGGCGGTCTGGATGGCCCCCGGCTCATGAGGACGGCGCTCGCCGCGGCCGCGCTCCTGCTCTGGGCGCTGCACGACGCCTCCCCGGCGCTGTACCGTCCCGGCGAGGCGATCGACACCGACGTGTTCCACTCCGGCGAGATGCTCCTGCACCGCATCGACTACCGCGCGACGACGGCCAACTACCACCTCCCTCTCTCCTCCGTCACCGCCGCGCTGCTGATCAACCACTCCCCGCCCGGCGCTGGCGCCGCCTGGCGCAAGGCCTCCGCCGCCGCGGCCTTCCTGCTCCTGCTCGCCCTCGGCTGCGAGCTCGGCGCGCCGTGGTACGGCCTGCTCGGCGCGGCCCTGCTCCTCTTCGTCTCCCGCTTCCCGCTCTCCGTGCAGCTCGTCGAGCGCTGGCACGGCTCCTGGGGGCACCTGCAGGCGTTCTTCACCTTGATCGTGCTCGCCGCGGCGGGGCTCATGGTCCGCCACCTGCGCGCGCCCTCCCCCGCCCGCGCCTGGGCCGCGGCCCTCGCCCTCGGCGCGGCTTTGCTCTACCGCTCGACGCTCGTTTTCTTCCCGCCGATGCTCGCGCTGCTCCACTGGCTGACCCTGAAGGGCAAGCCCACGCGCGCGGACCGGCGCGCGACGGCGGTCCTCGCCTTGGTCCCGTACCTGTTCCTGCTGCCCTGGGCCGCGTCGAACTGGGCGGTGCACCACCGCTTCATCCCGCTCGAGGACGGGGAGGCGAGCCCCATCATCGTCGGCGGCGTGCTCGGCGCCGTCGAGAAGGAGTGGGCCCGCCCGCCGGCGGAGCTCGGCATCGCCGTGCACGGCACCGGCGAGACCATCGCCTGGGCCGTCCGCGCCGTCCTGGCCAATCCCGGGGATTATCTCCTCGGCTGCGCGCGCCGTCTCTGGTTCATCTTCCTCCTCAACCCCCTGCTCTTCGTCTTCGCCGGCCTGTCCTTCTGGTTCAACCGCCGCAAGCGGGAGTTCCAGGCGCTGGGCCTGCTGTGCGCGTACTGGGTGCTGATGCACGCCCTCATGTCGATGCTGCGCGAGTACTTCGACCCGCTGTGGCCCCTGCTCGCCGCCGCCGCCGCGGCGGGAGTCATCCCTTTTTTGAAAGGGCTCCCGCCGGTCACCCGCGCGCGCGAAGCCTCCGGCCGCCTTCTCGCCGGCGCCCTCGGCGTCCTCCTGGCGCTGAGCCTGCTCGCCTCCGGCGCGGCCGTCGCCTACGCCTTCGCGATCGCGCGCGGCGACGAGGCCGCCTCGGCGCGCCGGCTCGACGCCGCGATCGCCCGCCACCCCGCCGAGGCCAAGCTCCGCTTCGAGCGCGGCATGCGCCGCCTCGAGGGCGGCGACGCCGCCGCGGCCGAGCCCGACCTGCGCGAGGCCGCCCGCCTCTCCCCCGGCGACGAGCTCGTCGAGCGCGCGCTGGCCTGGACCGGGCTCGACCGCCGCGCCGCGGCGGGCGACGCCGCGGCGGCCCGCCGCCTCGCCAAGGACCTTCTCGCGCGGCGCACCGAGCGCGCCCGCATCCCGCTCGCCTTCCTCGGAACCTTGTGCCCGCGCGTCCGCGATCTCCCCGCCCTCGGGCCGGACTGCCTGGAGGCCGCGCTGGCCGCCGCGGAGGCCCCGGGCGCCGCCCCCGCCGAGGTCCTGCGCCGCCTCGACGAGGCCGAGAGGCTGTCCCCGGACCTCGCCGACCGGCGGCGCATGGCCGGGTCGTACCGCCGCCTCGGCGAGAACCGCCGGGCTCAGGCGCAGTACGCGCGGATGCTCCAGGAGGCCCCCGCCTCCGCGTCGCTGTGGATCGAGCGCGCCGACGCCGCCGGCCGCTCGGGCGAGACGGACGCGGCGCTGCGCTTCCTCGCCGAGGCCCGGAAGCGGAGCCCCTCCCCGGCGGAGCTCGAGCTCATCCGCTCGCTCGAGCGCGGCGTGCGCGAGCCGGCCCCGACCGCGGAGGCGCTGGACCGCCTGAAGCGGAGCGCCACCCCGCGCATCGACCGCGCCGAGGCCGCCAGCCGCGCCGGCGACGCCGCGGCGGCGCTGGCCCTGCTCGCCGAGGCCAAAGGCCTCGCGCCCACCGCGGCCGAGCGCGAACGCATGGCCGCGGTCTTCGTCGAGCGCGCCGCCTTCGCCCTCCTGGCCCGCGACCGCGCCGCGGCCGAGGCCCTGCTCGCCGAGGCGCGGGCCCTGGGGCCTTCTCCCGCCCTGGCCCGGCGCATGGACGCGCTCGTGCGCGACGCCGGGACCGCCGCGAAGCCCGACGAGCGCCGGAGCGCGGCCTATCTCCACCAGGCCCGCGGCCGCCACGCGGCCGCGCTGGCCCTGTTCGACGCGCTCGTCCGCGAGAGCCCGAAAGACGCCGCTCTCAGGAGCGACCGGGGCCTGAGCCTGTACCGCAACGGACGCAGGGCGGAGGCGGTCGCCGAGCTCGAGGAGGCACTGAGGCTCGACCCGGGGCTGAGGGCCGCCGCCTCCACGCTCGACGCGATCCGCGCCGAGAAGCCCTAGCTAGGCCTCGAACTTCGGGCAGCGCCGCTTGCCGAGCACGCTCGACAGGATGGTCTCCTGCTTGCTGACGCAGAAGTACTCCACGGCGCCGTAGGGCTTGGGCATCAGCTCCATCCAACGGCAGAGGGTGCAGCTTTCCTTCTCGCGGGCCGCCTGGTCGTTGTCCATGGACGGAGTCATCGCAACGCTTCGGCCGACAGCTCGCCGACCCGCCGGCGCTCGGCCATCGTGAGGAAGCCGACGGCCACGAAGATCAGCGCCAGCGACGCCCAGTCCGCAGGGCTCGGGAAGCGCCCCTTGAAGATGAAGTACGAGACCAAGGTCGCGGTCGTGCCCGCCACGAGCGAGGTCAGGCGGTTGACCAGCCCCGCGAAGGTCGCCGTGCGCCCCTTGAACATGAAGATGAACACGGAGAAGAAGGCCACCATCCCGTACACCGCCCCGGCGAGGTTCGCGGCCACGGCGTTCGCGTGCGGCACGGCGAGCGCGGCCTGGAAGGCCTTCACCGGCGCGGCCTCGGAGGCGCTGTGGTACACGACGAGGGCGCCCAGGGCCATCGCGACGCTCGCGGAGATCTGCTCGATGGAGAAGAACCACTTGTTGTTGAGCGCCGTCCCCTTCGGCCGCGTGTTCTTGTAGTAGTTCATGATGTAGATGCGCAGGGAGTAGGCGCAGATGTAGGCGCTGAGCACGCCCATCGCCGCCGCGTTGTGGACGAAATCGAAGTCCTCGCTCTTGGCCAGGAAGACCTGGGTCGCGGCCGCGGAGACGGCGAAGACGACGGCCGCGTTCTCCTGCCAGTACACGGTCTTCCTCAGGATGCCCTGGCGGATCTGCGCCTCGTCGACCAGGCGCGAGATGACGATGACGCTGGCCCGCATGATGACCATCGCCACCATCACCGACTTGAGCAGCATGTACATCAAGGTCGTCGTCGGGATGACCACCGCGGTGCAGATGCCCGAGGGGATGATGTACCAGTACTCGGGAGGGACCCCCTTCACCCCGGACCTCTGCCAGCCGCCGGCGAAGACGACGAGCAGGCAGATCAGCGAGCCGCCGAACGAGCTCCAGACCAGGAACTCCATGTCGGTCATCGGCGGCACGACGATCGCGGCCTTGCCGGTGAAGCATTTGGTGGCGACGCCGAAGACCACGTAGAACACGAAATAGCCCAGGCAGAGCTGGACGAGCCGTCCCGTCGAGCCTTCGGTGGTCTTCCACATGGCGTCAATCCGTGGGCGCGACCGGGTGGAGGGCCTCGCCCTCCGACCTGGACACGAGCACGGCGATGAGCAGGTCGCCGCTGACGTTGAGCACGGTGCGGCACATGTCGAGGAAGCGGTCCACGCCGAGGATGAGCAGCACGCCCTCGGGCGGCACGCCCACGGAGGCGAGTATGGCCATCAGCATCGGCAGGGACCCGCCCGGCACGCCGGCCGTGCCCACGCCGCCGAGTATGGCCAGCAGGAGCACCGTGCCCTGCTGGGGCAAGGTCAGGGCGACGCCGAAGCACTGCGCCAGGAACAGCGCGGTCACGCCCTCGTACAGCGCGGTCCCGTTCTGGTTGGCGCTGGCCCCGACGGTGAGCACGAAGCGGGAGATCTCCCGCGGCAGGCCCAGCGTCTCCTCGCCCACGCGCATCGACACCGGCAAGGTGGCCGACGACGAGCTGGTGCCGAAGGCGGTGAGCATCGCTTCCTGGATGCGCTTGAAAAAGAGCCGGGGGCTCAAGCCCCCCAAGGTCCTCACGAAGAACGAGTAGGTCACGAACTGGTGGAACGCCAGCGCCCCCACGACGACCAGCGCGTAGCCCAGCAGCTGGCGCAGCAGCCCGAAGCCGAAGCGCGCCGTCAGGTTCAGCACCAGCGCGCCCACGCCGAGCGGCGCCATCCTCATCACCAGGTGGATGAACGCCATCGACGCCTCGTTGACCGACTCGAGCAGCCGGAGCAGGGGCTTCGCCTTCTCCTTCTCCACGCGGATCAGCCCCAGCCCGAACAGCATCGAGAAGAACATCACGCCGAGGAAGTCCCCGGTCGCGGCCGCCTTCACCGGGTTGTCCGGCACGAGCGCCAGCAGGCGCTGGGCGAAGTTGACGCCGTCGCCGGCGGGCATCGCGGGCAGCTTGCCGGTCTTGAGCATCGCCTCGCGCACCTCCGTCGGGAACCCGTCCCCCGGCCGGAACACGTTGACGGCGACGAGGCCGGTGAGCACGGATATGCCGGTGATCAGCAAGGTGAAGCCCAGGGTCTTCAGCGCCACGCGCCCGAGCTTCGCCGCGTCCCCCATCTCCGCCACGCCGAGGATGAGAGAGCTCACCACGAGCGGCAGCACGGCCATCAGCAGCAATCTCAGGAAGAGCCGTCCGAGGGGCTCCGCGGCGTAGTCCAGGAAAAGGGTCAGGCCCTCGGGCGCCGTCGGGAAAAGCCCGTGGAGCGTCAGGCCGGCGGCGGCTCCCGCGGCGAAGCCGATCAAGATCTTCCGGTGGAGGGGCATCGGCGCTATCCTACTATACTGCAGGAGAAAGCCGCGCGCGTTTTGCTAATCTACGGCGATGGCCAAGAAGCCGAAGGAATCGGTGAAGGAATCCCCGGCCCGGGAGCTCAGCCGGGTCAAGCGCGAGCTCGCCGCCCTGCGCGAGCGCTACTTCAACCTCTACGACCTCGCTCCCGTCGGCATCATGACGCTCGACGCCAAGGGCGTCGTCCACGAGGCCAACCTCGCCGTCGGCAAGATGCTCGGCGTCGAGAAGCGCCTCGTCCTCGAGCGCTCGCTCGCCGAGTTCGTCCACCCCGAGGACCGCGACCTCTACCAGCGCTTCTTCAAGCGCTTCCCGGCCAAGGACGCCCCGACCGCCATCGAGCTGCGCATGCGCCGCGCCATCGCCGCCCCCTTCGACGCGCGCCTGGAGCTGACCTTGGGCCACGACGCCGGCGGCGCGCTGCTGTACCGCGTCGTGATGAGCGACGTGACCGAGCGCGTGAAGACGCAGACCGACCTGCTGCGCCTGCGCGCCGCCGTCGACCAGGCCCACGACGGCCTCGCCATCGCCGACATGGAGGGCCGTCTCCAGTTCGCCAACCGCGCCTGGGGCAAGATGCACGGCTACTCGCCCGACGAGCTCCGCGGCCAGCCGATGTCGATCAGCCACACCGCCGAGCAGATGGAGAACGACGTCATCCCGTTCAACAAGAAGGTCCTCAGCGAGGGCTCCTGGGCGGGAGAGGTCGGCCACGTCCGCCGCGACGGCACCGTCTTCACCTGCTGGATGTCCACCGTCGTCCTGCGCGACGCCGAGGGAGAGGTCACCGGCCTCGTCGGCCTGGCCGACGACATCACCGAGCGCCGGAGATCCGAGGAGGCCTTCGCCCGCATGCTCGCCGAGCGCGAGGCCATCCTCAAGTCCATCCCCGACCTCTTCTACCGCCTCGACGCCGACAGCAACCTCCAGGACTGGAACCAGGTCTTCGAGCGCGTCTCGGGCTACTCCCCCAACGAGCTCAGGGGGATGAACGCCCTCGCCTTCTTCAAAACCGACGCGAGGATCGCCGCCGAGGGCATCGCGGAGGCGGTCGCGAAGGGCCGGGCCTACCGCACCGCGCGCCTCCTCACCAAGCGCGGCGCCGAGATCCCGGTCTTCTGGAGCGCCGCGGCCCTGCGCTCGCAGGACGGCGCCCTGCAGGGCATCGTCGGCATCGGCCGGGACCTGACGGTCAAATCCATATGAGAAACCTCGCCGTCGCCGTGCTCCTGTCCTTCCTGTGCGCCGCGTCGGCCTCCGCCGACAACGCCTTCATGGGCCATTACGGCTACATGATCACCTACTCGAACGCCTACTCCGCCCGTCCCGAGTTCCACGGCGCCATCGAGGCCGTGGACCTGTTCCCCTTGACCTGCAAGGGCCTCAAGAAGCGCATGGACTGCGCCAAGATCGGGATGGTCGAGCTGGCGGTGATGCCGAAGGCCCTGGTCCTCGAGACGATGGGCGCCAAGACCTTCGATGAATACCTCGCCGGGATCCTCGGCGACGCCAAGGCCGCGGGCATCAAGGCCAAGACGAGCCGCAAGAAGCGGGCGGGCTTCCCCTCCGCCCTCATCGAGATGCCCGGCCATCCCCAGCCGCTCAACATGCTGGTCCTCATCGAGGGCACCAAGGTCTACTACCGCTTCAAGTACAACGCCAAGGCCGGGGAGAAGGCCGCCGCGGCGATGGTCACCTCCCTTAAAGAGATCGCCCCGCACGACAATCCCCCCGAAGCGGGCCGCTGACCGCGCCTTTTTAAGTTAAAATACCGAAAGCTCCCACCTCACCGCGCCCGTGGTGAAATGGATATCACAGCAGCCTCCGAAGCTGCGGGTCCAGGTTCGATTCCTGGCGGGCGCACCACTTTACACCCGGGTCAACCGCCCGGAGCGAGGATGGTGAAGCCGTACAGGCAGCCCTTGCCGTCGGCGCCCATCTGCTTGAAGTCGTAGGCGGCCGCCTTCATGTCGCCCTTGACGAGGCCGCCCGCCGACTGGACCCCGTCGTAAGCCACCGTCCCGATCGCGCAGGCCGTGGTGCCGAGGACGGGGACGGCGCCGATGAGCGCGCCCGCCAGGAAGTGGTCGACGTCGGCGACCTCCCCGGAGGTCATCCCCTTGATCCCGTAATGCTCCGTCAGCTTCGACTCGTCGCCGTAGCGGTGGTCCTTGAGGATCTCCCACGCGATCATGGTCTTCTTCAGCCGGTCGGGCGCCATGCGGTAGAAGACCGGATAGGTCCCGTGCTTGTAGTTCGGGTCCTTCATGATCCCCTCGGCGTCCTTGTACACCGCGCGGAGCAGCTCGTTCTGCTTGCCGTCGAAATAGTCGGTCGGCTCCGGCAGGCGGAGGAGCCCTCCGCCGGAGCTCGCCTTCCGCGCCGAGGCCTGCGCCGCGGGAGGAGGCGGCGGCGCGGTCGTCCGGCCGCGCAGCATCTCCGACTGGGCGCGCGGCACGGCGTTCAGGGCCGCGATCTGCTCGGCCGTCATCGTCCGGGGCGCGCCGTTCCCGCCGGGATAAGCCGAGACGCCGCCGGCGGAGGTCGTGGGCGAGCGTCCCAGCGCCTCGGCCAAAGCCGACGCGCGCCGGGACATGCTTTCGCGCACCTGCCCCGCCACGCGGCCGTCGGCGATGAGCCGCTCCAGGACCTTGCCTTCGATCAGCCGGTCTCCGGGAGGGACCGCTCCCTGCGGGGCGCCCGCCGCCCGCAGCCGGGGCTTGCCCTCCGGGGCGTAGAGCCGGACCGCCGCCGCCGTCTCCCTCGCGTTCAGGCCCAGGCCCTGGCCCACGAGCTCGACCTTGCCGGCGTAGACCAAGGCGTCCTCGGGCCGGGAGCAGGGACGCACGCAGCCGAGCTGGATCTCGCGGGCCGACTGGAGGAGAAGGCGCAGCTCCTCGATCTTCGCGTCGCCCGCGGCCGGCAGCGGCGCCGCGGAGTCGACCATGGGCGAGCCGGGCGCGTGCGCCGTGAAATTGGCTTTCGCCGCCGCGCGCAGCCGGACGAGCTCCTCCGGCGACGACGGCGCCAGGCAAAAGGCCGAAACGGCCGCGATCAGGACGAGGGGAGTGGCGATCATGGGCCTCGCCCCAGTATTGCCCCGGCGCATCCCAATGTCAATGGGCAATTCCCGCCCCTGGCGCGTGAGCCGATCCGGGGCTATACTCCCGTCGTGCCCCTCTTCCGTCGAGCGATCCCACTCCTGCTCGCCGCGGCGCTGGCCGTCCAGGCCCGCGCCGGCGTCGTGTCGTCCCCCTCCGGCGCCGTGTTCGCGCCCCCCGCGGGCGCGTGGGTCGGGCCGCTCTCCGTCGCCTTCACCGATCCCTCCGTCGCGGCCCTGCTCCCCTCGGGCCTGAGCGCCCCGTCGCTGGAGTCGCCCGAAGCCCTGCGCTCCGCCGCTCCTCTCGTGCAGTCGCTGGCGCAGGCCCTCTCGGTCACGCCCGAGGCCTTCGCCAGGATGACCCCCGCCGACCGCAAGGGCGCCATCGAGCTCGCGACCGAGGACGCCCGCGACGCCGTCCGCGCCAAGGCCTACGAGCTCGCCGAGCAGGCCCGCGCCCTCTCCAAGCCCGGCCGCGCGATGGACAAGGAGGGCCGCGCCGAGCTCTACGCCGCCGTCTCCCGCCTCATGGAGATGCGCGAGCACTACGGCCCCTGGCTCGACGCGGGCGGCAAGGCCGCGGTGGAGGAGGGCTACTCCCTCGCCTCGGCCAAGGCCTGGGAGGTGCGCACCTTCCTGCTCCAGAGCGACGCCGGCGCCGTCGCCGACCGCCCCGCCCGCCCCTCCGCCCCGGCGCCCGCCAAGCCGAAGTACCGGCTCGATCCGTCGGGCACGGCGATCAAGCTGCGCGCCGACATGGAGAACAACAAGAACGGCTGGGGCCAGAGCGACCTCGACACCTTGTACACCGGCTACGGCTTCGTCCTCCGCCAAGGGGGCAAGCACCGGATGTACTACCACCCCGTCTTCCCCCAGCTCCACGAGACCGTCTCCCGGCAGAACGACCTTCCCCCCGGCTACGCGCAGAGCGCCTTGAAGCTCCTGCGCGAGCTCGAGCGCCTGACCGCCGAGCAAGGCAAGACCGAGGCCGCCCCTCCGACCGGCCCGCCCGCGACTCTGAACCTCGAGGACCTCTCCGTCCTGCTCTCCCAGCCCAAGGAGCGCGTCGTGAAGACCGAGCCCGTCGAGGAGAAGCGCCGCACCCGCGCCCCGCCCGCCGTCCCGTCGCGCGTCGCCGCCAAGACCGCTCCCGAGAAGAAGGCCCCCGCTCCCCCCGCGATCACCGCGCGCCTGGCGCCCTCCGCGCCCGTCGCCGTCGCCCCCAAGCCCGAGCCTCCCGCCGTCGAGGCGGCGCCCCAGAGACCGGCCAGCCTCATCGAGCGGTTCAAGAGCGCCTGGAGCCGGGTCAAAAGCGGGTCCAATTAAAAAATGATACGCTGTCTGGGCAGGTGAACCGGTGAACATCCTCCTGAAGTTACTCGCTCCCGCGCTGGTCCTCGGCGCCGTCCTCCTCATCGGAGAGCGCCCGACCAACCCGCCCGACGAGCTCCCCGCCGCGGAGCTGTCCGCCGCCACGGCCGAGCAGGCCCTGCGCTCGGCCCCCTGCCCCGGCCTCATCACCGAGTGCCCCGTCATCGCCCTTCTTCCGGTCCGCCTGCCTCCCGCCGCGGCCGCCTGCCTCAAGGCCGACGCGCCGCTTCCCGAGCAGCGCTCGCACTCCCCTCCCCTCGCGGCCTAGACTTCCCCGCCAGGCGCGACCTGACGCGGGCCCGCTGGGGTCCCCGTCCCGACTTAAGAATCCGCACCATCCACAGATAAGGAGATACACAATGAAGAAGCTGCTCATCGCCGTCGCCGTCCTGGGCCTCACCGCCCCGCTGTTCGCCGAGGAAGCCGCCCCCAAGACCGAGACCGCCGCCCCCGTCGCGGCCGCCCCGGCCAAGGCCGAGAAGAAGGCCGCCAAGGCCGAGAAGAAGGCCGCCAAGGCCGAGAAGAAGGCCGGCAAGGCCGCCAAGAAGGCCGACAAGAATGCCGGAAAGTCCGAGGAAGCCCCCAAGGCTCCCGCCGCGACCGAAGCCGCTCACGCCGCTCACTAAGCCGGCGACCGTAAACAGGGCCCCGCGCCGGCACCGGCGCGGGGCCTTCGTTTTGTACGCCCAGCATGACGCACGACTGAAGAGGTGGAAGTCCTCTGGGAACCCAGTCGCAGGGACCCGAGGGAAACGCAAGGGCGGGGTCGCGAGGCCCTGTCCGAAGGAAGCGTGGAACGAATTCCTGAGCCGACGAACAGGAACCGGATATGAGGCGGCGAGCGTGGGGC
>JACPOW010000057.1 GCA_016191335.1 Elusimicrobiota bacterium | reverse complement strand
CACGGCCTGTTGAAAGCGCTTGCGATGGGGATAGCCGTCTGGCAGTCGAAGCACGTTCCGACCGCCCACGTTCAGCAGCCTGGCCGGCAGCATGAAGACTTCGCGCCGCAGGGTGGACAACCGTGCGGTCTGCCAGCGGCCCGGCAGGCAGAGCCGTCGGAACCAGTTGATCAAATCGTAGGCGAGCAAGATCAGCTCGAAATGCACGGCGTTGGCGAGAAAGCGAGTCGTCGGGACCTTGCCCAGCGGGAGGGACTCCTTGAGCTCGCGGATGTCCAACTCGGCGTTGGCCCGATCCGTGTAAAACCGATAGACCGCCGCTGGCCGGAGCTTCAAGTTCGTCACGAACGCATGATAGAAGAAGTCCTTGAACTGCCAGAGGGTCAGCTGGGCGGCCTCGTCGGCCTCTTGGGGCTTGGGCCGCCGCACCAGGACGAACCGCCGCGGCTGGGTCCAGGTGGTGGGCTTGAAGGGGGTGTGCGCGACCTGCCACTTCCCCCGCTTGCGGAAGGTGCGGAAGCGCAACCGGGCAGCCCGCTCTTTCAAGGGGGCGATCATCCGGGCGACGATGACGTACCCGATCGCTCGCTCGTCGAGGAATTGCACAAACCGTTCGGCAAAGAACCCGGCGTCCGCCCGCAGCCGCACGCTGACTCTCTTGCGGTGGACAGCCGTGGGGAGCTTGGCCTGGCAGGTGCGGAAGAACCGCTTGGCAGCACTGAGCGGATGCGTATCGCCAGGTCGCAGCATCCCGTGAATCGTGTCTTGGGTATGTCCTTCGAAGCACACCACGGGATGGTAGCTGGGCCGGCTGTGCTTGCGGGGATTGTAGCCGAGCCGGGCGCCCTGGATCGTCCAGCCATACAGCGGCAGGACGGTGGAGTCGATGTCCAAGATCACGCTGGTCCGAGGCGCGGGGAACGCCCGCAGCATCCCCCGCAGCCGATCGTGAACACGGATCAGTCCGCGGAGTTCCTGGTGACTCAGGCCCTTCAGAAAGCCCCGGAGCGTGTTCTCGGCCGGAAAGCGACTCAACCCCAAGAGCTTCTGGAAGGAGCGATTGTAGGCCAAGATGCGGGTATCCGAGATCCGCTGCAGACCAGCCACCATGCTGTAGAGCAGACACAGCAGCAATTCCGTCCCCTGATAGGCGTTGTCGCGCCGCTGCCAGGGGATGTGGGTCTGCAGGAGCCGCTTCAACCCCAGTTTGCGACAAAAGCGTTGAAACAGCGCGATCCCTCCGTAGTGCGTGAGGGTCTTGTCTCCGAAGGAGAATTCGATTGTTCGCAGCCCTTTTGGCATCCTGCACAATGGTCACTATCAGTGAGGATTCTGCAAGGCCGTCTTCGTCAAGGATATTATATGCTCT
>JACPOW010000020.1:699-26505 GCA_016191335.1 Elusimicrobiota bacterium | reverse complement strand
GTCACCGCTGTCCCGCCCCGCCGCCCTTCCGCTCTCCGCCGGGGTCGCCAACAGCGCGCAGACGGCCGCGGGCCAGCGACTCGGCATAGGCGGAGAGCAAGGAGAGCCAGCGCTGGGCCTCGCCGTAGTCCCGCTTGGGCAGCTCGGCCATCTCCATGTCGCGCGCGGCGGACTTGCGCCCCTTGAAGGGCAGGCTCGCGCCGCGCAGCTCGAGCGACACGACGAGCTTGCCGTTCTCCGTGCCCCAGTAGCGCAGGCCGACGAAGGCGTGCTTCTCGCTGTCGGGGTCCTCGGCCGGCGGCACGTGCGGCTCGGCGCCCGCCGACGCCAGCAGCTCGGCCACGCGGCGGGAGCGGCCCGCGTGCCAGGGCTGGAGCGAGGCGTGGACGACGTTCTGGAAGCTGTCCTGCGCGGCCTGGGCGTACAGCGCGTCGTTGAACGCCTGCAGGGCGGCCTGGAGGCCCGCGAGCTGGGCGCGCAGGGCCGCGGGCTCGGCCTTCACGAAGACGTGGTACTGCGTGCCGGCGTGGCCCGTGTCGCCGATGATGCGCTTCGTGCGGCCGAGAGCCTCGGCCACCGAAGCGGCCGGCGTGGTCTTGCCGCTGACGATCTCGGGCTGGAGGAAGCGATGGCCCGGGATGTGCTCGTAGCCGGGCGGCGGCGCCTCCATGTCGGGATGCTCGGCGAGGAAGTCCGGCGCGCCGGGCGCGCGGTCCATCAAGAGGAAGGTCTTCCCCTTCCACGCGGCCGCGGCGCCGCGCTCGGCGATCACCGCCTTCTCGTACTTGTCGAGGTAGGCGAGCTTGGCGTTCTTGCTGAGGGCCTCCCAGACGGCGGCGTCTCCCTTCGAGAACGGCGACAGGGCGCGGCGCAGGCCGTAGCCGGCCTTGGCGAAGCCCTTGAGCCCGGCCCGGACCTCGGCGACGAGCGCGGGACGCAGCTCGGCGGGGCGGTAATACTTGAAGAAGGTCCCGGACGAGTCGCGGGAGTCCTGCGCGATGAGGCTGCCCTCCTGCTCCTGCTGGATGAAGACGCCGGCGGCGAGCGGGCGGCCGGAGGCGGAACGGGCTAAGTCGGCGAGGGCCTGCGCGGCCGAGGCGCCGTCGAACAGCGCCGCGCCGGAGTCCGTCTCGGCGGGAGCGGCCGCGGCGGGCGGGCCGCGCTGCGGGGCGCCGGGGATCGACGCGGCCGCCTTGACCGGGACGAGCGCCGGGGCGGGAGCCAGGCCGGCGACGGGCACGGGGAGGACCGGGATCGGGGCGATCGCCGCGGGCGACGCGGTCAGCGGCGACAGGCCCGGGGTCAAAGACGGCGCCAAGGTCTGCGCCGGGGAGAGCAGGGGGACGGAGAAGGACGGCGCGCGCAACTGAGGCGCCGTCTCGACGCGCTCGACGACGACGCGGGCCTCGCCCGCCGCGCACGGGGCGGGCGGGAACAGCAGAAGCAGGACTATTAAGGACGGAGGGGCCATCGCCGCCAGTGTAGCCCCGGAAAACGCCTCGCGCCAGGGGACTTAGGACCCCCCGCGAGGGGGAGCGCAGGACCCAGAGCGCCGCGACGGAGGCGCGGTAGAATAAGCTCATGAAGATCATCCGGTCCCTCCTCGCCCTTTTCCTCGCTTTCCCCGCCGCCGCCCAGGTCCGCGTCGTCCCCGCCCTTCAGGCGCCCGCCGCCCCCGCGGTCTCCGTCCTCGCAGCACCCGCGCTCTCCGCCCCGTCGATAGCAGCACCCCTCGTCCCGTCCCTGTCCCCCTCCCTTCTCTCCGCCCCCGCCGCGCCCCAGGCGCCCGTCGCGGTCGTTCCCGCCGCGCTGCCGGCCCGCACCGTCCTCGGCCTGCGCGACGACGCCGACCGCCTGTACGCCGCGCTCGCCGAGATCCACTCGAAGGAGAAGGCCAACGAGACGCCGGCCGCTCTCAACGCCCTCAAGCGGGCCTTGCTCCTCGATTTCGACGGCGTGATCGCCGGGCTTCCCGCCGTCACGCTCCCCGAGGGCCTGTCGCCGCGCGGGCAGGTGAAGGTCCTGCGCCGCGAGCGCGCCAAGGCCGAGCGCGCCGGCGAGCCCCTGCGCCTGGCCGCCGTGTCGGGAGAGCTCGCCGCCCTGCAGCTGCGCGTCGCTCGCGAGATGATCTCCGAGGAGTCGCCCCTCGCCCCGAAGTCGTTCAAGCGCAACGCGGCGCTGTGGTCCCTGGTCGGCGCGCACAACAGCGCCGCCGCCTCCGCCGCCGAGGCGACCCGCCTCGAGGCGCTCGCCCGCGGCGAGGAAGTGTTCGGCGACGGCCGGCCCTACGTCGTCTGGAACCGCTGGTCGAACATCCACTCCGAGCTCGAGGCCGCCGCCCGCCACGCGCGCAACGGCCGCCCCGCCGAGGCGCGCAAGGTCCTGCGCGCCGCCGCCGCGACTTTGCGCCTCGCCGGGCGCGACGCCGCCGACCTCAAGGCCGCCGACGCCTTCGAGGCCCTGGCCAAGCGCCCCGGCTCCGACGCGATCCTCGCCGCCAAGTCCCTCGTCCCCCACCCCGAGGTGAAGACCGCGGCGCCGGTGCCCTACGAGAGGCTCTCCTCCGCGATGCGCGCGCAGGTGCACGCCCTCGAGTCCACGCGCGCCGACTACCTGGAGACGCTCGACTTCGAGACGAGCCTGCGCCACGCCGAGGCCCTGCTGTCATCGCCCCGGCCCTCCGCCGCCGACCGCGCCCAGGCGCGCGCGCGCCTGTCCGCGGCCGCCGAGTGGGCCGGGCGCGGACGCGTCGAGGCCAAGCGCCTCGCCGCCCGCAACCTGGAGTCAGCCGTCGGGGCGCTCGACCGCGGCGACCTGAAGCTCGCGGCGCTGCACGCGACCTGGACCGTGGCGACGCTCTCCGAGCGGCGCGCGGAGCTGTCCCGCATCGCGCTCTCGGTGCGGCGACGCCTGCTGAGCGCGCTCGCCTAGCCGGGCGTCAGCGGAAGAGCCGGAAAAACGCCGACATCTCCATCGGGTACTTCTCGTCGTCGCCCGGAGAGCGCACGGCGACGCCCAGGTCGGCTTGGCGCACTCCCAGCAGAGCGTACTGCGCCTCGATCGGATTCAGCTCGAGCGTCAGGACTCCCGTGGCGCGCAGGTCGGCGCTGGTCGTCACCCCGAGGACCTTCACGTTCTGCAGGATCGTCGCCGCGGTCTTCTCCTTGACGCCGGCGCCGTTGACGCGATCGAAGACGGCCAGGAGGTCCACGCGGTCGCCGGGCTTGACGGTCAACAGCTGATCCTCCGGCACCGGGACCCCGACGGAGCGTCGCCCCCGCGCCGGACCGGCCTTGTCGAAAGACGACTTCGCGACCTTCAAGGCTCCGGCGGCCGGGGCCCGGACGGGGGCCTCGACGGAAAGGGTGTTGGGCGCCCCTCCCGCGATCCCCATGACCAGGGCGGAAGGGTCGCGCACGTTCAAAGGAACGATGATGTCGGCGGGCTCGGTCGCCGGCGCGGCATCGGCGGGCTGAGCCGCGGCGCGCAGGCACGGGGCGGAGAGGAGCAGCAAGGTCAGCAGGAGGTCGTTCTTGATCATCGCCGCACTATAGCCCCGGAATCCGTCCGGCGTCAAGAGATGGCGCGCGACGCGACGACAGGGTCTGACCCCGGACTACCAGACGCGGCAGGCCTTCGGGGCGACCATGGGGTCGCCGGGCTTGCAGGAGAACGCCTTCGCGAACTCGGCCGAGTTCGACAGCGGCCCGATCACGCGCTCGCGCGCGGCCGAGTGCGGGTCCACCGCGGCCAGCATGCGCGCGGCCTGCTCGGTCCGGTTCTGGCACCAGATCTGGGAGAAGCCGAGGTACAGGAGCTGGCGCGGCGTAAAGCCCTTCCAGTTCTCCTTCGCGCCGAGCTTGTCCACGGCCAGGCCCGCGACGAGCAGGCCGCCGTTGTCGGCCGTGTTCTCGCCCAAGGTCAGCTTGCCGTTGAGCTTCACGCCCGGCAGGACCTCGTAGGACGCGTACTGGTCGACGAAGCACTGCGCGCGCCCTTCGAAGGCCTTGGCGTCCTCGGGCGTCCACCAGTCCTCCATGTTGCCCTTGAGGTCGAACTTGCGGCCCGAGTCGTCGAAGCCGTGGGTCAGCTCGTGGCCGATGACCATGCCGATGCCGCCGAGGTTCACCGCCTCGGGCATCTCGGGGTCGAAGAACGGGGGCTGGAGTATGCCCGCGGGGAAGTTGATGTCGTTCATCTGCGGGTTGTAGTAGGCGTTGACCGTCGGCGGCGTCATGTGCCACTCCTTGCGGTCGACGGGCTTGCCGATCTTGCCGAGCTGGCGCAGGTGCTCGAACTCGGTCGCGGAGCGGATCGAGCCGAGGAGGTTCGCGCGGTCGATCTTGACCGTGGAGTAGTCCCGCCACTTCTCGGGGTAGCCGACCTTGTTGCCGATGGCCGCGAGCTTGGCCAGGGCCTTCGCCTTCGTCGCGGGCGTCATCCAGTCGAGGCCGCCGATGTCGTCCTTGAGCGCGTCCTCCACGGCGAGGACGAGGGCGTCCATCTTCTTCTTCGTCTCCGGCGGGTAGGCCTTCTCCACGTAGCCGCGGCCGAGGTCCTCGCCGAGCGCGCCGTCCACGAGCTCGACGCAGCGCTTCCAGCGCGGCTTGAGCTCCTTGGCCCCGGTCAGCCGGCGGCCGTAGAAGTCGAACTTCTCGTCGACGAAGGCGCGGCCGAGCCAGAACTGCGAGCCCGACAGGACGTGCCAGCGCAGGTAGGCCTTGAGGTCGTCGAGCGGCGTCTCCTTGAGGAGGGCCCCGAAGCCCTTCACGAAATCGGGAGCCGACGCGTTGACGGCGGTCCAGGACGGACCGCCGGCCGCGGCGAGGTACTTGTCCCACGCGAACTCGGGCGCGAGCGCGGCCAGCTCCGCGCGCGTCATCTTGTGGTAGGTGTTCATCGGGTCGCGGCGCGCGACGCGGTCCATCGAGGCCTTGGCGAGCGCGGTCTCCACCCGCATCACGGCCGCGGCCTCCTTCGCCGCCGTGGTCGGGTCGGAGCCGGCGAGGCCGAAGGAGCGCGCGGCGTGCCACTCGTAGGCGCGGCGCAGCTCGACGGACTTCGCGTCGTCCTTGAAGTAGTAGTCGCGGTCGGGCAGGCCGAGGCCGGCCTGGTCCACGAGCGCGATCACCGAGGTCGAGTCCTTGTAGTCCTGGTCGGAGCCGTAGCCGAAAGCCGCGTTGATGCCGGAGCGGTGGAGGCGGGCGAGCAGGGGCGCCAGGTCCTTGACCGAGGCGAGGGCCGAGATCGCGGCGAACTCCGCCTCGAGAGGCTTGAGCCCGGCGGCCTCGACGGCGTTCTCGTCCATGCAGGCGGCATACAAAACGCCGACCCGTCGGGAGGCGTCGTCCTTGGGCGCCGCGGCCGCGGCCTCGAGGACGCCGCGCAGGATCAGCTTGTTGCGCTCGGCGAGCTCGTTGAAGCGGCCCCAGCGCGACTGGTCGGCGGGGATCGGGTTCGCCTTGAGCCAGCCGCCGCAGGCGTACTGATAGAAGTCCACGCAGGGCTTGGCCGTGAGGTCCATCGCGGCCGGGTCGAAGCCGGAGATCTTCGCGGGCGCGTCGGCGGCGGAGGCGGAGGCGCAGAGCAGGGCGGTCAACAGGAGGCTTTTCATGGGAGTTCTCACTTGCCGAGGATCAGTTTGAGGGAGATGCCGAACAGGACCACGCCGAAGGAACGCCGGAGGATTTCCTGGGGTAACGCCACGGCGAGCTTGGCGCCGAACAGGCCGCCGAGGACGAAGCCCGCGCACATGAGGCCCGCCGCCTTCACGTCCACCATGCCCTTCTGGTAGTAGGTCCAGGCCGCGAGGATGCCGATGGGCGGCAGGAGCATCGCGGTGCTGGTGCCTTGGGCCATATGTTGCGAAAATCCGAAGAAGATGACGAGGATCGGGACGAGGATGATGCCGCCGCCGACGCCGACCATCCCGCTGAAGACTCCGACGAGCAGCCCGGTGAGGACGAAGGCGATAGGGTTCATGGCCGCATTATAGCCGTTACCCCGGCTTGAAGAACACCGCGGCGTCGCGCGACGGCCGCTCCAGCGTCCAGCCGAAGCGGTCCGCTATCCAGGATAGCGTCTCGGCCCGGTAAAACGCGATGTGTGTGGGGTCCTTGTGGTACCACCAGGACGGGAAGGCCGCGTCGTCCTCCAGCACGCCGGTGAGCACGCCGAGGGTCCCCCCCGGCGCGAGCAGGGCGTCGAGCCGCGCGAAGACCTCGGCGGGGCGCCGCAGGTGCTCGGCGACCTCGGTGCAGACGACGAAGCCGTAGGTCGAGCGCAGCGGAGCCTCGTCGGGCGCGAACAACGGGTCGTAGTCCGTCATCGCGAAGCCGCGCTCGCGCATCATCACCGACGCCGTGGGGCCCGGCCCGCTGCCGTAGTCGAGCCCGCGCGCGCCGGCGGGCAGGCGCGCGGCCAGCGGCGCGAGCAGGCGGTCGAGGAACGCGCGGTAGCCGGCGTCCTCCGGAGAGTTGCGGTGCGTCGCGTAGCGCGCGCGTTCGGCCTCCGGGGACAGGTGCTGGGGGGCCGGGACGAAGGTCAGCGCGCAGGTCCCGCAGCGGAGGAAATCGCGGTCGGAGCGGTGGAAAGGGCGGGATCCCCCCGCGCACAGCGGGCACTCCGTCTCGGCCACCTTATTCGATCGGCTCGGCGAGGACGGCTTCCGCCTCGGTGAGGGTCGCGGCGCCCTTCGAGGGCTCGACGCGGATCGGGCAGGAGGAGTCCGTGCAGCGCGCGCAGTACTTCCGCCGGCACGGGTCGAGATGGACGTGGAGCTCGCCCTCGAGGCCGGCGGCCTCGATGAGCTTCTTGTCGAAGCGCTCCGTGTCGTCGTGCGACTCGGCCACGGGGAGGTACTCGGGAACGACGAGATGGACGTCGACGTGCGTGTAGCGCCCGGAGCGGATGGCGCGCAGACCGTGCGCGGTGATCACGCCGGTCTCGTCGACGCCCTTCTTGAGGAGCGCGTCGAGGGCGGTCACGATGGTCGCGATCGTGGCCGAGTCCTCCTCGTCGAGCAAAGCCGCCGCCGATTCGCGCACGAGGCCGAAGCCGGTCCAGGCGAGCAGGAAGGCCACGCCGATCGCGATGGCGGGGTCGAGCCAGCTCAATCCGGTGGCCTGCACGAGCAGGAGGCCGACGAAGATGCCTCCGGTCGTGTAGAAGTCCGAGAGCACGTGATGGCCGTCGGCCTCCAGCGTCTTGGAGTTGAGCCGCCGGCCCGTGCGCAGCAGGTACCAGCCGAGCAGGCCGTTGAGGGCGCCGGCGGCGACGTTCAGGGCCATGCCGAGCCCGAGGCTCCTGAGCTCGACGCCTCGCACGAGCGCCGCGATCGACTCGTAGAAGATGAGGGCGGCGGCCAGGGAGATGAGCCCGCCCTCGAAGGCCGCGGCGAAGTACTCCATCTTGCCGTGGCCGTAGGGATGGTCCTTGTCGGCCGGCTGCCCCGCGAAGATCACCGCGCCGAGCCCGAAGGCCGCCGCGACCACGTTGACGATGCTCTCCAGCGCGTCCGACTTCAGCGCCATCGAGCCCGTCATGTAGAAGGCGGCCGCCTTCAGGCCCAGGATGGCCGTGCCGGCCACGAGCGAGATGACGATCGCGCGGACGCGCTCGCCCTGGGCCTGCTCCGAGTTCGGCATGGTCCCTCTACTCGAGGACGAGGAGCTGCCCGCCGACGTGCGGGATGTGGAGCGGGCAGAACACGCGGAAGATCCCCGCCTTGTCGGCGGTGAACTCGACGACCTTGGTGTTCGCGCCTTCCTTGTTGTCGACCGACGCCTCGGAGCCCGGGATGCCCTCGATCGCGAAGGCGTGGACGCCGGACGGGGCGGTGTTGACGAGGGTGATCTTCACCCGGTCGCCCTTCTTGACGATGAACACGCCCGGGGTCCAGATCTTGTTGCCCTTGACCTCGATGTTGACCGACTTGAACTCGCGCAGCGGCGCGGACGGGGCTTTGGTCTCGACGGCGTAGGCGGCGACGGCGGCGGCGACGGCGAAGGAAGCGAGCAGGAGGTTTCTCATGCTCCGATGATAGACCATCGGCTGGACGCGAGTCCAGTGAAGCGCTAAGATGATTTCATGACCGAAGCCCCAGACCCGTTGAGGGAGCTGTTCCGCGCGCGCTTCGGCGCCGAGGCGGACAGCCTCGTCCCGGTGCGGGCCGACGGGTCCAGCCGCAAGATCTACCGCCTGGCCGGCGCGGGGACGACCGCCATCGGCGTGCTCAACGACGACGCCAAGGAGAACCGCGCGTTCATCGAGTTCTCCAAGCACTTCTTCAAGAACGGGATCCCGGTCCCGGAATTCTACGCCGAGAACAAGGAGGCCACGGCCTACCTCGAGGAGGACCTCGGGGACACGACCTTGTTCCAGGTCCTCGGCAAGCGCCGCACCCCCGCGGGCTTCCCGGCCGAGGTCGTCGCCGCGTACCACGACGTCGTGCGCTGGCTGCCGAAGATCCAGATCACGGCCGGCGCCACCATCGACGACAAGTGGTGCTACCCGCGCAAGAGCTTCGACAAGCAGTCCATGCTGTGGGACCTCAACTACTTCAAGTACTACTTCCTCACCCTCGGCGGCATCCCGTTCCACGAAGAGAAGCTCGAGGAGGACTTCCAGGTCTTCTCCGACTACCTGCTCGCCGCCGACAGGAAGTACTTCCTGTGCCGCGATTTCCAATCGCGCAACGTCATGCTGCGCGACGGCAAGCCCTACTTCATCGACTATCAGGGCGGCCGGCGCGGCGCTTTGCATTACGACATCGCCTCGCTCCTGTACGACGCCAAGGCCGACGTGCCCTTCGACCTGCGCGACGAGCTGCTGGACCTCTATATAGCGGAAGCGGGGAAGCTCGCGCCGATCGACCGGGCCGAGTTCAAGAAGTACTTCCCGGGCTTCGTCCTCGTCCGCATCATGCAGGCGATGGGCGCCTACGGCCTGCGCGGCTTCCACGAGAAGAAGCCCCTCTTCCTTCAGAGCATCCCCTACGCGATCCGCAACATCGAGCACGTCCTCGCGACCTCCGGCCTCCCCGTCGAGGTCCCCGAGCTCATGGGCGTGTTCAAGAAGCTCGTCGGCTCCTCGGCCCTGCGCCAGTTCGGCGCCGCGAAGCTCAAGCTCACCGTCCGCATCCAGAGCTTCTCCTACAAGGGCGGCATGCCCAAGGACCAGGGCGGCCACGGCGGCGGGTACGTCCTCGATTGCCGCTGCCTTCCGAACCCCGGCCGGCAGATAGTCTTTAAAACCCAGTCCGGCCTCGACCCCGAGGTGATCGCCTACCTCTCGAAGCAGGACGAGGTGGACCGCTGGGCGCGCTCCGCCTTCTCCCTGATCGACCAGGCCGTCGAGGACTACGGCCGCCGCAACTTCACCGACCTGTCCGTCGCCTTCGGCTGCACCGGCGGCCAGCACCGCTCCGTGTACCTGGCCGAGAGGCTGGCCAAGCACCTGCGCGACCAGGGCGTGTCCGCGGTCGTCTCCCACCGCGAGAAGAAGAGCTGGCCCAAGAAATGAAGGCCCTCATACTGGCCGCCGGCGTCGGCGCGCGGCTCAAGCCGCTGACCGACGCGACGCCGAAGGCTTTGATCCCCGTGGACGGAACCCCGATGCTCGAGCGGGTCCTGGTCAAGCTCAAGGCCGCGGGCGTGAAGGCCTTCGTGGTCAACGCTCATCATCACCCCCAGAAGGTCGCGGACTTCTGCGCCGAGCTTTCGCGCCGGCACGGCGTTCCCGTGTCCGTGTCCCGCGAGGATGACCTGCTCCTCGACACCGGCGGCGCGATCAAGAAGGCCGCCCCCCTTCTCAAGGGCCGCGACCCGTTCTTCGTCCACAACGCCGACGTCCTGACCGACCTCGACCTGCGCGCCATGGCCAAGGCCCACAAGGACTCCGGAGCCCTCGCCACCTTGGCCGTCCGCGAGCGCGAGAGCGGCCGGGCCTATCTGTTCGACGCGAAAGGCCGCTTCGCCGGCCACGACCGCGGCGAGGGCAACCTGACCTGGGCCAAGGGCGCGGTCCCCAATCCCCAGCGCCTCGCCTTCGACGGCGTGCATGTGATCTCGCCGGACCTGCTCGACAAGATCACGGAGAGCGGGGTCTTCTCGGTCACGAAGACCTACCTGCGGCTCGCCGCCGCCGGCGCCGACATCCGCGCCTTCCGCTCCGACCGGTGGACCTGGCACGACATCGGCACCGTGGAGAAGCTCGCGGCGGCCGAGGCCTGGGTCAGCGCCCGGCCTTCCTGACCGACAGCCAGCGCCGCCTCTCCGCGACGGGCAGGCGTTCGATGGCGTAGCGCAGCGCGGTGCGCGGCATCCGGGCCGCGTTCTTCCTCAGGAAGCCCCGCAGGACCGCGGCGTCGCGCTTGCCGGCCTCGCGCAGCATCCAGCCCACCGCCTTGTGCATGAGGTCCTCGGGATCGTCGAGCAGGCGGGAGGCGGCGTCCAGCAGCGGCGGGAACACCCGCTTGCGGGTGAAGTGCAAGGTCGCCAGGACGGCGACGCGGCGGTCCCAGAGCCGCTTCGAACGCAGGAGCCGAGAGAGCAGCGCGCGCCCTCGGGCCGTCGGCAGGCCGTCCGGGCCCTCGATCGCCGGCCCGACGATCATGTGCGCCGAGATATCCACCAGATCCCAGTTGTTGACCGCGTCCAGGCGCCGCAGATAGAACTCGAGCACCTTTCGCAGGCCCGCGGCGTCCGCCCGTCCGGCCCGGTCGACGAGGACCTGGACGCCGAGGGCCCTTTCCTCGTGCCACTCCGAATCGAGCAAGGCGTGCACCCCGCGGTCGTCTAGGTCGCGGGCCACGAGGAGCGCGCGGCGGGCCCCCGGGGCGGGCACGCCGAGGAACTTGTCCCCCTCGCCGTACTGGCCGGGCCCGGTCTTGAAGAACGACGACAGGATCTTCACGCGGGCGGGCTCCGCCTCGCGGCGCAAGGCGGCCCGCACGGCTGCTATGGAGGGACTTTTCACGCGTCAATCATACGAAACCGCGGCGCTAGCGTATCTGGAACGGCACGACCGGTTTGACCCGAAGCGACAAGCGACAGCCCAACGCCCCGATCAAGCGGACGATCGTGCTCAGCCAGACGTCGGACCCGGACTCGGCCTTGGCCACATGGGACTGCACGATCCCGGCGTCGGCGGCTAATCGGCTCTGGGTCACGCCCCGCACCAGGCGGAGACGCCGCAGGAGCACCGGCCACGGCCAATCCGAACCGCCCTTGGGCGACCAGAATCCCTGCGCGTCGACCGGCTGCTGACGCGGGCCCATGTCCCCGCACAGACGATCCCATTCCTCTTCGCTCATATAGCCTCCTGATCTACTTTCGATGATAATCACTCGTCCCGGGAAGAGCGATTATCCAGCACCATAGATCGCCGCCCCGGGCCGTCCTTATCTTACGATCGACCCCCTAGAAAAGTTCCATTTGGTAGACTGTACCCGTGGAAGATCCCCGCCCCGAGCCGTCCGAGCCCAGCGAGCCCGCCGAGCCCAAGGAGTCGTTCCCCCCGAAGCCGAAGCTGACCGGCCGCCCCAAGGGCCACGAGCTTCCGATCCCGTGGGTGCGCCTGCGCTCGACCGCGTCCGGCCACCAGCTCTACAAGCGCATGCTCGGAGAGGTGGACCCGAAGGCGCGCCCCGGCGACCTGGTCGCCGTCTACGACCGCTTCGACGCCCCGTACGGCGTCGCCCTCTACAACCCGCGCAGCCTCATCGCCCTGCGCCTGCTCACGCGCGGCATCGGCGCGTTCGACGCGGACGCTTTTTTCAATGAACGGATAGCGTCGGCGGTCTCTTTCAGACGGAATATCCTGGACCTCGACGCCCGGACGGACGCCTACCGCATCGTCCACGACAACGGAGACGGTCTTCCGGGTTTGGTGGTGGATCGCTACGGCGACTGCATCGCCCTCGAGTTCTACTCGCTGGGCATGTTCAAGCAGTCCGCGCGCATCGAGCGAGCCCTGCTGACCCATTTCCCGAAGGCCCGCTTCTTCCACCGCGCCTCCCCGCACACGCAGAGCATGGAGGGCTTCAAGCTCGACCCGAACAAGGGCACCGGCACCCGGGTCAAGGAGAACGGCGTCACCTTCATCGTGGACCCGTCCACCGGCTACAAGACCGGCTTCTTCACCGACCAGCGCGAGAACCGCGCCGCCCTCCTGCCGTTCGTCAAAGGCAAGAAGGTCCTCGACGTCTGCTCCTACACCGGCGGCTTCGCGCTGTACGCGAAGAAGCTCGGCGGCGCCGACGAGGTCACCGCGGTCGAGCTCGACCCCGACGCGGCCGCGCTCCTCAAGATGAACGCCAACGCCAACCAGGTCCGCATCGACACGGTCTGCGCCGACGCGTTCCCGTACCTGCGCCAGGCGGCGATGAACTCCAAACGCTACGGAGTGATCGTCCTCGACCCGTACAAGCTCATCGCCAACCAGGAAGGCTACGCCCTCGGCCGTCAGAAGTACATCGACCTCAACCGCCTCGGCATGGTCGTCCTCGAGCCGGGCGGCATCCTCGTCACCTGCTCCTGCTCGGGCATGCTCTCCTGGGACGAGTTCCTGCAGTTCGTGCGCACGGCCGCCGGCTCCGCCGGGCGCCGCGTGCAGGTCTTCCGCAAGAGCGGCGCCGGCCCCGACCACCCGTTCACCGCGGACCATCCCGAAGGCGAGTACCTCAAAGTCCTGTGGTGCCGCGTCCTCTAATAGCCGCCGCTCTCCTGCTCTGCGGCTGCAACGAGATCCGCTATCAAGCCTCGCGCCTGCGCGCGAAGGCTCCCCCGCTCGAGGTCCCGCGGGCGGCCTCCTTGCCCGACCGGCGCGCGACCTACGAGTGCAAGGACGGGGAGCCCTTCGACGTCTACTTCCCTCCCGGGGGCGTCGGCGCGGTGCTCTCGCTCGGCGGCGACGACTTCGCCCTGCGCGACCTGGAGGCCGTGGCCGGCAAGCGCTACGGCGACGACCGCTACGAGCTTTACCTGAAGGAAGACGGCACGGCCTACGTCACGCTCGAAGAGAAGCGCATCCGCGACCGCTGCGCGCGCCGCTGAGCCCCGCCGACAAATCCTCGCGTAGGCCCTAAGGGTCTATTGTTTATAGGCCTTACGACCCTGGCATAATATCGCTAACAGCGCATTCTAGGAAAGCCTGTAATCCCCGAGATGGGTCGGGGAGCATCCACGTCCGAACCGAATTCGGAATACCAGGAGAGCGCTCGCGCTTTTCTGGTTTTTTGTTTCACGGAGGCAGCACGATGGCGAACAGACTGTTGGCCCTTGGATTGTTCCTGCTCGGGATCGCGTCTCCCGCGCTCGCGCAGCGCGAGCCGCGCGGCGGCAACCCCGGACGCGGCGGCGACCGCCAGCCTCCCCGGCAGGAGCCTCCTCGCCGGGAGATCCCTCGCCAGGAGCCGCCCCGCCAGGAACCTCCGCGCCGCGAGATCCCGCGCCAACAGCCCCCTCGCCAGGAACCGCCGCGGCAGCAGCCGCCTCGGCAGGAACCTCCGCGTCAGCAGCCTCCCCGTCAGGAGCCTCCCCGCCAGGAGCCTCCTCGCCAGCAGCCGCCCCGTCAGGAGCCTCCTCGCCAGCAGCCTCCCCGTCAAGAGCCCCCGCGTCAAGAGCCGCCTCGTCAGTGGCCCCCTCGCCAGCGACCTCCCCGTCAGGAGCCCCCGCGTCAAGAGCCGCCCCGCCAGGAACCCCCGCGCCAGCAGCCTCCGCGTCAGGAGCCTCCTCGCCAGCGACCTCCCCGTCAGGAGCCTCCTCGCCAGCAGCCTCCGCGCCAGCAGCCCCCGCGTCAGCAGCCGCCTCGTCATGAGCCGCCGCGTCAGCAGCCTCCCCGTCAGGAGCCGTCGCGCCGCCGGCCTCCGGTGATCGTCCCGCCTCAGAACGGTCGCCCCGGCCAGCCGGGCCGCGGCCGCGTGATGCCGGTCCCGCCTCGCCGCGATGACGGTGCGGTCCTCGACCCCCGGCGCGACGGCGACGGCCGCGCGAACCTCCCCCCGAACCGGCGCTGGGACGGCAACCCCGTCACTCAGCGGCCGTGGACGAACCCGTACGGCCGGTACATCCCGCCGAGCCGCGACCACGTCACCATCATCAACAACACAACCATCATCAACAACATCACCGTCGTCCAGCGCGGCTGGGACTCGCGCAACCACGACTACGGCTGGTATTACTGGAACGGCTACCGCCTGAGCCACCGCTACGACACCTACGGCTACCACTGGTGGGGCTTCTACATCGGCGACTCCTATTTCTGGACCCGCTACAGCAACGGGCGCCATTGGTGGTACGACCCGTACTGGCACCGCTGGGTGTACCTGCACGACGGGCGCTGGTGGTGGCAGGATCCTGCGTATCCGACGGTGGTCTACGTGATCATCGACAACAACTACTACCGCTACCAGGACAACGCCGGGACCATCGTCGTCCGGCCCGACCCGACCCAGCCGGTCGAGGCGCCGCCCGCGGAGCCGTCCGCTCCCGCGCCGGCGCCGGACGAGGACACGATGTACAGCCTCGACGGCACGCGCTCGGTGAAGATCATGGGCGAAGCCCATGACGCCTACCTCTACGACCTGACCGTGACCGACCCGAACGGGGCCGCCGCGGGCGGGCAGTGGCTGGCGAGCGGCGTGAAGTCGGCGAAGTTCGTCTACGACGACAAGCACGAGACCGACGGGACGACCACGCAGGTCATCCGCCAGATCGAGCTCGACTTCGACGACGCCAAGACGGCGGCGGTCGCCGACCCCGAGGGCGAGCGGAAGATCGTGATCTCCGGCGACGAGCGCTCCGCGGACCTGTACAACCTCAAGGACGAGGCCGTCCCCGCGACCTGGCTGGCCGACGGCGTCAGCGAGATCAAGATGGTCAACGGCGAGACGGCGAACGAGGCCGGTGAGACCGTCCGCTCGCTGAAGCTGCTCATCGTCACGGCGAAGGACGCCAACGGCGTCGACTCGCTGATGCTGTTCGACCGCGACGGGGCCGTCTACGACCCCTCCGCGGCTCCCGAGCCCGCGCCGTCGTCACCGGCGCAGCGCCTCCGGACGTCGGACGCGTTCAATTCGCTCAATACGGGAAAGATCGGCTGGTAACACCCGGCCGTTCCTGACTCAGCGCCGCCCCGGCCGAAAGGCCGGGGCGGTTTTCTTATGTCTCGCGCCCGAAGCGCCCTGAAGGCGCCATGAACTGTTTCCGGAAACAGTTATCATTCCGTTGGTGATCTATCTTCTCGTCGCCGCCGCCCTCGCCGCCGCCTGGGGCTTCCCGCGCCTGCGGCGCGTCGCCTCGGTCGGCTGCTCGTACAAGGCCAAGGCCCTCGCCTCCGCTCTGTTCGTGTCGGGGCTCGAGACGGACCCCGAGCGCGCCCCGGAGATCGCCGACGAGGCTTACCGGCTCATGCGCCTGTTCCGCGCCCGCGTCGACCGGGATAAAAAATCGGTGACCGTGTCGTTCCTCGGCCTTCAGCCGCGGACGGCGGCGTACCGTCCGGGGCTCGGCGCGACCTTGACCCCCGGCCCCCTCCCCCCCGCGCCGCCGTGGCCCGCGCCCGCGCGGGCCGCCGCGCTCCCGGTCCGGGAGGTCCCGGCGCTGCGACCGATCCTCGGCGCCGCCTTCGGCGAGCCCGGCCCGCGCCGTCGCCGGACGCGCGCGGTCGTGGTGGTGCACGACGGCGCCGTCGTCGGAGAAGCCTACGCGCCCGGCTTCATCGCGGAGACGCCCCTCAACGGCTGGTCGATGACCAAGAGCGTGATGGGCGCCTTGATCGGCACGCTCGTCGGCGAGGGCAAGCTCGCGCTGACGGACAAGAGCCTGCTGGCCGAGTGGCGCGGGCCGGGCGACCCGCGCGCGCAGATCGCGCTCGAGGACCTGCTGCGCATGCGCAGCGGCCTGCGCTTCTCCGAGGTGTACGCCGACCCGCTCTCCGACGTCACGCGCATGCTCTTCGACGGCCACGACGCGGGCGGGTTCGCCGCCTCGCGCCCGCTCGAGGCGCCGCCCGGGACCCTCTGGAAATACTCGAGCGGGACGACGAACATCCTGTCCTTGATCGCGCGCCGCGCGCTGGGCGAGAAGGAGTACCCGCTGTGGCCGCGGCGCGCGCTGTTCGACCCGCTGGGCATGGCGAACGCCGTCCTCGAGCCCGACGCCTCCGGGACCTTCGTCGGCTCCTCGTTCCTGTTCGCGACGGCGCGCGACTGGGCCCGCTTCGGCCTGCTGTACGCGAACGGCGGCGACGGCGTCCTCCCGAAAGGCTGGGCCGCCTTCGGCGCGAGCCCGACCCCGCAGGCTCCGGACGGGCGCTACGGCGCCCACTGGTGGCTGAAGCTGTCGCCGGAGCTCGGAGGCGCGACTCCCGCCGCCGCGAGGATCCCCGGGGACGCGTTCCACGCGCTCGGCCACGAGGGCCAGTGCCTGACGGTGATCCCCTCCCGGAAACTCGTCGTCGTGCGGCTCGGCCTGTCCATTGACATCAAGGCCTGGGACCACGCGGCGTTCCTCGCCGATATCCTCGACGCCCTCCCGGCCTAGTTTGTACAGTCGGTCCATGGAACACCGCTGCCTGTCGCCCTGGAGAGGAGCCGTCGCCGGAGGGCTGATCGCGTTCGCCTGGAGCGTTTTCTCCTGGACGGTCCTGCCGTTCCACGCCATGACGCTCTCCCCGTTCGGCGACCCCGCGGCGCTGGTGAACATCCTGGAAGCCGGGGCCGCGAGATCGGGCGTCTTCGTCCTCGCCAACGACCCCAAGGGCCAGACCGCTCCGACCGATCCCTTCGTCTTCGTGTCCTACAAGAAGGAGGGCGCGGGGTCCAAGGCCGCGGCCGTGGCGCTCGGCCTTCTGCTTCAGATGACCGGGGCGTTCTTCTGGACCTGGATCCTCGGGAAGATTCCGGGGCTCACGATCAAGGACTCGGCCTTGTACGGCCTGTTCTTCGGCCTGTGCATCGGCGCGCTGGGCCTATTGCCCGGGTCGGTGTGCTGGCATCTCCCGTGGGCCTTCACCGCGATGTCGGTCGTGGACGCCGCGATCGCGTGGACGGCCGCCACCATGGTCCTGTCCCGCTGCTACGCGCCGACCTGCGCCCTGCCCAAGCGCCCTTAAGACTTCTTCTTGACGAAGGTCAGGTCCTGGAAGATGATGCCCAGGCCGAGGTACTCCCCCGCGCGGTTCTTCACCTGAAGGGTGCTGTAGCCGATGACGAGCGGCGCGTCGCCGTGGAGCACGGACACCTCCGCCCGGTGCACGGTCGTGTGGGTCGCCAGCGCGTCGCGCACCACGGCGCACAGCGCGGGGAAGCCGTCCAGCGCGGCGGCGTAGTCCTTGCCGATCAAGGCTCCGACGTCCGGGAGGTGCAGGATCCGGCCGGCGGTCGGGTTGACGTACACCACCTTGCCGTCGAGGCTCACGGACAGGAAGCCGCCGGTGAGGTTGTCGAGGATGCTCTGGTAGTACTCGGCTGGGTCGCGCATGGCCGGGGATTCTACGATATCCGGGTCAGGCGACGGCGGCGTCTATCGCGGCGACGAGGTCCGCGGTCAGGGTCTTCCCCGACGCGGCGGCGTTCTCCTTCACCTGCTCCGGCCGGCTGGCGCCGACGATCGCCGAGGAGACCTCGGGGCGGCGCAGCACCCAGGCCAGCGCCAGGTGCGCCAGGCTCATGCCCGCCCGCTCGGCGATCGGGCGCAGGCGGTCCACCTTGGCCAGGTTCTCGTCGGTCAGCCAGTGGCTCAGGAACCCGCCCATCTCGGGGCTCGTCGCGCGCGTGCCCGCGGGCGGCGGCGCGCCGCGCTTGTACTTCCCCGTCAGGATGCCCTGCGCGAGCGGGGACCAGACGATCTGGCCGATGCCGTTCTTCGCGCACAGCGGGAACACCTCGGGCTCGTGGCGCCGCGCGATGATGGAGTACTGGGGCTGGCTCGAGACGAACTTCTCGACGCCGGGGATCGCCAGCGCCGCCGAGATCTGCGCGGGGCTCCACTCGCTGAAGCCGAGCCAGCGGGCCTTGCCGGCCTTCACGACCTCGGTGAGCGCGAGCATCGTCTCCTCGAGCGGCGTCTCCTGGTCGTAGCGGTGGCACTGGTACAGGTCCACGAAGTCGGTCCCCAGGCGCTTGAGCGAGAGGTCGATCTGCTTGAGGACCTGGGCGCGGGAGAGCCCCTTGTCCGTCTCGGTCATCGGGAAGAACAGCTTCGTGGCCAGGATGTAGGACGACCGGGGCCGGCCCTTCAGCGCCCGCCCCAGGAACTCCTCGGCGGCGCCGACCCCGTAGATGTTGGAGGTGTCGATGAAGTTGATGCCGGCGTCGAAGGCCGCGTCCACGCAGGCCCGTCCGGACGAGTCGTCTACGCCCAGGCCGAAGGTCAGCCAGGAGCCCAGGGATATCTCCGAGACCGACAGGTCGCTCGAGCCGAGCTTGCGGTATTTCATGGACCCTTTCTATCAAATCCCGGCGCGATGGCGCGTGCCAGGCGTGTGACGGCGGGAGCCTTCGAGGTCCGCGCGGCCTCGAGCACGGAGCGGGCCTCGGCCGCCGGGGCCCCCTCTTGGGCGGCGCGGTGGGCCTGGCGCAGGGCGACCAAGGACGGATAGGCGAGGGTGACCGCGTCGCCGTGCTCGCCCGCGGCCGCGGAGGGCTTAGCGCAATCGGCGAGGCTGAGGCAGGGCGGCTCGGCGGCGACCTCGCGCAGGAACGCCCAGTCCTCCGGCGTCGTCAGGTTCTTGCCGAGCAGGAAGACGATGGTCCCGCGCTCGTTGAGACGCTCGCGCGGCCGGGCCGCGTAGGCCGCGCGGAAGAGGGCCTTCTCCTCCGCGGACAGCGCGACGAACTCGCGGTCCAGGCGCGGGTCGTTGTCGTCGCGCGAGGCCAGGATCTCCTCGAGGAGGGCGAGGGTGGCCCGGGCCGCCGACCCGGGAACGGAGACGGGCGGCGATCGTCTCGCCGCCCGCCAGCCCAGCAGCGCCGCCGCGATCAGGATCGCCGCGGCCCAGGCGCCGCGCTTCACCGGCTGAAGTCGTCCCGCATCTCCTTCTTGGCGCCCGCGTCGATGATGCGGCCCAACTGGTCGTCGGCGTAGAGCCCGGCGTCCAACTTCACCTTGTCGGTGCAGTTGGTGCAGTACTTGGAGATGTTCTTGAGCATGATCGTCGAGGAGGAGTACGAGCCGAACGGCGTCTCGTCGCAGGCCGGCTCGCCGGCGAGCGTCGCCCCGGTCCAGATGCTCTTCATGTCCTTGCCGTTCTCGTCGCGGAACGGCGTCGGGCACGTCGCGTGCGGCCAGTTCCTGTTCTTCGTCTCGGTGTGGCGGGCCTCGTGGTAGACCACCATCATCCGGGAGACCTGGGGATGGCTGAAGCGGATGAAGTTCTGGGTCAGCCACATCTTCGAGGGGTCCTGGAACGGGATCACGCAGGCGACCGCGTTGCCCCCGCCGCAGGAGTTCATGCCGATGGCCGAGACGCGGGTCTCGAAGAACTTCGCGTAATCGGCGCCGCTGACGGCGCCGAAGATCTTCCGGTGCAGCGCCGTGGCGTTCTCGCCGGCGAGGCCCTTGATGAAGGCGAGGTCGGCGAGCATCTGCTTCTGGATGTCGGCGGGCACGTCCTTGTCGAAGGTGAAGGCGGTCGCGCGCGGCGCCTTGATGCCGAAGGCGAACTTCTTGTACGCGGCGGCGGCCTCTTCCTTCGTGAAGGCGTACAGGTCGGCCCGGGAGCGGCGGGCGTCGGCCGCGGCCTCCTGCATGGCCGTCAGGTCCGGCTTGGGAACGTCGAGGGCCCCGGCGCCTCCGTCGAAGGGAGCGGCCGCGCGGGACGGCGCGGCGAGGAGAAGACCAAACGACAGCAAGAGAGCGGCTCGAATCATACACGACCTCCGTGATGCCCGTCGCGACCCCTCGCGACGCCCGACGGATGCGATTATACCAATTGTGGTCCGTGCGGCCCACGCCCGCCTGGGCCTTTCGGCCTATTATTTTTAGGGGGTCGCCCGGAGGCGCTGGAGGGCGATGACGGCGCTGAAGCGCACGTCCTCGTTCTTGTCGCGCAGGGCGCGGCGCAGGTCGTCGGCGACCCCTTCGACGGAGCCGCCGACGCCGCCCAGCGCGAGCACGGCGCTGGCGCGCACGCGGCGGTCGCGGTCCTTCAGGGCCCGGCGCAGGGCGGGCACGGCCGGCAGGGCGGCCGCGCCCCGCTTGCCGAGCTCGTCGGCCGCCCGGGCGCGCGTCCTCGGCTCGGACGCGGACAGGCGCCGGATCAGCTCGGGGACTGGGTCGTTCTCGGGCTTGCCCGTGCCCGCGTCCGCGACGAGGGCCGCCTCGCCGCGCTCCGTCGGCTCGCGGTGGAGGCCGGGACCGGCGGCGGGCATGGTCTCCGCCGGCGGCAGGGGCGCCCGCGGCGCGGCCGCGGCGACGGCCCGGCGCTCCGGCTTCTCCGGAGGGACCTCTCGCGGCGCCGGCGTCTCGCGCGGCTCAAACCCCGGCCCGGCCTTCGGCATCGTCTCCGGTACGCCCGGGGCGCGGGCGTCCGCCATCTCGAGGCTGGGCCGGCTCCGCTTCGTCTCCGCGTCGGCCGGGAGCGGCGGCTCGGCCTCGATCACGGCCACCGGCGTCCCGGGAGGCGCGTCGGGAAGACGCTCCGGCGCGCGCGCGGCGGGCTTGCCGGAGCGGACGGGAGGCGTGGAGACGGGCTCGAACGAATCGTCGGGCGGAACGGCGGCTTCAGGAGCCGGCGCCGGGGCCGCGCGCGCGACCGGGGCCGGGGCGGGCGCGCGGCGGCGCTTGCGCCGGTTCGCGTACTCCGAGGAGGCGCACACGCGGAAGTCGGGGCCGTGGTCGAAGAACTCCGCGGTCATCGCCCCGCCCGGCGCGTCGATGACGAGCGGCTTGCCCATGCGCTCGGTCCCGAAACGGTCGGGCAGGCTCTCCATCTCGCGTTCGTCCTCGGGCGTCATCACGTCCTTCAATATGTCCCGGCCCGCCGGGCCCATGCCCGTCAGCCAGCGCAGCGCCGAGACGCGCACGTTCGGACAGGGCTCGACGCGCACGATCTCGCCGAGCGCCGGGGCCGCCGCGGGACCGATCTTGCCCATGAAATGGACCGCCGTGAGCCGGACCTGCCAGTCGGCGTCGTCCGACGAGTAGACCAGCAGGGGCAGGGCCTCCGTCCCCTCGTCGCCCAGGTCGTACAGCGCCTGCACGCGGTTGTTCCAAAGGCCGTAGTCGAGGATCGCCCTCTGCTTCTCGATGTCCGCCGCGGCGGCGCTCGAGAGCGTCCACAGCGCGGCCAGATAGAACGACATGAAGCCCATGCCGTCAGTGTACCCCGCCCAGGGAATCCGTCAAGGGGACTCGCTCGGGAACTATCCTTGAGGATAGTCGAGGGCTGGAGATGGCACGACGCCGGCCGGTCCGAACTCGCACCGGTGCGAGTTCACTGCTTCTCGGAGATGACCGTGGCGATCGCGTCCGCGACCTCGGCCATCTTCTCGTAGTCGAGCGTGTCCGGCAGGTCGGTCGCCTCGTGGTAGTTCGCGTTGCGGTAGAAGGCCGTGTCGGAGACCATGACGGAGGGATAGCCGTGCGCCCAGAAGTTCAGCTGGTCCGACAGGGCCAGGCTCGCGAAGGGCCCGGGCAGGATCGAGAGGGTCAGCGGGAAGCGCGAGGCCTTCCTCCACGCCGCGCCGAACGCGGCGAGCAGGCCGCGGCTCTCGATGTTGCCGACCGCGCCGACGAAGCCGCCATGGTCCGGGAAGAAGAGGTGCATGAACGGCGGGTACAGCTGGGAGCCGGGCCGCGGGTTGTAGAAGCCGAGCATCTCGAGGACGACGACGCCGTGCACGAGGACCCCGCCGTCCTTCAGCGCCCGCGCGTACTGCCAGCTGCCCATGTTGCGCGTGCCGAACGAGGGCGGCTCCTCGGTGCCGAACGCGACGAAGCGCACCTCGCGGCCGGGCTTCTTCTCGCGGAGCAGACGCGCGACCTCGAGCAGGACGGCGACGCCGCTGGCGTTGTCGTCCGCCCCGGGCGTGCCGGGCGCGGAGTCGTAGTGCGCGCCGATCACCCAGGCTCCGCGCGGCTCGGGCGAGCGCACGGGGAGAAGCGCCTCGACGTTGTGGAAGCGGGCGCCGTTGGGCACGCCGATCATCAGCCGGGATTCGTAGGGCAGGAGCTTGGGCGCGTAGCCGGCGGCCTTGAGCTGGGCGGCGACGTAGTCGCGCGCCCGCTCGCGCCCTTTTTGGCTGTAGGCGTCGCGCGCGCCGATTTTGACGGAGAGCATGACCACGTGCGCGCGCAGGCGGGCGGCCGCGGGAGAGAGCGCGGAATAGTCCAGGGGAGCCGGGGCCCGCTCGAGGAGATAGGCGCGGCGCTTCGGGGGGTCGGTGACGAGGGAGGTCGGGCCGGCGACGAAGCGGAACAAAGTCACGATCACGGCGACGGCGCCGCCGATGCGCAGGGCGCTCATCAGCAGACGGCGGCCGAGAGGCTCGTCGTCCTTCTTCGGCGGCGGAGCGCCGCCGCGGCGCTTCGCGAGCCAGGCCTCGACCTTTGGAGCGGCCCACAGTGGGACCGCCACGCTCCAGACCACGCTCAGGCCGATGATGGCGTACTCGTTGGCCGTCGCGCGCACCGCGAGCGCGGCGAGTATGCCGACGGAGGAGATCAGGCAGACGGCGCGGTCGCGGCCGAGCCAGAACATCAGGGCGAGGATGACGAAGCCGAGGTCCACCAGCCACGGGGCGGCGTTGAGCCCGCGCAGGACGAGGTACAGCGCCCACAGCCAGGCGCCCGACGCCGCGAGGCTCGCGCGCAGCGGGTCCCAGAAGCCCGCGCCGCGCGACCACATCTGGCCGAGGAACACGCACCCCGCGAGCGCCGCGGCGGCGGCGAGCTTGAACGAGCAGCGGTCGAAGCAGGCGAGGATGGTCGCGTGGCGGGCGATGCCGATGACGAGCAGGAACACCAGCAGGGAGACGACGCTCGCGCGCAGGGCCCCGCGATCGACCAGCGCGTCGGCCGGCGACGGCGGGAAGGTCAGCGCCCCCTCGACGGCGAACAGGACGGCGAGGACCGGGAAGATCCAGTGATGGTGGGCGGCCTGATACGCGGGCAAGGTGACGACGGCGAGGAACAGGAGCAGGTTGGCGATGACGGCGGCGGCGACCGCGCGCGCGGCGGGGCTCATCCCTCCCAGTGTAGTGAATTTTCGATAGAATGACAGGGTGATCCCCGTCTGCGCCGGCGTCATCCTCCGCTCGGGCGCCGTCCTCCTGGCCCGGCGCGGCCCCGGCCGCAGGCACGCGGGCAAGTGGGAGTTCCCCGGCGGCCGCATCGAGGAAGGAGAGACGCCCGCCTCCGCCCTCGTCCGCGAGCTGCGCGAGGAGCTCGGCATCGAGGCCACGGTCGGGGCCGAGGCCGCGCGCACGCGCCACGTCTACGACTTCGGCGAGATCGAGCTGATCGCGCTGATGGTGACGAAGTTCACCGGCGAGATCAGGCTCGTCGACCACGACCAGGTCAAATGGGTCGAAGCCCGCCGCCTGCTCGAGTACGACCTGGCCCCCGCCGACGTCCCCATCGCGGAGGTCCTCGCCGCCTACCGCCGCCGCGAGCGCTACACCGGCACGCACCCGAAGAAGTTCGAGCAGAAGTACAAGGAGCTCGGCGCCGACCCGGACGCGATCGCCAAGGCGAAGGCCCGCGGCTCGACGCCCGCGGGCGCGCATGTCCCGATCATGGTCCGCGAGATCCTGGAGGCGCTCGCCCCGCTGGCGGGCGCGAACATCCTGGACTGCACGCTCGGCTGGGGCGGCCACGCCTCCGAGCTGTCCCGCGCGGCGGGGCCTTCCGGCACCGTCGTCGGCCTCGACCGCGACGGCGAGGAGCTGGCCCGCACCGAGAAGCGCCTGCGCGACGCGGGCGTCAAGCTCACGGCGCGCCGCAGCGACTACGCGGGGGCCAAGGGCGTCCTGCGCGACCTCGGGCTCGACGGCGTGGACGCCTTGCTCGCCGACCTCGGGGTCTCGTCCATGCAGCTCGACCGGCCGGAGCGCGGCATGTCGTTCAAGAACGACGGCCCGCTCGACATGCGCATGGACCGCTCGAGCGGCCGCACCGCGGCCGAGTGGCTGGCGTCCGCGACGGCCCGCGAGATCGAGGACGCCCTCGTCCGCTACGGCGACGAGCCCGACGCCGCGGCGGTCGCGCGGACGCTCGCGGCGTTCGCCGCCGAGGGGCGCGCGCCGAAGACGACCTTCGAGCTCGCCTCCGCGGTCGGCGTCGCCAAGGGGCTGGGGCCCGGGCGCTTCGTCAAGAAGGACGCCTCGTCCAAGCACCCCGCCGCGCGCACCTTCCAGGCCCTGCGCATCGCCGTCAACGCCGAACGCGAGTCGCTGTCGGGGCTGCTCCGCGATCTTCCGGCCTTGCTGCGGCCCGGCGGCCGCGTCGCCTTGCTGACCTTCCACTCCGGAGAGGAGGCGCTCGTCTCGGCGGCCTTGAACGAGCAGGCGTTGGCCGGCCTCTGGGCCGCGCCGCCGGCCCCGCCGCGCCGCGCCTCGCCGGAGGAGATCCGGGAGAACCCGCGCTCCCGCTCCGCCCGGCTCTGGCTCGTCGTGCGGGCTTGACTCCCCCCGCCCGTCCGAGGCACACTGCTCCCATGACCACGAAAGCCCCCTCCGCCTTGCCCTTCAAAAAAGTCGACCCGAAGGTGATCGAGCATCCCGTCGAGCGCCGCGGCTTCGTGGACGTGCCTCTCGACCATGCCCACCCGGACGGACCCAGGATCCCCGTCTTCTATCGCCTGATCCCCGCCTACGGCCGGCGCCACGACGATCCCTCGCATCCCGTGATCGTCGTCATCAACGGCGGCCCCGGGATCTCGTGCAGCGCGTACCGCCCGCTCGCCTTCGATTACGCGAATCCGGCTTCTCCCATGAACGGAGCTCTCGACAGGTTCAAGTATCTCCTGAACTCCTACCGGATACTCATCGTCGACCAGCGCGGCACCGACGGCCAGTCCGCCCCGATCGACATGACCGACCCCGCCATCGACGCCGACGCGATCGCGCTCGGCTTCTCCTCCGACAGCCAGGCCCGCGACTACCTCGCCGTCATCGAGAAGGTCGTCCCGATGGGCGAGGCGTTCTTCATGATAGCGCAGAGCTACGGCGGCATGGTCGGCATGCAGTACCTGAGCCTCACGCGCGCCGGCGCGCGCAAGCCCAAGGGCATCGTGTTCTCCGCCTCCGCTCTCCCTTACGAGGACGTCCTGGCCGCCAGCCTCGCCCGCCGCGCCGAGCAGCTGAAGCTGAACAAAGAGCTGCGCGACGCGTACCCGGACATCGAGACCCGCCTCGGGAAGGTCCGCGCCCATCTCAAGGCTTTGGACCTGAACCCCGACCAGGTCAGCGGCCTGTTCGGGATGCTCGGCAAGGGCGTGAAGGGCGTCTGGGAGAAGGCCTTCGTCGCGCACCTCGACAAGATGCTCGGCCAGACCCGCGCGGAGATCGAGAAGGACGCCAGGGACAACTTCGGCGAGGTGAACCTCCTCAACTACGTCCTCTCCAGCTGCAACTTCACCCCGGGCGAGACCGACCGGACCATCGCGGCGCGCACCAGCGCGGAGATCCCCTACGAGCCCTGGATGATCGACGAGAACTGGGTGACGATGCAGGCCGGCGGCGGCGTCGCCTGGCGGGAGGCCTTCGTGACCGCGATGGACCGCCGCCCCCCGCCCCGCACGCCGTTCGCGAGCGTGTCGGACCTGCGCGCGGCGATCGCGCTCAACGCGGTCCTGTTCACG
>JACPOW010000020.1:0-677 GCA_016191335.1 Elusimicrobiota bacterium | reverse complement strand
CAACGCGGTCCTGTTCACGCCGGCCGACAACGACGCGTTCGTGCCCGCGGAGAGCTACCTGCGGTCGCTGGCCAAGTTCGAGGTCCCGGGCCGCACGCGGATCAAGCGCCTGCCCGGCGGGCACAACGCGATCTTCCTCGAGGAAGGCCACCGCGCCTTCCGCGAGTGGGCCGCCTCGCTAGGCTAGCTCTCGCGGATCTCGCAGCGGTAGCAGTCTAGGTCCAGGTAGCAGGTCTTCCCCGGACCCCGGCAGCCGCCCAGGCGCTCCATGCCGCAGCGGACCTTCTGGATCACGCGCTCGCCCTTGCCGTCGAGAGCGGTGCGATAGCCCTCCGCGAACTTGCGCGCCGTCTCCAGGTCGGCGAACGACTCGAGGAGCTTGGGGGCGTCGAGCCCGGGGCGCCGGGGCGCCTCGGCCGAATCCGCGACGAGGTAGAGGTACAGGACGTGGTTCGCGGGATCGTAGGACTCGTGGAGCGCCCAATTGGCCATAGCCCTATTATGCGGGCTCGCGGGTTCCCGCGCAAGTGATAAACTTCTCCAAGTTCACGGGGTTTTGAACTCGGTCCTGGACCGAGTTGATACCGGCGCTTAAACGGCATGGCGCCTTGCGGCGCCAGGGTTTTCGCTTCGCGAAAACCTGAGGGTGAAGCGGTAGAATAGGCGGCCGAGAACCG
>JACPOW010000021.1 GCA_016191335.1 Elusimicrobiota bacterium | reverse complement strand
GAGAGTTGGAATGGTCGATTGCGTTGTTGAACATCTCGTTGAATCCGTGCTGACAGATGGCACGGACATTGTTGGGGATTTCTTTGAGTTCCGGAGCGACGGTCGTTTCCCAGACCTGGTGTTCTTCGGAATCCGGAGTGATGGCGATTGTCCAGTTTTTTTCAACCAGCGTCCGCAGCTTATAGACTCTGGCCTTGGTTCTTCCCTCGGCGGTTAGAATCCCATCAGAAATTAGACCTTGAATATGATCGACGATGGTTCTACGATTTAAATTAAATCGCTCGGCAGTTAATCGAGTCACATCTTTAGGATGTCTATCGACAGTTTGAATTATAAAATCTTTAATTTCTTTGGTTTTTTTCATACACCCAAATAATGTTCTTCAAACACCCTAATACCGACAACAAAACACCCTAATACTGCTCAGTATACACCCCAATCATCCCTCCGTCAATACCGAATTCCGACATGTGATATAATTCGCCCATGCTCGACTTCGACCCCAACTCCGCGCCCGGCGAAGACACCGGCGTCTTCGGACTCCCCCACGAGGAGAAGGACGCCGCCCTCGTGCTCGTTCCCGTTCCCTGGGAGGCGACGACCTCCTACGGCGGTGGGACCTCGAAGGGGCCCGCCGCCATCCTCGCCGCCAGCGGCCAGGTCGACCTGTTCGACGGCGAGGTGCACCGCCCCTACGAGCCCGGCATCTTCATGCGCCCGGAGTCGAAGGAGGTCAGGGCGTGGAATAAGACCGCCAAGGCCGCCGCGCAGAAGGTCATCAAGGAAGGCGGGCGCATCGAAGGGAACAAGTCCCTGCAGAAGGCGCTGAAAACGGCCAACGACCTCGGCGGCAAGCTGAACGACTGGGTCTATCGCGAGACCAAGGGCCTCATGGACGCGGGCAAGATCGTCGGCCTCGTCGGCGGCGACCACTCGGTCCCGTACGGCGCCTTCAAGGCGGCGGCGGAGAAGCACGGGGAGTTCGGATTGCTCCATTTCGACGCGCACTCGGATACCCGGGTGGCTTATGAGGGCTTCACCTGGTCCCACGCGTCCATCATGTACAACGCGATGGAGAACATCCCCCGGATCACGAAGATCGTGCAGGTCGGCATACGCGATTTCTGCGAGCAGGAGCACGAGTTCACCCGCGCCCTGGGCGCCCGCGCCAAGGTCTTCTTCGACCGCGACCTGTCGCACCGACGCTTCTCCGGGGAGCCGTGGACGAAGACCGCCGCGGAGATCGTCGCCTCTTTGCCGCCGCAGGTGTGGATCACCTTCGACATCGACGGGCTGGACCCGAAGCTGTGCCCTCACACCGGCACGCCCGTCCCGGGGGGCCTCGAGCTCGCCGAGGCCGTGCACCTGATCGGCCTCGTCGCCCGCTCGGGCCGGAAGATCATCGGCTTCGACCTCAACGAGGTCTCCCCCGCCCCGGGCGGCAAGGACGAGTGGGACGCCAACGTCGGCATGCGCCTGCTCTACAAGCTCGTCGCCTGGACCTTCGTCAGCCACGGCCTGCGCAAACCCCGCGAATGAGGATACTCGTGGTCATGGGCACGCGGCCCGAGGCCATCAAGCTCGCCCCCGTCGTGGCGGCGCTGCGCCGCCGGAAAGGCTTCAGAACGCTCATCTGCGCCACGGCCCAGCACCGCGAGCTTCTCGATCAAGTCCTGCGTCTCTTCCGGCTGAAGCCCGATTTCGACCTCGATCTCATGCGGCCGGGACAAACCCCCGACGCCGTCGCCAAAAGGGTGGTCGCCTCGCTCGGCCCGCTCCTCGCCCGCGTGAAGCCGGACATGGTCGTGGTGCAGGGCGACACGACCACGGCCGCCGCCGCCGCGCTGAGCGCCGCGGAACGCGGGATTCCCGTCGCCCACGTCGAGGCCGGACTCCGTTCTTTTGATTTCAAAGACCCGTTTCCGGAAGAATTGAACAGGGTGTTCATCGATACGATCTCCTCGCTCGTGTTCCCACCGACACCGAAGGCGAAATTGAATCTGTTCCGTGAGAAGCTCAACGGCCGGCTGTCGTTGATGACGGGTAACACGGTGGTCGACGCATTAAAGTCCGCCGAAGGCGGACAAGCTCCAAAGCACGTCAACCCGCAAGAGGTTTTGGTGACTTTGCACCGCCGCGAGATCCATGGGAAGCCGTTGAAAAGGATTTACACGAGTCTACTCGGGCTCGTCAAACGGCACGAGGATCTGTTATTCGTCTATCCGGTGCATCCCAATCCGTTGATTCTCAAAACCGCGAAGCGGATGCTCCGGCACTCGCGCATCCGTCTCCTCCCCCCCCTGAGCTACCCCGATTTCCTCGCCCATCTCAAGCGTTCCCTCTTCGTCGTCACCGACTCCGGCGGAGTTCAGGAAGAGGCCGTCTGCCTCGGCAAGCCCGTCCTCGTCGTGCGCGAGATCACCGAGCGCCCCGAGGTCCTCGCTTCCGGCGCCGGCCGCCTCTTAGGCCTGAACCCCGCCCGCCTCGAGCGCTGGACCACGCGCCTGTTGACGGACCCCGCCCTGCGCCGTAAGATGAGCCATGGCCGGGGCCTCTACGGCGACGGCCGCGCCGCGGAGCGCGTCGCCGCCGGGATCGCCCATTGGCTCGGCCGCGGTCCCCGCCCCAAGGAATGGAGAGCATGAAACACATACTGCATGTCGTCGGCGCCCGCCCGAATTTCATCAAGGCCGCCCCCGTCCTGCGCGCTCTCGCCGCCCGCAAGGGCGTCCGCCAGACCTTGGTCCACACCGGCCAGCACTACGACGTGAACATGTCCGACGTCTTCTTCCGCCAGCTCGGCATGCCCAAGCCCGACGTGTCCCTCGGCGTGGGCTCCGGCACGCACGCCGCGCAGACCGCCCAGGTCCTCCTCGGCCTCGAGCCCGTCCTGCTCGAGCGCAAGCCGGACATCGTCGTCGTCTACGGCGACGTCAACTCGACGATGGCCGCGGCGCTCGCCGCGGTCAAGCTCCACATCCCCGTCGCGCACGTGGAGGCCGGCCTGCGCTCCGGCGACCGCGACATGCCCGAGGAGATCAACCGCATCATCACCGACGCGATCTCCGACCTCCTCTTCACCCCCTCCAAGGACGGCGACGCGAACCTCCGGAAGGAAGGCGTTTCGAGCAAGAAGATCCGCTTCGTCGGCAACGCGATGATCGACACCTTGATCCGCCTCCTGCCGGCGGCCAAGCGCCCCGACGAGCCCCGCCTCGACGGCCGCTACGTCCTGGTGACCGTCCACCGCCCCGCGAACACCGACGATCCGCGCGGCCTGTCGAACCTGATGCGCGCGCTGGCCGCGATCTCGAAGCTCGCCCCCGTCTTGTTCCCGATTCACCCAAGGACTCGAGCTCGCTTAGACGCGGCCGGCTTCAAAGCCCCCGCGGGAGGGCGCCTTCTGCTCATCGAGCCGCTCGGATATCTCGAGTTCCTCGCCCTGCAGAGGGACGCGGCCCTCGTCGTGACGGACTCGGGCGGCATACAGGAGGAGACGACCTTCCTCGGCGTGCCGTGCCTCACGGTCCGCACGACGACGGAGCGCCCGGTCACGGTCACCGCGGGCACCAACAAGCTCGTGCGCGAGTACGCGAGCCTCCCCCGCGAGGCGGCGGCGGCCCTCAAGCGCGCCCGCAAGCCCGCGAAGCCGCCGAAGCTCTGGGACGGGAGGGCGGGAGGGCGCGTGGCCGACGGGCTCCTGGCCTGGCTCGCTCAGCGCCGCGCGGCGTAGACGCTTTCGTAGGCCGCGATCGTCTTGCGCGCGGCGCCGCTCCAGGAGAAGTCCTTGCAGCGCTCGAGGCCCTTGGCCCGCATGCGCGCGCGCAGCTCCGGGTCGAAGGCCACGGCCTCCATGCCCCGGCACATGTCCTCCGCCGTCGGGTCCGCGTGCAGCCCCGCGTCGGCGACGATCTCGGTCTGGGCTCCCCCCCGCGCGGCCACGGTCGGTATGCCGCAGGCCATGGCCTCGATCAGCGGCAGATGGAAGCCCTCGAGCGCCGACGCGGAGACGTAGGCCAGGGCCCTCCGGTAATACGGAGCGACCTTCGACTGCTCGACGTTGCCCGCGAAGGTCACCTCGCCGGTCAGGCCGGACTTGGCGAGGAGCTCCTCGATGAGGGCCTGCTCGTCGCCGGGAGCCCCGCAGATCACGAAGCGGTGCGGCGCCTCAGGATGGAGCTTCTTGAAGCGGACGAAGCCCTCCATCAGGATGCGCGTGTTCTTCGTCGTGCGCGTGACGCCGACGAACAGGAAGTAAGGCTTCTCGGCGGGGTCGCGGGGCGAGTCGTCGGGCTTGAACTCGTCGAGCGGAGCGCCGTAGTACACGACCTCGACCTTCTTCGGGTCGAGGCCCCAATGCTTGATGGCCGCCTCGCGCGCGACGCCCGAGATGGCCAGGATCTTGTCGGCCTGGCGCGCCGAGCGCGGCAGCAAGGTGTTGAAGTAGAAGCCGTCCCAGCCGGTGAACCGCTCGTCGGTCGCGTAGGCGAGCGTCATCAAGGACGGCATGCGGTCCAGGCGCGGCAGCCAGTTCGAGAAGCCGTGGACCATGTCGACGCCGAGCGCGCGCAGGCGCCTCTCCTGCCAGCGCAGGCCGAGGTACTCCTCGGCGGGCAGAAGCAGGCGCTGGGGAGCCTTGATGGTCGCGACGCGGAAGTTGGCCTGCGGCGGGAGGTACAGCTCCCGGATGCGCTCCGGGTTCTTCCAGAAGGCGCCGAACAGGACGTACTCGTTCTTCTTGTCCTCGGCGGCCAGCGCCCGAACGATCATGTCCGTGTAGCGGCGGAAGCCCCCTCCGGCCAGCGCCCCGGAGACCTCGAGCGCGATCCTCATCGCGAGAGGAAGCGGTCGCGGTACCAGGCCACGGTCCGGCGCAGGCCGTCCTCGAGGCCGACGGTCGGCGACCAGCCCGCGTCGCGCCGCGTCAGGCGGTTGTCGGCCCGGCGGCGCAAGGTCTTGTCCCAGCCTCGGCGGGGCGTGAAGCGCACGTCGACCGTCCGGCCGCAGGCGTCCTGGATCATGGCGGCCAGGGCCTTGATCGAGGTCTCGCGGCCGGTGCCGACCGGATAGACCCGGGGTCCCACCGTCTTCTTCGAGCGCGCGACCGCCAAGGTCCCCGCGACGATGTCGTCGACGAAGGTGAAATCCCGGGTCTCGCGGCCGTCGCCGGTGATCGTCAGCGGCTCCCCCTTCATGACGCGCTCGATCCAGTTGATGATCACGTTCCGGTAGCGGCCGGGCCATTCCCCGGGGCCATAGCAGTTGTAGTAGCGCACGGTCCGGACCGGGACCGCCGAGATGCGGCGGTAGTAGCGGCAGTACAGCTCGCCGGTGAACTTGGACGCCATGTACGGGGTGCTGAACCCCTCGGCCAGGCCGGCGTCGAGGTCCCCGGTCAGCGACGAGGTCGAGGCGAACAGGAAGCTCTTGAGCCCGCGCATGCGCGAGGCCCCCTCGAGCATGTGCATCGTGCCGAGCGCGTTGGCCCGGAAATCCTTGAGCGGGAAATCGCAGGAGTTCTGGTTGGCGAAGAAGGCCGCGAGATGGTAGATCTCGTCGAAGCCGGGCTTGAGGACGCGGGCGACGGTCTTCTCGTCGCCGACGTCGCCCTTGACGAAGCGCACGCCCTTGGGAAGGTTCTCCCTATGCCCCGAGGTGAGGTCGTCGAGGACGGTGACGCGGCAGCCCTCGCGGACGAGCGCGGAGACGAGGTTCCCCCCGATGGCCCCGGCCCCGCCCGTCACGAGAGCGCGTTTCATCGCTCAGCGCCGGCCGCGGCGCTGCAGGCGCTCGCCCCGCTTCTGCATGTTCTCGCCCTGGCGCTGGAGCCGCTCGCCTTTCTTCTCGATCTTTTTCCCCTGCCTTTCGACGCGCTTGCCGCGGTTCTCGAGCGCGGGGCTGGCCGGGGTCGCCCCGTCGCCGGGGGCGCCCGGCTGCGCCGGCGTCACGCCGGACGGAGTCTCGACCGGCTTATTGGACTCGTCCTGCGCGGAGGCGCCGATCGGAACGGACAGCGCGAGGCTCAAAAGCGCCGCGGAAAAAATGGTTTTGATCATGGTTCCCCCCTTCTTCCTCATTATACGAACGGCTTAAGCGCTTGTCCTCATTCGAAGTCGCTGTTCTTCAATCTCCACAACCACCCGACGACCCCGCACGGGAGGAGCACGACGGCCACGGCCATGGCCGCCGAGGCGTCGGTCCAGCCCAGCGCTCCGACCAGAGACTGGGCCGCGCCTCCGGGGGAAGGCATGTCCAGCGCCCAATACCACCGCCGCCACGTCGCCAGCGCCGCGGGCCACGCCCCGGACAGAGCTCCCAGGAACCAGGCGTACCTCGATTTCCGCAGGAACATCCCCGTCGCCCCGGCGGCCATGATCGACGAGAACAGCATGTAGCCCGAGCCCTCGGCCTCGAGGCCGAAGAGGACCGTGGCGCAGACGTGGACGAACGGCGGCAGGAGACCGAGGTACGCCACATCCCGCAGCCAACCCGGCGACGCCTGGAAAGGGGTCTTGCTCAAATCCTCTCGAAGTAGCGGCCGCGCTCCCAGTCGGAGACGGCGCGGTCGGACGCGGCCTGCTCGGCCTTGGCCGCGTGCAGGTAATGCGCGTGGACCGCGTCGCCGAACGCGGCCTTCGCCGCGGCCGACTTCTCGAAGAGGCCGATGGCCTCGGTCAAAGTCTTGGGCACGGGAGACACGTTCGCCTTGTAGGCGTCGCCGGCGAGCTCGGCCGGCGGGTCGATCTTCTTCTCGATGCCGTGAAGCCCCGCCGCGATCGTCGCCGCCAGCGCCAGGTACGGGTTGGCGTCGGCTCCCGGGAGGCGGTTCTCGATGCGCAGGGAGTCCCCCTCCCCGACGACGCGGAAGCCGCAGGTGCGGTTGTCGCGCGCCCAGGCGATGCGCGTCGGCGCGAAGGTCGCGGCCTGGTACCTCTTATAGGAGTTGACCGTCGGAGCGAACATCAAGGAAAACTCGCGAGCGAGCGCCATCTGGCCGCCGAGGAACCAGCGGAACTCCTTCGTGGGCTTCCCCCCCGACGAGAACGCGGAGCGGCGGCCCGCCTTGTCCCACAGGCTCGCGTGGATGTGGCACGAGGAGCCCGCGAGCTTGTCGCTGTACTTGGCCATGAAGGTCAGCGACGCGCCCTTCTGCATCGCGATCTCCTTGGCGCCGTGCTTGTACACGGTGTGGAGGTCGGCCATCCCGACGGGGTCGGAGTACTCGAGGTTGATCTCGTGCTGGCCCGGCCCCCATTCGCCCTTGGAGTTCTCGATGGGCACGCCGGAGGCTTCCATGAGGTTGCGGATCTCCCCCACCACCGGCTCCTCCCGGGTTCCCTGCAGGATGTGATAGTCCTCGATGTAGGTGCCGTAATGCTCGAGCCCCGTCCAGTTCTTCTTCTGGGCGGATTCGTAGGTCTCCCGCAGGAGGTAGAACTCGAGCTCGGTCGCCATCTTCAGCGACCAGCCTTTCGCCGCCGCCCGGGCGACCTGGTCCTTGAGGATCTGGCGCGGCGCCACGGCGATCGTCTTCTCGTGCGCGGCGTCGAGGACGTCGGCGACGACCAAGGCGGTGCCGGGCAGCCAGGCGAGGCCGCGCCACGTCGAGAAATCGGGCACGAGCGCGAAATCCTGATAGCCCTTGTCCCAGCTCGTCAGCGCGAACCCCGGGACGGGGTCCATCTCCATGTCGACGGTGAGCAGATAGGCGCAGGCGTGGGTGCCGTGCGCCGCGACCGACTTGGCGAAGTGCCGCGCGGTGAAGCGTTTTCCGATCCAGCGGCCCTGCATGTCGGGCATCGCGAGGATCACGGTGTGGAACTTCCCTTTCTTGATGGCGGCGAGCAAGGACGCGGCGTTGTTCATGGGCTGAGTGTAAGATATAACCGCAAAACTGTCCAGCCCGGGAGGGCGGCCTCACGCACAATCAACTAATAACACTTAACAACACTGAGGAGTCCGTAAAGATATAAAACAACAAGATGGCTAAGCCTTGACAACTTTGGGGCCACATGCTAACATCAGTGGAGTTTTCACGAGTAAACAGGTTCGGCGTCAGAAAAACAAGTTTTCACGAGTAAACACGCTATGGTTGAAATAATCGCGATCGCAAACCAGAAAGGGGGGGTGGGAAAGACCACCACCGCCGTCAATCTGGCCTCGGCTTTGGCCGTTCTTGGTCACGAAACCCTGCTGATCGACATGGACCCGCAAGGCAACGCCACCTCCGGGGTGGGTTTCGACAAGCGCGAATTCGACCCCAACATGTACGATGTCCTGGTCGACCTCCTGCCCCTGGAAAAGACCATCAAGCAGTCCCCGCTGCCGAAACTGTCCGCGGCGGGGGCCAATAACGACCTGGCGGGGGCGGAAATCGAGCTCGTTTCGGCCCTGGCCCGGGAAAGCCGGCTCAAAGGAGCCCTTTCGGCGGTCAAAAACAGGTTCGCCTTCGTGGTCATCGATTGCCCGCCGTCCCTAGGGCTTTTGACCGTCAATGCCCTCAATTCCGCGGATAAAATCGTCATTCCGATCCAGGGGGAGTACTACTCCATGGAAGGATTGGCGCAATTCACAGGGGCTGTGGACAGAGTGAAAAGCGCTTTGAACCCGAAATTGGAGACCGAGGGGGGGGTCCTGACCATGTTCGACTCCCGGATGACCTTGTCCAACCAGGTCCGGGACGAGGTCAGCAAGTTCTTCGGCCCCAAGATGTTCCAGTCCATCATCCCCCGGAACATCCGCCTGGCCGAGGCCCCGGGGTTCGGCCAGAGCATCTTCCAGTACGACGCCAAGTCCAAGGGCGCCGAGGCGTACATGGCCTTCGCCCGGGAGTTCCTGTCCCGGCGCGGCCTGTCCACCCCGCCGTCGCCCGTTACACCTGAAACCACGGAGAATCCAGCATGACCCGCAAAGCCCTCGGCCGCGGCCTCTCGGCCCTCATCCCCGGCGCGCCCGCGTCGGCCGCACCGGCGGCCAACGCTTCCGTTATATCTTCTTCGACGAACGGCATCACGCGGGTTCCCGTCGAGAAGATCCGCCCCAACCACCTCCAGCCCCGGCGCCACTTCGAGCCCGAGGCGCTGACCGAGCTCGCCACCTCGATCAAGCAGCACGGCCTGGCCCAGCCCATCGTGGTCTCCTTCGACGTCGCGACCCGCTCCTATGAGCTGATCGCGGGGGAGCGGCGATGGCGCGCCACCCAGCTGGCCGGTCTTAAGGAGATCGACGTCGTCGTCCGCGAGCCGCGGGACGAGAAGCACCGCATGGCGCTGACCCTCATCGAGAACCTCCAACGCGCGGACCTCAACCCGATCGAGGTCGCCCTCGGCTACCTGCGTCTGATGAAGGAGTTCGGCATCAATCAGACCGCGCTCGCCGAGGAGGTGGGGAAGTCGAAGGCGACGATCTCCAACACCTTGCGGCTGCTCGAGCTGTCCGAGGAGATCCAGAAGGCCCTTCAATACGGACAGGTCACCGAAGGCCATGGCCGCGCTTTGCTGACCATCACCGACGCGAACCTCCGCCACGCCGTCTTCCAAAAACTGGTCGCCAACAAGCTGTCCGTCCGCGAGACCGAGGCGTTGGCGCGCGAGATGGAGGCGGGCCCCATCGCGCCGGAGACGCCGTCCAAGGGAAAGAAGGCGGAGGCCAAACCCGCCGACCTGCGCGCGCTCGAGGAGTCGCTCCAGCAGGTGCTCGGCACCAAGGTCGTCATCCGCGCGAAGAAGGACGCGTCGAAAGGCTCCATCCAGATCTCCTATTTTTCCTTCGAGGATTTCGACCGCATACTAAAGGTGCTTAAAAAATAATGATAATTCAATATTTATCCCTCGCGGCGGCCCTGACCGCGGCCGCGGCGGACGGCCTGCCGGCGACGCTCTCCACGAGCTCGATCGTCCCGACCATCGTCACCATCGCTCCCAGCCTCCATGAGTACGGCCGGTTCGCGGACGGGGGCCCCGACGCCAACTGGTACGTCGGCTTCAACAACGCCTGGATCGTGAAGCTGCCCCCGGCTCCCGCGGGAGACTTCACGCACGCCTTCATCGGCGCCAAGCTCGGGCGCGCCAAGACCCGGCCCGTGCCGGACAAGCCGTGGCTGCGCGAGACCATCCCCGGGAAAGTGTACGCGGGCATCTCCGCCTCTCCCGCGTGGACCTCGGAGCAGAGCTTCTTCCTCGCCGAGACCAAGGACATCCCCGCCGAGGCCGACGCGCAGGCGCGCGTCGACGGCGTGGGCGCCGGAGAATGGTTCTGGGCCGAGGTGCCGCTGTCGCAGGTGAGCTTCACCGCGCCGAACTACCTGATCGTCTGGTCGCCGACGAATTATTTCACGAAGGCCTCGAGCGCGCCGATCCTGGCCGCCGCCGACCTCGAGGAGCCGGGGGGGGAGACCCGCGCCTGGCTCAACCGCTCGATCCAGGGCGTGCCGCCCCGCTCCCGGGGCGCGTCGCTCGAGACCCCGCTCAACACCTTGGCCCCCGCCATCGCCATCAAGCTCGTGCCTCCCGGGCCGGAGGAGCCCGCCGTCTCCGTCGCCGACTTCAGCGTCGCGCGCGCCGGCAAGCGCGTGATCGTGCGCTTCTCCGCCGCCGGAGAGGACGTCGCCGAGGCGTGGGTCGAGTCCTCTCGCGACCAGCTCGAATGGCAGCGCGCCTCCCGCATCCAGCGCCGCCCGCCGTACACGTTCTCGCTCTCGCCGGACAAGGCTCCCGCGCCCGGCTCCTTCCTGCGCGGCGCGGCCCGCGACATCTCCGGGGCCGTCGGCGTCTCGGACGGCTACATGATTCCCTATGCGCCCCGGTAGCGGGCTCGCCGTCGGCGTCGTCGGCGCCACCGGCATGGTCGGCCGGGAGCTCGTCGCATTGCTCGAGAAGCGCCGCTTCCCCGTCGGCGAGCTGCGCCCGTTCTCCTCCGGCCGGGCCGCCTCCTCGGTGCGCTTCCAGGGGCGCGCGATCCCCGCCCCCGGGGTCTCGGCCGCCGCTCTGCGGTCCTGCGACCTCGTCTTCCTCGTCAGCTCCGACGAGGTCGCCCTCGAGCTGGCGCCCGCTCTCGCGAAGGCCGGCGTCTGGACCATCGACGACAGCGCGGCGTTCAGGTTGAACAGGAATATTCCGCTGGTGATCCCCGAGGTGAACGGCTCGGCCTTGAGACGCGACCGCCGTTTGATCGCGGGCCCGAACTGCACCATGACGGGTTTGGCCGTCGCCGGCGCTCTCCTCCACGAGCTCATCGGCGTCCGCGAGGTCCGCCTCGCCTCCTACCAGGCCGTCTCCGGAGCCGGCAAGGCGGCCTTGGCCGAGTTGTTCTCGCAGCACTCGGCGCTGGCGGGGCTGCGGACCGAGCGCGATGGCCGCGCCCCCGTGCTCGGCCCCGGCAAGTCTTCCGTCCTCCCGCGCGCGATCGCTTACAACGCGATCCCCCAGGTCGGACGCTTCGGCGCCGACGGCTACTCGAGCGAGGAGACCAAGGTCGCCGCCGAGCTGCGCAAGATCTGGTCCGCGCCCGCGCTCAAGGTCTCCGCGACCGCCGTGCGCGTGCCCTCGGTCCGCGGCCACGCGCTGGCCGCCTGGCTCACCTTGGCCCGGCCGGTGACGCTGTCCCGCGCCCGCGCGCTCCTCGCGCGGACCCCGGGCCTCGTCCTGAGCCGCGAGGGGGACTACCCCACGCCGCGCTCGGCGGGAGGCCTGGGCCCCGTGTACGCCGGCCGCCTGCGCCGCGGCGCCACGGCGAGGGAGCTGGCGCTCTGGATCACTTCCGACAACCTGCTCAAGGGCGCGGCCCTCAACTCGGTGCAGGTCGCCGAGGAGCTGCGCCGGCGCGGTTGGCTGTCGCGCCGGCCCCGATGATCCTCGCCTTGGTCCTGGCCGCGGCCTCATTCGCGGCGGCCGAGGCGGCCGGCCCCTTCGCCGCCATCGACGCCGCCTGGCTGACCAAAGGCTACAACGCCCGCGAGCGCGTCGACGGGACGAACGGCGGCCTCTCCGCCTCGGCGGTCATCTACAGCCCCGCCGAAGGCGGGGCCGACCGCCTCGAGGTCTACGTCGTCGCCAAGGGGAAGGCTTACCTCGGCTTCACGCACCCTTCGACGGTCGAACGCCTCGAGTTCGACCCGTCGCCGGCCGGCCGCTTCGCCGACATGTTCCACGACGGCTCCCTGACCGTGGCCTATCGCGCGACCCGGGCCTCTTTGGGCGCCACCGAGCTCAACGTCCTGCGCTGGAAGCGCTTCAAGATCGAGCGCGTGGCCACCTTCCCCGAGGGCCGCTTCTTGCGCCTGGAGAGCGGCCCCGTCGTCGCGGCCCGCGAGCTCCCGCTCGGGCGCTACCTGTCGATGGGCTGCGAGGACTTCGGCACGATCTCGCGCACCGCGTTCAAGACGACTTTGCACGCCCCGCGCGAAGGCGCCTTCGTGGACGTGTCGGCGAAGAACCCCGGCTTCTACACGGCGGAGATCGCCCGCAAGGAGAAAGCGCTCGCCCGCCTCAAGGACGAGCTCGAGAAGAACGCGGGGGAGTACCTGGGCCTCGCCATCTCGACCTACTACGACTACTCGGTCCTCGGCCGCGGGCGAGAGGGCTGGAAGCGCCTGCGCGAGTTCTTCAAGGTCCCGGCGATGGCTCCCGCGTCTGTGAAGACCTGCATGACCTCGATGGAGAAGGACCTGCGGGGCAAGCTCGAGATCCCCGCCGCCTGGCCCTAGTCCGTTAGGCCTGGACTCGGGCTGGGCCTTTCGGGTAGAATCGGCGCATGAACAACATCATGGCCGCCGCCGCGCTCATCGCCTCCCAGATCGGAGCCCCTCTTCCCGTCGACGCGCCCGCGGTCGTCGTGCCGGTCGCGACGGCGAAGGCCGTCGACGCGCCGCGCGCCGCCGCGACGTCCTCGTCCTACGTCTCGGCCAGCGGCACCTTGTCCGGCTCGGGCTACCTGTACTGCAGCGCGCCCCAGAACGGCAGCGGCTGGATGAACGGGTCGGTGAACCTGACGGCGAACATGCCCGTCAACGGTCCCGACGGCGTCAACGGCTACGTGCCCGTCTCCGGCTACGTGAACCTCAGCGGCTCCTGCCAGAACGGCGGCGGCTTCGTGTCCGGCTCGGCGTTCGTCAGCGGCTACGGCACGCTGTACGGCCGCGACGGGAGGACCGCCGGGACCGTGCGCCTCGACGGGAGCGTGTTCGTCAACCAGTACGCCTCGTCGTCCTTCGTCTGGGTCAACCAGTTCGCCACGCTCACCGGCTACTTCACCGCCAACCCCTGACGAGCGGTCCGTTCACGCGGAAGAACTGTTTCCGGAAACAGTCCCGGCCGCCTTGTGCCTTTCGCGGCACTAAAACTATTCCCGGGACGAGTCCTCGTGCCGTAGACGGCACGGGCCCTATCGTCCGATCGCCGTCTTGAGGAAGTTCGGCAGCGCGAAGCAGGCGGCGTGGATCTCGGCGTTGTACCACCGCAGCTTCAGCTTCGAGGCTTTCACGCGCGCCGGCTTGAAGTCGCGCACCGGATGGAGCCCCTTCGTCGCGAAGGTGAACGCCCACAGGCCGCCGGGATAGGTCAGGTTGTTGAACAGGCTCACTTCGACGACGGGGAAGATGGGCTTGGTGATCTTGAACAGGTTCTTGATCGTCGAGATCTCGTAGAAGGGGGAGCCGGCCTGGCTCGCCACGATGCCGTCCTCGGTCAGGATCCTCTTCACGTTCTTGTAGAACGAGGGACCGAACAGCTCCTTGGCCGGGCCGAACGGCTCGGTCGAGTCCACGATCACGACGTCGAACTTCTCCTTGGTCTCCGCGACGAACTTCACGCCGTCGTCGATCAGGACGCGCGCGCGGCGGTCCGACAGGGCGCCGGCCGTCTGCGGGATGTACTTCCGCGACGCCGACACGACCAGGCCGTCGATCTCGACGAGGGTGCAGTGCTCGACGCTCTTGTGTCTCAGGACCTCGCGCACGGTGCCCCCGTCGCCGCCGCCGATGACGAGCACGCGCCGCGGCCTCGGGTGCAGGAACAAGGCGGGGTGGGCGATCATCTCGTGGTAGACGAACTCGTCGCGCTCGGAGACCATCGTCATGCCGTCGATGAGGAGCAGCTTGCCGTGGCCCGCCGTCTCCACGACCTCGACGGTTTGGAAGGGGCTCTTCCCCTTGAAGAGTCGCTTCTTGAGCTTGAAGCTCGTGCGGACGATGTCCTGGTAGACCTCGTCGACCCAGACGGTCTTCCTGCTCACAGGACGATCTCCACGGCGGGGGCCGCGCCCTCGACCGGCTTGAAGTGGTGGTCGAAGGTCACGCGGTAGCCGCAGGAGAGGTTCTGCCTCACGGCGCGCTTGATCGGGTAGTAGCAGCGGATCTTCTGACGCGAGGACTGCGGCTGGAAGAGGATCACGTCGCAGGACTGGGGCTTGAACAGGTCGAGCACGCGGGTGATGGTCTCGTTGGCGTCGCCCTCGACCGCGTTCGTCTCGAAGCTCACGTACGAGCCGATCTTCTGCGGGGTCACGTGGATCGTGTAGTACTTCGAACCGCGGATCGCGTTGAGGGAGTAGCCCATCGGCTCGAAGAGATAGTCGTCGACCTGGAAGCCGGGCAGGATGGACCAGACGCCGGACTTCTCCTTGATGAAGTCCTTCTTGCGGGCCGGACCGCTCATGAAGACGCGGGAGGCCTGCGGGTCGATGCCGTGCATCAGGATCTCGAGCGTCAGGTCCTCCGCCGCCGGCGTGTAGGGCTTGTCGAGGTGGAAGAGGAAGACGTGGTGGTCGTCGCCGTCGCCGAAGCGGTAGGACTTGGCCGGCATCCGGTCGGTCAGTCGGCGGCAGTCGTCGAAGAAGTTGGAGGGCTGGTACTCCTGGTGATGCGCGTTCTTGCGCTCGTAGACGAGGTACTGGAAGGAGTCCGTCCCGAAGTCGTCGACCAGCTGCAGGACCGCGGCGACGAGGTCGGTGCGGCCGCAGGTGATCATCGTCAGCCAGGTGTCGGTGACGAACAGGCTCGACTCGGACAGCAGGTAGGCGTCCATCGATTCGTTGGAGATCGTGGACAGCACCTGGGCGTTCGACTTGGCGACGATGGCCTTCCAATAGTCGTGGCCGCGGGCCCTCAGGGACTTCTGCCCCGGGGCCATCGCGAGCTCGACTTTCTTCTCCGGTCCTTCGAAGAACATCTACCTCTTTCTCCTGTTGCGCGCCGCGACTTCCTTCCCGCGCAGCGCCCGCTCGGCGGCCTTGATCGCCTTCCAGTTCGCCAGGACTTCCTTGGCGTTCCGGAAGCTGCGGGTCCGGCCGAAGACGTGGGGGTGGCGGCGCATGAGCTTCTTGGCCTGGCTCTCGGCGATCGACCCCAGGTCGAAGCGCTTCTTGCCCAGACGGGCGTGGAAGAGGACCTGGAAGAGGACGTCGCCCAGCTCGTCCTCGATCTCGTGCCAATGTCCGCGCTTGAGCGCGACGGCCAGCTCCGCGGACTCCTCCTGAAGGAAGGGGATGAGGCTCTTGTGCGTCTGCTCGCGGTCCCAGGGGCAGCCCTTCGGGCCCAGGAGCCTGGCCACGACGGCGTCGAGCTTTCGGATGCCCGACCGAGCCATACGGCGAGGAAGTGTCCCTTCCGCTTTCCGTTGTTGAGGGACCTGGATCATGGTCAGGGGACCGCGATGCGCTCGGCGCCGAAATAGGGGACCAGCGCCCGCGGGATGAGCACCGACCCGTCGGCCTGCTGGTTGTTCTCGAGGATCGCCGCGGCCAGGCGGCCGACGGCGACGCCGGAGCCGTTCAAGGTGTGCACGAGCTCCGCCGGAGCCTTCGGGTCGCGCCGGAAGCGGGACTGCATGCGGCGGGCCTGGAAGTCCGAGCAGTCCGAGCACGACGAGATCTCGCGGTACTTGTTCTCCGACGGCATCCAGACCTCGATGTCGTAGGTCTTCTGCGAGGCGTAGCTCATGTCGCCCGTGCACAGATGGATCACGCGGTGGGGAAGCTCGAGCGCCTCGAGCGTTCCCGCCGCGTCCTTGACGAGCTGCTCGAGCGCCGCGAGGGAGTCCTCGGGCTTCGTGATCCAGACGAGCTCCACCTTGTCGAATTGATGGTTGCGGATCACGCCGCGCACGTCCTTGCCGTAGGTGCCGGCCTCCTGGCGGAAGCAGGCGGTCAGCGCGGTGAGCTTCATCGGGAGCTTCTCCGCGGCCAGGATCTCCTCGCGCACCATGTTGGTCAGGACGATCTCGGAGGTGGAGATCAGGTAGAGGGTGCTGACCTTGTCGCCCTCGACGTTGACCGTCTTGTACATGTCGGCTTCGAACTTGGGGAGCTGGCTCGTCCCCTCGAGCACCTCGGGCAAAGCGAGGTAGGGGGGGTGGACCTCGAGGTAGCCGCTCTTCTCATGGCGGTCGAGGAGGAAGTTGCCCAGGGCCCGGATGAGCCTGGCGCCGGGTCCCTGCCACAGCGCGAAGCGCGAGCCCGCGAGCTTGACGCCCGTCTTCATGTCGAGCAGGCCGAGCTTCTCGCCGACGGTCTGGTGATCGAGCGGCTTGAAGTCGAACTTGCGCGGCTGGCCCGCGGTCCGGACGACCGGGTTCTCGGTCTCGTCCTTGCCGACGGGCACGGAATCGTGGGGGATGTTGGGCAAGCCGAGCGCGGCGGCCTTGATGGTCTTTTCCGACTCGGCCAGGGCCGCCTCCTTGGCCGTCATCTGGTTCTTGAGCTCGGACACCGCGGCCTTGAGCTTGTCGGCCTTGGCGATGTCCTTGGCCGCCATCGCCTTGCCGATCTCCTGGGAGGCGGCGTTGCGCTTGGCCCGCATGTCCTCGACTTCCTTGAGGACGGCCCGGTGGCTCTCGTCGAGCTTCAGCAGCTCGTCGAACGCTGCCCCGAGCTTCGGGTTCCGCGAGGACAGGGCCTTGCGGACCTTGTCCGCGTTCTTGCGCGCCGCCCCGAGATCGATCACTTGGAGACCTCCAAGACCGTCTCGAGGGACTGGACCGCCGTCGCGCCCTGGTGCGGCTCGATCATCGCCTGTATCTTCAGGCGGTCCGCCCACCACCCGGCGCGGCCGAGCTTGTTGAGGTAGAGCTCGAGGGCGGGGGAGGTGGTCAGGAACACGTCCTGGATCTTGTTCGCGCCGACCTTGGGGACGCGCTTCTCGTCCACGGCGAATGGGACGCCCCACGCGCCCTCGGGGGCTCCGCCGGCGGCCGGCATGACGCGGCCAGTCATACTGTACCGGATCAGGACGCCTTCCGCCGGCTTGGGGCCGCGGTTCTTCAGCGTCAGCCGCGCCCGCAGGCGGGCGTCGAGCTTCGGGGCCGCGTCGGAGAGGCTCGGCGCGTCCTCCCAGGCGACGACGCGCCCGCGCTCGACGCGCGCGCGCTGCCAGGACAGGCTCTCGATCGAAAGCTCCGCCCCGGCGTTCACGGCCGCGAAGGCCGCGAACGCCAGGACGGGGATGATGCGCCGCTTCAACCCGCGCGCCTCACTTCTTGCCGCCGTCGATCGGAAGCTCGGGGCCGGCCGGAGCGACGGGAGGCTCGTTGGCGATCGGAGCCACGCGCGCCACCTTGTCCGACTCCTCGAGGCGCACGAGGCGCACGCCCTGGGTGTTCCGGGAGATGGTCTTGATGTCCTTGCAGCGCAGGCGCACGGCCTTGCCCTGCTCGGTCATCACCATCAGGTCGTCCTCGTCGGTGACGAGCTTCACGCCGATCACGGAGCCGTTGCGGTCCGTGGTCTTGATCGTGATGATGCCGCCGCCGCCGCGGTGCTGGCCGCGGTACTCGGAGAGCTCGGTGCGCTTGCCGTGGCCATGCTCGCAGACCGTCAGCAGGGTCTTCTTCGTGTTGGGCGGGAAGACCTCCATGCCGACGACCTTGTCGTCCTTGTCCACGCGGATGCCGCGCACGCCGGCCGCGCCGCGGCCCATCGAGCGGATGTCGCTCTCCGGGAAGCGGATGACCATGCCGTCCTTGGTGGCGACGAGCAATTCATCTTTACCGGAAGTGTGCTGAACCTCGACGAGAACGTCGCCCTCGTCCAAGGTGATGGCGATGATGCCGGACCGTCGGATGTTCTCGAAGTCGCTGAGAGGCGTCTTCTTCACGGTTCCGTTGCGCGTCGCCATGGCCAGGAAGGTCTCCTGGCCTTTCTTCTCCTCGAAGGAGCGGATGGCGATGGCGGAAGTGACCTTCTCTTCGCCGGTCAAAGCCAACAGATTGACAACGGCTTTACCGCGCGACGTGCGGTTCCCTTCAGGGATCTCGTACGCGCGCAACGCGAAGACCCGTCCCCTATTCGTGAAGAACAGTAACGCGGCATGCGTATCCGTCACGAAGAAGTGCTCGATGAAGTCCTCTTCCTTCACGTCGGCGCCGGTGATGCCCTTGCCGCCGCGGCCCTGGGCCTGGTAGGTGGCGACGGGGATCCGCTTGACGTAGCCGGTGTTGGAGAGGGAGATGACGACCTCCTCCTTCTGGATGAGGTCCTCGAGCGACATCTCGGCGGCCTCGGAGGTGATCTGGGTCTGGCGCGACTTGCCGAAGGCGTCCTTGACGCCCTCGAGCTCCTTGATGACGATCGCGTAGACCTTCTTGACGTCGGCCAGGATCGCCTTGTACTCCGCGATCTTCTTGAGGAGGCCGTCGTACTCGTCCTGCAGGTCGCCGACCGACAGCTTGGTCAGGTTCGCCAGGCGCATCTCGAGGATGGCGTTGGTCTGGGCCTTCGACAGCTCGAAGGTCTCCATCAGTTCGGTGCGGGCGGCGTCGGTGTCCTTGGCGGCGCGGATGATCTTGATGACGCGGTCGATGTTCTTGATCGCGGTGATCAGGCCTTCCAGGATGTGGGCCCGGTCGAGGCACTTGCGCAGCTGGAACTTCGTGCGGCGGGTGACGACGACCTTGCGATGCTGGATGAAGTGGCCCAGCATGTCGCGCACGCCGAGGACGCGCGGGCGCCCGTCGACGAGGGAGAGCAGGATCACGCCGAAGGTCGTCTCCATCTGCGTGTGCTTCAGGAGCTGGTTGAGGACGACGTTCGCGTTCCCGTCGCGCTTGATCTCGATGACCACGCGCATGCCCTTGCGGTCGGACTCGTCGCGGATGTCGGAGATGTCGGGGATCTTCTTGTCGCGGACGAGGTCGGCGATGGTCTCGAGCAAGGTCGCCTTGTTGACCTGGTAGGGGAGCTCGTGGATGATGATCGCCTGGCGGTTGCCCTTGATGTCCTCGATCTCGGTCTTCGACTGGACTCTGACGGAGCCGCGGCCGGTCTCGAAGTAATCCTTGATGCCGGCGCGGCCGCGCACGATGCCGCCGGTGGGGAAGTCGGGGCCCTTGATGATCTTCATCAGATCCTTGTTCTCGATCTTCGGGTCCTTGATGAGGGTGATCGCCGCCTCGCAGACCTCGCCGAGGTTGTGAGGGGGGATGTTGGTCGCCATGCCGACGGCGATGCCCGACGAGCCGTTGACGAGCAGGTTGGGGACCTTCGCGGGCATGACCGAGGGCTCGGTGGTGGTGCCGTCGAAGTTGGCGGTGAAGTCGACCGTGTCCTGGTCGATGTCCGACATGACCTCTTCGGCGATCTTGGCGAGGCGGCACTCGGTGTAGCGGTAGGCGGCCGCGGGGTCGCCGTCGACGGATCCGAAGTTGCCCTGGCCGTCGATGAGGGGATGGAGCAGCGAGAACTCCTGGACCATGCGCACCATCGCGTCGTACACGGCGGAGTCGCCGTGGGGATGGTATTTCTTGAGGACTTCGCCGACGACGCCGGCGCATTTGGAGTACTTCTTGTTCGACGCCAGGCCTTCGTCGTGCATCGCGTACAGGATGCGGCGATGGACGGGCTTCAGGCCGTCGCGCACGTCGGGCAGCGCGCGGCCGACGATGACCGACATCGAGTAGTCGATGTAGGAGCCGCGCATCTCGGCGCCGAGGTCGCGCTGGATGATGTTGCCGACGGGTTCGGGAGTGAGTTCGGGCTGATCGGGCTTGCTCATGGTTCTTTCTCTCTCTCGCTGAAATTAGATGTCGAGGTTCTTCACTTCTTTGGCGTGCTTCTCGATGAACAGCCGGCGCGGCTCGACCTTGTCGCCCATGAGGGTGACGAAGGCGCTCTCCGTGTCGGCGGCGTCGACGACCTTGACCTGGAGCAGGCGGCGGCGCTTCGGGTCCATCGTGGTCTCCCAGAGCTGCTCGGGGTTCATCTCGCCGAGACCTTTGTAGCGCTGGATCTGCGCGCCGTGGCGGCCCGCGTCGCGGACCATCTCCAGCAGGTCCTTGAGGCTGTAGCCGTCGACCTCGTTGTGGGAGGTCTTCGCGCGGAACAACGGCTTGGTGTTCTCGTCGCGCATGACCTCATACCACTTCAGGTCGAGGCCCATGTCCTTGAACTTCTTGGACAGCGCCTCGAGCTTGGCCATCTCCCAGAGCTCCTGCACGTCGGGCTCCAGGGACTCCTCGTCGGCCTCGCTGAGGGCCGATTCCTCGGCGACGGGCTCCCCTTCGGCGGGGGCGGCGGCCTTCGCCGCGGGGGCCTTCTTCTTCTCGGCGCGCTCCGCGACGAGCTTGGCCTTCTGCTCGGCGACGTAGGCGTCGCGGTAGACCTTCCACTCCTTGTCTGAGTAGAAGAAATCGTACTCGCCGGCGCTCTTCTCGACGCGGTAGAGCGGCAGCTTGCCGCTCGCCTGGTACTCGAGGAAGTCCTCGAGGTGAAGGCTCTTGCGGCTGATGTGGCGGATCAGGCTCTCGAGCTCGGCCAGCAGCTTGAGCAGGTCGCGCAGGTCCTCGGCGTCGAGCTTCTTCGACTTGCCGTTGGCCGGGTTGACCGCGGTGACCTCGAGGGAGTTGCGGCCCTCGTTGAGCAGCCACTGCTCCATCTTCTCCTCGGTGTCCACGTACATCTCGGTCTTGCCCTTCTTGACCTTGAACAGCGGGGGCTGGGCGATGTAGATGTGGCCGTTCTCGACGAGCTGCTTCATCTGCCGGTAGAAGAAGGTCAGGATCAAGGTGCGGATGTGCTGGCCGTCGACGTCGGCGTCGGCCATGATGATGAGCTTGTGGTAGCGGAGCTTGTCCATCTTCAGGCCGTCCTCGCCCTCGCCGATGCCAGTGCCGATGGCCGAGATCAGAGTCCTGACTTCCTCGTTCGACAGGATCTTCACGAGACGAGCCTTCTCGACGTTCAGGATCTTGCCCTTGATGGGCAAAATGGCCTGGAACACGCGGTCGCGTCCCTGCTTGGCCGAGCCGCCGGCGGAATCGCCCTCGACGATGAACAGCTCGGAGCGCTCGGGGTCCCGCTCCTGGCAGTCGGCGAGCTTGCCGGGCAGGCTCGAGCCGTCGAGCACGCCCTTGCGGCGGGTGAGGTCCTTGGCCTTGCGCGCGGCCTCCCGGGCCTCGGCGCCGGCGATGGCCTTGGCGCAGATGGACTTCGCGGTGGAGGGGTTCTCCTCGAAGAAGGTGACGAGGACGTCTCCGACGATGGACTTGACGATGCCCTCGACCTCGGCGTTGCCGAGCTTGGACTTCGTCTGGCCCTCGAACTGCGGGTTCTGGATCTTCGCGGACAGGACGGCGCACAGGCCCTCGCGCACGTCGTCGCCGGTCACGTTGAAGTTCTTGCCCTTGAGCAGGTCGTACTTCTTGATGTAGTCGTTGATGACGCGCGTGAGCGCCGAGCGGAAGCCCGCGAGGTGGGTGCCGCCCTCGGGGGTCTTGATGTTGTTGACGAAGGAGAAGACGGTCTCGGAGTAGTCGTCGTTGTACTGGATCGCGAAGTCGACGATGACCTCGTCCTTCTCCTTGGTCATCGAGATCGGCTCGCGATGGACGACCTTCTTGTTGTGGTTCAGATGCTGGACGAACTGGGTGATGCCGCCCTCATAATGGAAGGCGTGGCGCTTGTCCTCGCGCTCGTCGGTGATGGAGATCTTGGCGCCGGCGTTGAGGAAGGCGAGCTCGCGCAGGCGGTTCGAGAGGATCTCGAAGGAATACATGTGGCCGTTGAAGATGTCGGGGTCGGGCTTGAAGGAGATCTTGGTGCCGTGGCTGTCGGAGTTCCCGACGGCCTTCACGTCGGCCTCGGGCTTGCCGCGCTTGTAGTTCTGGATCCACATCTTGCCGTCGCGGTGGACCTCGGCCTTGAGCCACTCGGACAGGGCGTTGACGCAGGTGACGCCGACGCCGTGCAGGCCGCCGGAGACCTTGTAGGCGCCCTTGTCGAACTTGCCGCCGGCGTGCAGGACGGTCAGGATGACCTCGAGGGCGGACTTGCCCTTGAACTTGGGGTCCTTCATCGGGTCGACGGGGATGCCCGAGCCGTCGTCCTTGACGGTGATGGAGTTGCCCTGGTGGATGAAGACGTCGACGGTCGTGCAGCGGCCCGCCAGGATCTCGTCGACGGAGTTGTCGACCACCTCGTAGACCAGGTGGTGCAGGCCGGACGGACCGGTGCTGCCGATGTACATCGCGGGGCGCTTGCGGACGGCCTCGAGCCCCTCGAGCACCTGGATATTCGACGCGTCGTACTTCTCGTCCTTCTTAGCCATATCTGTCGTCTCCATCGCAGCTTCGGACATTCCGCCTCCGCTACCGATAAGTTGTTTTGACCGCCGTGATCCACGGACGACTGAAATATTTATTGAGGGACTTGAGCAGCCCTCCCGACCTCATCTGCAGCTCCTGCGCCGCCGCGGCCGACTTCGGCCTCACGAACAAAGTCCCCTTCTTGACGGCCACGAGCGCCCAGTGCTTGGCGTAGGCGCCGCATTCCTTGTCCCACACCGCGTTCAGCAGGGCCAACTTGTCGTTGACCGTGCCGGCGCGGTACGAAAAACTCTTGACCAGGTCGCCGGCGGTGGACCAGCGCCCGGGCTTTTCCCTCTCCGCGGTCACAGCCTCATCGGCATGACGACGAACTTATAGTCGCCCTCGCCGCCGGCCGGCTCGAAGAGGGCCGGGTTGACGGGGCTCGTCATCGCCACCGACACGGTGTCCGTGTCGACGTGCTTGAGCGCGTCGACGACGAACTGAGGGTTGAAGGCCACGGAGAACTCGGAGCCGCCGTACTCCACGGCGAGGTCCTCGTTGAACTCGTTGTTCTGGCTCGAGGCGGTGACGTGCAGCGCCCCTTTCTTCAAAGCGTATTTGACGGAGCCTCCCCGGTCGACGGCGCAGAGAGAGGCGCGCTTGGTCACGGCGAGGAGGTCCTTGGTCGAGGCGGTGAAGACGACCTCCCGCTTCGTGGGGATGACCTGGTCGTAGTTGGGGAACGCCCCGCCCACGAGACGGGAGAGGATCGTCGTGTCCTTGAGCTGGAACGTGATCTGGTTCTCCGTCACCGCGACGAGGATCTTCTCGTCGTCGTTCTCCTCGATCTCGAGCAAGGTGATGAGCCGCAGGAGCTCGGAGAGGACCTTGGTCGGCACGATGACCGAGAACTCCTTGTCCTTCGGGACGATCTTCTTGGCGCACACCGCGAGGCGGCGGCCGTCGGTCGAGACCATCTCGAGGGTGCCTTTCCGGGCGGCCCAGAAGACGCCGTTGAGCACGTGGCGCGTCTCGTCGGAGGAGGCCGCGAAGATCGTCTTCTTGATCATCCCGGCCACGATCCCGGCCGGCATCTCGAAGGAGGTGGCTTTGTTGAACTCCGGCAGGACGGGGTACTCGGACTTCGGCGAGCCCACGATGCCGAAGCGCGAGCGCCCGCACTTCAAGGAGATCTTGCCGCCCGCGTCCACGGAGAGCTCGATGTCCTGCGATTCAGGCAGGCTGTGGAGGATGTCCGCGAACTTCTTGGCGGGGATGGTGATGGAGCCGTCGGTCTCGATCTCGGCCTTGATGTAATGCTTGACGCCCATCTCGAGGTCGGTCGAGATGACCTTCACCTTCTTGTCCTCCGTCTCCAAAAGGAAGTTCAGGAGGATCGGGAGCGTGGTCCGGCTGGACAGAGCGGACTGGATGGTCTGGACGCCCCGTGCCAGTTCTTCCTTGCTGATGTTTATTTTCATTTAAATCATCCTCTCCGTCATCGAGCGGGGGACGCGGTGGATAACCCGGCTCCCCTTGGTGAATGACCGTCCGGACGCTGTGGATAACTCTCCCGGCTTATCCACACTGTCCACAACTCGGCGCGCCGTCCACGATTGTCGTAAAAAATACACAGACTGTTCACAGGCCGGATGTACACGAGGAGTACACATGGCGGTCATCTTTCCGCCGCCTTGATGTCCGACTGGAGCCTGTTGATGGCCTCCAGGAAGAAGGGATCCTCCTCGATCTTCTTCTCGATCTTCTTGCGCGCGTGCAGGACGGTCGAGTGGTCCTTGCCGCCGAAGGCGCGGCCGATGTCCGTCGAGGACAGTTCCGTCATGACGCAGGCGAGGTACATCGCGACCTGGCGGGGCGTCGAGATGGACACGGTGCGCTGATGCCCCTTCAGGTCCTTGACGTCCACGGAGTATTTGAGCGCGACGACCCTCTGGATCGTCTCGATCTTGACCGGGGAGGAGTCGTCGACGGCGATCGAGTCCTTCAGGATGTCCCGGGCGTCGTCGACGGACAGGGGGGCGCCGGTCATCGCCTGGAAGGCCTTCAGGCGGATCAGGCAGCCCTCCAGGGCGCGGACGTTGGTCTTCACCGAGGAGGCGATGAAGAGGATGACGTCGTCGGGCGCGGTGAAGCCCTCGTGCGCGGCCTTCTTGCGCAGGATGGCGATGCGGGTTTCGAGGTCCGGCGGCTTGATGTCGGCGACGAAGCCCCACTCGAGCCGGGAGACCAGGCGCTGCTCGAGCGGAGACATCTCCTTCGGGGAGCGGTCCGAGCTGACGACGATCTGCTTGCGGGAGTCGAAGAGGGCGTTGAAGGTGTGGAAGAACTCCTGCTCGGAGCGGTCCTTGGCGATCAGGAACTGGATGTCGTCGATGAGGAGGCAGTCCAAGGAGCGGTAGCGGGCGCGGAAGGCGTCGATCTGGTTGTTCTGCACCGCGGCGATGAACTCGTTGACGAACTGCTCGCTGGTCGTATAGAGGACGCGCGAGCGGGGGTGATGCCGGCGGATCGCGTTGCCGATCGCGTGCATGATGTGCGTCTTGCCGAGGCCCACGCCGCCGTAGATCACGTACGGGTTGTACTGCGTCCCCGGGCTCTTCGAGATCGACTCCGCCGTCGCGCGCGCGAGGCGGTTCGACTCGCCGATGACGAAGGAGTCGAAGGTGTAGCGGGGGTTGAGCTCGGACAGGGGGAAGTCGGATTGGGGCGAGGCCTCGGGCACGGGATCCGAGGGAGGGAGCACGCGCGTCAGGTCGCGCTCGACGCGGAAGTCGATGCCGATCTCCTGGCCGGAGAGGTCGCGCAGCAGCGCGATCAGGCGCTTCTGGTAGCGCTCCTTGATGCCGTCCGAGAAGAACTTGTTGGGGACCTTGAGCATCAGGACCCCGCCCTCGAGCGAGATGGCCGAAACCGGCTTGAGCCAGAGCTCGGCGTTCTCCGTGCCGATCTCCGTGCGCAGGCGCTCCACGGTCTGATTCCAGAGCTCGATTCCGTCGGCTATTTTCACAGGTTATTCACAGATGTGGATAAGTCGGTTATCCACAGGATAAATTGTTGATTTATATGGATTTATTTGAATTATAACCGTCTCGCTCTGAGACCCACGGTCGACGCGGCCGCGCGCCCCGGATAAACCTCCCGGGACCGCCCTTGATACTATCAATTTCTCTTCCATAGAGTCAACCCGGGGCCCGCGTTCGGCGTCCTCGCATTCGTTGACAGCGCGAAGGCCAACCGCTAGAATCTCTCACCTATGGAGATCCAACTGACGGCCAAGCAGCTCAAGATCACGCCCGCTCTGCGCGAGTACGTGCAGCAGAAAATGGGGAAGACCCAAAAGTATTTCGACCACATCGTTTGGGGACAGGCTTTTCTGTTCGTCGAAAAGCGCTCTCATAAAGCGGAGATGATCGTTCACGCGCCGGGGCAGACGTTCCGCGCCATCGCGACGGCCGCCGATCTCTATTCGGCCATCGACCTCGCGTCCGACAAGATCGACGCGCAGCTCAAGAAGCACAAGGAGCGCATCAAGAGCCGGCATAAGCCGAAGACCTCCGACACGATGGCCGAGGCCGTGCCTCCCGTCGAGCCGTCCTTCGCGGTCTCGCGCCAGCCCGTCTTCCCGATGACCCCCGAGCAGGCCTCGGCGGAGTTCGACTCGTCCGAGCGCGTGTTCCTCGTCTACCTCGACAAGGACACGGACCAGATCCACGTCCTCTATCGCCGCGAGGACGAGAGCCTCGGGATCATCCAGCCGATCCGCAAGCTGAAGCGCTGACGCCGTGCACGCGACGGAGCTGACCGTCGGCGAACTCCTCAAGGAGCAGGGCGAGAGGCTTCGCCTCGAGCTCCTGTCGGGAGAGAAATCCCTGGGACGCCGGATCACGGTGGCGGACCTCAACCGCCCCGGGCTGGCGCTCTCGGGGTTCCTCGACCGGTTCCGCGCGGAGCGGGTGCAGATCTTCGGCAACGGCGAGCAGGCGTACTGCCAGAAGGCCGACGCCAAGAAGCTGGCCGACGCGCTGTCGGCGATGCTCTCCGTCGCGGACCTCCCGTGCGTGATCGTCACGCACAACACGCCCGTGCCGCCGGCGCTGGCGCAGGCGTGCAAGAAGCACGGCGTGCCGCTGATGCGTTCGGCTTTCGACACGACGACCTTGACCGGAGAGTTGTCCGAGGCCCTCGAGGCGCGGCTGGCGCCGGCGACGACCATGCACGGCGTGCTCGTCGACGTGTACGGGCTCGGCGTCATCATCCAGGGCGATTCCGGGATCGGCAAGTCGGAGTGCGCGCTCGAGCTGCTCAAGCGCGGCCACATCCTCGTGGCCGACGACGCGGTCCAGATCCAGCACCGGCGCGGCGGATATCTGCGGGGGTCCTGCCCCGAGCCGCTCAAGAACCACATGGAGGTCCGCGGCCTCGGCGTCATCGACGTCAAGCTCCTCTTCGGAATCGGCGCCATCCTCGACCGCACCCGCATCGAGCTCGCCATCAAGCTCGAGGCGTGGACCGCGGGCACGGCGTACGACCGCACCGGCCTCGACGCCAAGAAGCTCTCCATCCTCGACGTGGAGATCCCCCTCATCCGCATCCCCGTCAGCCCGGGCCGCAACCTCGCCGTGCTCATCGAGGTCGCGGCGCTGAACCAGCGCCTGCGCTCGCAGGGCTACTTCTCGGCCGAGAACTTCAATCAGCGGCTCATCGAACGCATGAAGACCAAGGAGCGCGGGTGAAGAGATCCACGCACGCTCAGAAGAAGATCTTCGTCATCACCGGGGTTTCGGGCGCGGGCAAGAGCCAGGCGCTCAAGGTGTTCGAGGACTTCGGCTGGTTCTGCGTCGACAACCTCCCGATCGCGCTGCTCGACGAGTTCGCGGCGTTCGTCCAGAAGTCGCCCGCGATGACGCGCGTCGCCCTGGGCATGGACGTCCGCGAGGGCAAGGTGCTCGGCGCGCTTCCGCCGCTGCTGCGCCGCCTCAAGATGCAGGGGCTCGACGTCAACGTCCTGTTCATCGACGCCGCGGACGCGACCGTCATCCATCGCTTCTCGGAGACGCGCCACCGCCATCCGCTCGGCGGCAAGATCGCCGACGCCGTCCGCCAGGAGCGCAAGCTGCTCGCGCCGATCAAGGGCGCCGCCGACAAGGTCATCGACACGACGCGCCTGACGCTCGGCGAACTCAAGGAGAAGATCTCCGAGACGCTCGGCCTGACGCTCACCCGGGAGATGACCTTGCAGGTCGTCAGCTTCGGCTACAAGCACGGCATGCCGATCGACGCCGACATCGTCATGGACGTCCGCTTCCTGCCGAACCCCCATTACCTGTCCGCCCTGCGCAAGAAGACCGGCCTCGACGAGCCCGTCCAGAAATACATCCTGGCCCAGCCCGTGGCCCGCAGGTTCCTCAACGACTGGCACAAGCTGATCTCGACCCTGCTCCCGCACTACGTGCGCGAGGGGAAATCCTACCTGACGATCGCCATCGGCTGCACCGGCGGCCGCCACCGGAGCGTGTTCTGCACGCGCTGGCTCGCGCAGAAGCTGCGCGCGACCGGCCACCCGGTCCAGGAATTCCACCGGGACGTGACGCTGTGATCAACTTCATCGTCGTGACCCACGGGGAGTTCGGCGCGTACCTCGTCGAGGCCGCGGAGGGCATCGTCGGCCGCCAGGCCAACGGCGTGCGCGTCGTCGCCACCTCCTCGCGCCAGCCGATCGAGGACATCCGGCGCCGGATCAAGCGCGCGCTGGCCGAGCTCGCCAATCCCGAGGGCGTGCTGGTGTTCACCGACATGCCGGGCGGCACGCCCAACAACGTCTCCTTCCCGCTGATCCGGGACGAGAAGAACGTCGAGATGATCAGCGGCGTCAACCTCTACATGCTCGTCTCCGCCTTCAGCAACCGCGCCCAGCTGCCGCTGCCGCGCCTCGTCGAGAAGGTCGTCGCCGACGGGCAGAAATCGATCAAGGACATCCGCGCGATGTTCGTCGCCGCGGTGGGGACCCGCTGATGGGCGTCACCTTGCTGCGCGTCGACGACCGCCTCATCCACGGCCAGGTGGTCGAGGGCTGGGTCCCTTTCCTCAAGGTGGACCTCGTCGTCGTCGTCTCCGACGCCGCGGCCGCCGACGAGATCCAGACCGCGCTGATGAAGATGGCCCTGCCGCCGACGGTCGGCCTCCTCGTCCTGCCCGTCTCCGAGGCGGCGGCCTCGCTCGCGTCGCCGCAGATGGCCGCGCGCAAGGCCCTGGTGCTCGTCCCCGGCCCCGCGGAAGCCCTGGCCCTCGTCGAGAAGGGCCTGAAGGTCGAGCGGATCAACGTCGGCGGCCTGCACTACACCGTCGGCAAGGTCCAGCTCGGCCGCGCCCTTTTCCTCGACGAGAAGGACCGCCTCGCGCTGCGCGCGCTCGCGGCCAAGGGCGTCCGCCTCGAGGGCCGCGCCCTTCCCGGCGACGCCGAGGAAGACCTGACCGCCGCGCTGGAGGGACGATGAGCGCCGTCGCCGCCTGCGCCGTGCTGGCCGTCCTCGAGCTGGACGCGGTCCTGGTCGCCCAGGCCATGGTCTCTCGCCCTCTCGTCGTGGGCGCGGCGCTCGGCGCGCTGACGGGCCAGGCGCAGGCCGGGATGCTGTTCGGCGCGGCGTTCGAGCTGCTGAGCCTGTGCGACCTTCCCGTCGGGGGCTGCCTCACCTGGTCGGCCCCGGTCGCCGCGGGCACGGCGATCGCCCTCGCCAGCCGCGGGACCTCGTTCTCCCTGTGCTTCCTCGGCGGCGTCGCCGCCGGGGTCCTCCATTCCCGGGCGGAGGCCTTCGAGCGCGCCCGCCGCGCGGCGACCGGCGACGCCCTCGTCCGGCGCGCCGAGGCCGGCGGCCCGGCCCTCGGCCGGGCCCTGGGCGCCTCCATCGCCCTGCACGCGGCCATGACCTTCGCGGTGGCCGCCGCGGTCGTCGCCGCCGTCGGCGCCGTGGACCGGGCCTGGTGGGCGGGCGCGCCCGCGGTCCTGCGCGGCGGGGCCGCCATGGCGGCCTCGAGCGCGCCGTGGATCGGCCTGTCCGGCCTCGCGGCCTGGGGGCTCAAGCGCTCATGAGCCAGCCCGTGATGACGCCGGGGATGAAGGCGCGGATCGCCGGGCGGCTGCTGCTGCTCCAGGCGCGCTGGGACCCGGCCCGCATGCAGGGCTCGGGCTTCGCCTTCGCCCTCGATCCCTGGCTCGAGGCCTGCTGGTCGTCCGACCCGGCGGCGCTGACGGCCGCCCGCAAGCGGCATCTCGAGTACTTCAACACGCATCCGATCGCGGCGTGGCTGGCGGCGGGCGTCGTCTGCCGCCAGGAGGCCGCCGCGGCCGCGCTGACGGGCGCCTCGCGCGAGGCGGCGATCGCGCGGCTCGTGTCCCAGAAGGCGTCGCTCGGCGCCTCTCTGGCCGGCCTGTACGACTCCTTCTTCTGGGGCGCCCTGCGGCCCGCGAGCGCGCTTTCGGGCATACTCGCCGCCCAGGCGGCCTACCGGCTCGGCCTGCCGCACGCTCCGGCGTGGGCCGCGGCGACGGCGCTGCTCGTCTACAACGTCCCGGCCGTCGCCGCGCGCGTCGTCGGCCTGACGCGCGGCCTCGCCGAGGGGGAGCGCGCCGTCGTCGCGCTGACGCGCCTGCCCGTGCAGCCGTGGATCCGGGGCCTGAGGCGCGCGGCGGTCGGCGGCGCGGTCGCCTCGTTCGCGGCCGGCGCCGGGGTCCTCGGAGGCGGCGACCGCCTGACGGCGTCGCTCACCTTCGCGGCGGGGCTGATCCTCGCCTGGCGCGGCGTGTCCCCGCTCGCTCAGGTGGGGTTCGCGGGGCTCGGCGGCATGGCGGCCGCGGGGATGCGTCCGTGATGGAAAAGATCATGACGATCAAGAACCGCATGGGCCTGCACGCGAGGCCCGCGGCGATGTTCGTCCAGGAAGCGGGCAAGTACAAGAGCCAGATCTACGTCGTCAAGGACGGCCTCCAGGTCAACGGCAAGAGCGTCATGGGCCTCATGCTCCTGGCCGCGGAGAGCGGCTCCAAGCTCACCATCAAGGCCGACGGCCCCGACGAGGCGAAAGCCATCGAGGCCCTGGAGAAACTCTTCGAGCGGCGGTTCGACGAGCCATGATCGTCATCAAAGGGATAGCCGCCAGCCCCGGGATCGCCATCGGGCGCGCGTACGTCGTCGAGGACGAGGACATCGTCGTCGAGCGCGTGGAGATCCCGCGCGACAAGATCAAGGAGGAGGTCCGCCGCTTCAAGGTCGCGCAGAAGGCGACCCACCGCGACCTCGACTCCGCCGAGCAGAAGGTGCTCAAGGTCCTCGGCAAGCACCACGCGAAGCTCATCGACGCCCACCGCCTCATCCTGAAGGACTCGCTGATCACGCACGACGTCCCCAAGCGCATCCAGGAGGAGGGCGTCAACGCCGAGTTCGCCCTGTCCGAGGCGCTCGAGCAGGTCAACCGCCAGTTCGAGCGCATGGAGGACGAGTTCTTCCGCGAGCGCCGCCACGACCTGTTCGACGTCGGCAAGCGCCTCCTCCTCCACCTGATGAAGCGCCAGAAGCGCTCGCTGGCGGACATCGACGAGGAGTGCATCCTCATCTCGCGCAATCTCCTCCCTTCGGACACGATGGGCCTCAAGGAGACCAAGATCATCGGCTTCGCCACCGACCTCGGCGGCAAGACGAGCCACACGGCCATCCTCGCCCAGAGCCTCGAGATCACCGCGGTCGTCGGCCTCTCCGACGTCAGCCGCCGCGTGCGCACGGGCGACACGGTCATCCTCGACGGCGAGCAGGGCCTGGTCATCATCAACCCCGGCCCCGAGACCGTCGCCAAGTACGAGAAGGTCCAGTCGCGGGCCGAGGCCGAGGAGCGGTCGCTCGAGACGCTCAAGGGCCAGCCCACCGTCACGCTCGACGGCCGCGCGTTCAAGCTCGAGGCCAACCTCGACTCCCCCGAGGAGCTCAAGAACGTCGTCGCCCTGCAGGTGGACGGCGTCGGGCTCTTCCGCACCGAATACCTCTTCCTCAACCGCACCGAGCCGCCCTCCGAGGAGGAGCAGGTCAAGGCGTACTCCGCCGCCGTCAAGGCGCTCGAGGACCGCGAGGTCATCATCCGCACGGCCGACATCGGCGGCGACCGCCTCTCCATGCTCGGCATCGAGGGACCCAAGAACGAGACGAACCCGTTCATGGGCCTTCGCGGCGTCCGCCTGTTCCTGCGCCACCTCGACCTGTTCAAGACGCAGCTGCGCGCCATCCTGCGCGCCTCGCTCAAGGGCAAGGTCCGCGTGATGATCCCGATGGTCTCCGCCGTCGGCGAGGTCCTCGCCGCGCGGCGCCTGCTCGAGCAGGCGCGCGCCGAGCTCGCCGCCGAGGGCGTGGTCTTCAAGGAGGAGCTCGAGCTCGGCATCATGGTCGAGATCCCCTCGACGGCGATCCTGCTCGACGCGTTCCTCCCGCACGTGGACTTCGTGTCGATCGGCACGAACGACCTCATCCAATACACTTTGGCCGTCGACCGCATCAACGAGAACGTCACCCACCTCTACGACCCGTACCACCCGGCCGTCATCACCTTGCTCGACTCGATCGTGCGCGCGGCCCACGCCAAGGGCAAGTGGGTCGGCGTGTGCGGCGAGATGACCTCGGACCCGCGCGCGGTGCCGCTGCTCGTCGGCCTCGGCGTCGACGCGATGAGCATCTCGCCGCGCATGTTCCTGCGCGTCAAGCAGACCATCCGCGGCCTCAAGCACGAGTCGATGAAGCGCCTCGTGGCGAAAGCGATCACCTGCGCGGAGTCGGACGAAGTCCGGCGCCTCCTCGAGCAGAACCCCTAGGACACCATGAGCGCCCCCGACCGCATACGGAATTTCTCCATCATCGCCCACATCGACCACGGCAAGTCCACCTTGGCGGACCGCCTCCTCGAGATGACCGGGACCATCGCCCGCCGCGACATGCAGGCGCAGATCATGGACTCGATGGAGCTCGAGCGGGAACGCGGCATCACCATCAAGGCCAAGGCCGTGCGCATGGACTACACCGCGCCCGACGGCCAGCAGTGGCTGCTCAACCTCATCGACACCCCCGGGCACGTGGACTTCACCTACGAGGTCAGCCGCGCGCTGGCCGCGTGCGAGGGCGCCCTATTGGTCGTGGACGCCACTCAAGGCGTCCAGGCGCAGACGCTCGCCAACGCGACGCTCGCCCAGGCCGTCGGCCTGCGCATCATCCCGGTCATCAACAAGATCGACCTGCCTTCGTCCGACGTCGACGGGACCTTGGAGCAGATCTTCGACGTGCTCAAGATCGTCGAGGACCCGGTCCTGATCTCGGCCAAGAGCGGCGAGGGCTGCCAGGGCGTCCTCGACGCCGTCATCAAGGAGATCCCGGCCCCGGCCGGCGACCCGAAGGCCCCGCTCTCGGCCCTCATCTTCGATTCCTCCTACTCCACCTTCCGCGGCGTCATCCTGCTCGTGCGCGTCGTCGACGGCACGATGAAGAAGGGCATGCGCGTGAAGTTCTTCTCCACCGGCACCGAGGCCATCGTCGAGGAGGTCGGCTTCCTCAAGCCCAAGATGGTCCCGTCCGCCGAGCTCGGCGCCGGCGAGGCCGGCTACCTGATCTGCGGCATCAAGGACATCCACACCGTCCGCGTCGGCGACACCGTGATGGAGAAGGACCGGCCGTTGGCCCAGCCGCTCCCCGGCTACAAGGAAGCCAAGCCCGTCGTCTTCGCCGGCATCTTCCCGATCGACCAGACCGAGTACACGGCGCTCAAGTACGCGCTCGACAAGCTGAACCTGGAAGACTCCTCGTTCAACTACATGGCCGATTCCTCCCAGGCGCTCGGCTTCGGCTACCGCCTGGGATTCCTCGGCCTGCTGCACATGGACATCGTCAAGGAGCGCCTGACGCGCGAGTTCAACCTCGACCTCATCGTCACCGCGCCGAACGTCATCTACCGCGTTCAGACCTACGAAGGCAAGTGGATCGTCATCGACAACCCGGCCAAGTTCCCCGAGCACGGCTTCATCAAGACCATCGAGGAGCCTTACGTCCTGCTGACCATCGTGCTCCCCATCGAGCACCAGGAGCCGGTGCTCAACCTGATCAAGGAGCGCCGCGGCGTGTACGTCGGCATCGAGTACCTGTCGCCCACGCGCATGCTCATCAAGTACGAGCTCCCGCTCGCGGAGATGGTCGTCAACTTCTACGACCGCCTGAAGTCCGTCTCCAAGGGCTACGCGACGCTCGACTACCAGCCCATCGGCGACCGCGAGTCGGACATGGTCAAGCTCGAGATCCTCATCCACGCCGAGCCCGTCGACGCGCTCTCCCAGATCGTGCACCGCGACAAGGCGCAGGACGTCGCGCGCAAGCTCTGCGAGAAGCTCAAGGAGCTCATCGACCGCCAGAACTTCGAGGTGGCGATCCAGGGCCGGGTCAACGGCAAGATCATCGCGCGCGAGACCATCGGCGCCAAGCGCAAGGACGTCATCGCCAAGTGCTACGGCGGCGACATCACGCGCAAGAAGAAGCTGCTGGGCAAGCAGAAAGAGGGCAAGAAGCGGGCCAAGCTCATCGGCTCCGTCGAGGTCCCTCAAGAGGCGTTCCTCGCGGTCCTCAAGATCGACGAGGACGCGAGCTAAAGGAATTTCATGGAAGAAAGATTACTGTTCGTCGGCGTCTCTCTCGGCCTCTTCGCCTGGTACTCCCGCCGCTGGAAGGACCGCGGCGGCCCCGTCTCCCCGCTCCAGTCCGCCCTGTGGCACGCGCTGTTCTACGCCATCGCCGCCTTCTCCATCGTCATGATCATGACGATGGTCTTCGAGGGCCGCACCAAGGTCATCGCGCTGTGGGCGCGCGTCCTGCGCGTGGGGGACCTCCTGCCCGCGCTGACGGCCGCCGCCGTCTTCGCCGCCATCGGCTTCTGGCGCGCCTGGTCCAAGGGCGAGAGCGTCGAGAGCCGGCGCTTCTACCTCGACGACGACCTGGAGTGGGCGGACACCGTGTTCTCCTCGGCGCTGCTCGCCTGGGTCCTCATGACCTTCCTGATCCAGGCGTTCAAGATCCCCTCCGGCTCGATGGAGAAGACGCTCCTCATCGGCGACCACCTCTTCGTCAACAAGTTCGTCTACGGCCTGCGCGTGCCGGTGTGGGGCAAGCGCGTCCTGCCGCTGCGCAAGCCGCAGCGCGGTGACGTCATGGTCTTCGAGTTCCCGGTCACCGACCCGCGCGACGCCCACTGCGGCAAGATCAACGCGGGGGAGAACTTCATCAAGCGCGTCATCGGCCTGCCCGGCGAGACGATCACCGTCAGCGCCGGCAAGGTCATCGTCGACGGAAAGCTGATGAGCGACGAGAGCTACGCGCAGTGGGACGAGCCCTACCGCCAGCCCGAGTCGGTGCACGCCAAGGAGATCTCCCCCGAGCGCTATCAGCAGCTCTGGCAGGAGCACAAGCTCGACCGCGAGCTCGGCGACATCCAGAAGGACTTCTTCGGGCCCGTGAAGGTCCCGGAGGGCGCCTACTTCATGATGGGCGACAACCGCGACCACTCCTGCGACTCGCGCTACTGGGGCCCCGTCGACAACCGCTTCATCAAGGGCAAGGCCTGGTTCATCTACTGGCCGCCGTCCCGGATGAAGGTCGTCCGCTAGCGTCCGAAAAACTATCCATAATCACTATTCCCGGGAACAGTGATTATCATTAGTTTTCGGCCGACTGTTTCCGGAAACAGTCGAGTCTAGAGGACCACGCCGAACCGGCGCATCGCCGCGGCGTAGACCGCGTAGCCTAAGGCCGTCGCGGCGCAGGCGGCGCCGAGCGCGGGCCAGTAGCCCCAGCCGCGCTTGAGCAAAGCGGGCAGCACGAGGAAGAAGAGGAGCGAGGGCAGGACCGCCCAGAAGATCCCGCCGGTCATCGAGGCGACGCGGGCGGTGTCCTTCGTCTCGACGTAAAGCCAGGTGACCGCGAGCAGCGACGACAGCGGCAGCGAGATCAGGATGGCGCCCGCGAAGGTCGAGCGCTTGCCGAGCTCGGACGCTCCCGCGATGATCAGCGCCGACACGACGAGCTTGAGCGCGAAGAGCATCAGGCCTCGTACCCCGAGGGATTGTTCTTCTGCCAGTTCCAGGAGTCGGCGCACATCTGGTCGAGGCCCCGGGCCGGCTCCCAGCCGAGCTTCTTCTTGGCCAGCGACGCGTCGGCCCAGATCGCGGCCGCGTCGCCGGGGCGGCGGGGCATGATCTTGTGCGGGATGGCCTTGCCCGCGGCCTTGGCGGCGGCGGCGATCACCTCGAGCACCGAGTAGCCCCGGCCCGCGCCGAGGTTGACGGCCTGAGCGCCCTTGAACGAGTCGAGCCGGTCGAGCGCGGCGACATGCCCCAGGGCCAGGTCCACGACGTGGATGTAGTCGCGCACGCCGGTGCCGTCGTGGGTCGGGTAGTCCCCGCCCCAGACGCCGACGAACTCGCGGCGGCCGACGGCGGTCTGCATCACGAAGGGCATCAGGTTGTTCGGCACGCCCCGGGGATCCTCGCCGATGCGGCCGCTCTCGTGCGCGCCGACCGGGTTGAAGTAGCGCAGCAGGGCGATCTTCCAGCGCTTGTCCTCGACGGCGAGCTCGTAGCACATATCTTCGATATCGAGTTTTGTTTTGCCGTAAGGATTCACGGCTGATCTCGGGTGGCGCTCGTCCACGGGGTTTTTTTCGACAGCGCCGTAGACCGTACAGGAAGACGAGAAGACGAGCCGCCGGCAATCCGCCTTCTCCATCGCCGCGAGGAGGTGATGGGTGCCGAGGACGTTGTTCTCGTGGTACAGCTGCGGCTTCTCGACGGACTCGCCCACCGCCTTGAGGCCGGCGAAGTGCATCACCGCGTCGAAGCCTTCTCCCAGCAGCGCGTCCAGGCCGTCGGGGTCGAGCAGGTCGAGCTTCTCCAGGCGCATCGGCTTGCCCGCCAGCGCCTTGACGCGCTCGATGGCCTCCGGCGAGGAGTTGGAGAAGTTGTCGAAGCCGACGACCTCGTGGCCGGCCTTCAGCAGCTCGAGGCAGGCGTGGCTGCCGATGTAGCCGGAGGCGCCGGTGACGAGGACCTTCATCTAGAAGGGCGTCATCGCGCTCTGCAGGTGATAGTAAGGAGGACGCGCGCGGTAGCGCGAGATGCACTCCTTCATGATCTCCTCGATGAAGTCGGCGTAGTTGTGGCCGATCACCTCGGCGCAGGCCGGGACGCAGTCGCCGTCGGAGATCGACGGGTTCGGGTTGATCTCCAGGATGTACGGATTGCCCGAGCGGTCCACCCGGACCTCGATGCGCGCGTAGTCGTGGCAGTCGAAGATGCGGTACGCGTCGAGGCAGATCTCGGAGATCAGGGCGGAGAGCTTCTGGGAGTACTTCGCCGGGCGCTCGACGCGGATCTTCGAGTACACGGAGTTGTCCTCCCACTTCGCCTGGAACGGGTAGATGCCCCAGGTCCCTTTCGGCAGGTCGTCGAAGATGGAGCGCGACAGAGGCAGGACCTTCACCCGGTCCTCGTTGCCCATGATCGAGACGTCGACCTCGTCGCCCTCGATGAATTCTTCGATAAGAACAGGGCGGTTGTACTTCTCCAGCAGCATGGCGACCTGGTCCTTCAGGGCCTTCAGGCTCGTGACGACGGACATGTTCGAGATGCCGATGGAGTTGTCGGTGTTGGCGAGCTTGACCATCAGCGGGTAGCGAAGGTCCTCGCGGATGGGCTCGTTCTTCTCGAAGACGTAGTCGAACTTGGGCGTGGGCAGGCCGTGCTGCTCGAGGATCTTCTTCACCTTGATCTTGTCGATGCACAGCGCCAAGGTCAGGGGATTGGAGCCCGTGTAAGGGATCCCGAGGCAGTCCAGGATGGCCGCGGCGTGGGGCTCGAGCAAGGACGAGTTGTTGATGCGCTCGCAGACGTTGAAGATCATGTCCACGTTCGCGTTGGCGATCTTGTCGAACGGAAGGGGCGTCTCGTTCATGTCGAAGAACGTGACCTTGTGACCCTTCGATTCGACCGCCTTCTGGATGTTCCGGCCCACCGACGTCAGATCCGAATGGACCGCGCCTTCTTCGCCGCCTTCGGCGTCGAAGATGTTGCAGAGGATCCCGACGTGAAGGGATTTCTTGTCGAACCCGGTGCCGCGGACCTTCTCGATCCGGGCCGACTGCAGGATGCGCCGCCGCGAGACCTGGGCGGCGCCGAAGCGGTTCTTGCGCCTCGTTTTACCCAAAGACGAGGTCGAGTCGAAGCGCACGATGTTGATGGAGACCTGACGCAAGGTTTCGTCGAGGTTCTCCTCGGCCTCGGCGTAGGTGTCGCCGCGTCCGACGACCCAGCCGATGGTCTCGAAGCCTTCCGGCGGGACGAGGACGGCGTCGCCGGGCTCCTTCTGCACGGCGATCTCGTGGACCTTGGCGGGGTCGGGCTTCTCCTGGGGGAACTTCACGCCGGTGACGACGCCGGAGTACTCCGGGATGAGGTACTTGCCGACGAGGTGGCAGCGGGGGTCCTTGAGGCGCTTGGGGTGGCAGGGCTGGCCCAGGGCGATGCGGGCGGCCTCCTCGATGACGTCGACCTCCCAGACCGTCTTGATCCAGTCGTGGAGGTAGTCGCCGCCCATGCGCGCGTTGATCTCGACGAGCTTGGGCCCGGAGGGCGTGATCTTCGCCTCGAGGTGCAGCGCGCCGTTGGTCAGGCCCAAGGTCTTCACGACCTCCTTGGCCATCCTGAGGACATCGGAAAGGTCCTTGTCCTCGTGGCGGGACGGCATCGCGTCGCCGGTCTCGACGAAGAAGGGCTCCTTGGTGGGGAAGTTGTCGTTGAAGGCGTGGAATTTGACTTCGCCGTTCTGCACCAACAGATCGACGTCGATCTCCGCCCCGTCCATGAACTCTTCCGCCAGGATGTCCGTGCCGTACTTGTAGATGGGGTCGAACGCGGGAGTCATGTTGGTCTTGATGTAGTCGAGCGCTTTCTTCGCTTCATCAAGGTTATCGAGCTTGACGACGAACTGCGACTTCACGCCCCACGCCGGCTTCAGCACGAGGGGGAAGCCGATGCGCGCCGCGGCCTTCTCGAGGTCCGAGTGGCTCTTGATCAGCGCCCACGCGGGCTGGTACTTGCCGAGCTTGGCGTTCTCGAGCGTCTGGCGCGTCAGGTACTTGTTGCGCGCGTTGAGCGCGGCCTGCGGCGTGTGGCCGATCCAGCCGAAGCGCTCGGCGAGCGTGGCGCACAGCGGCACGGCGTTCTCCCAGAAGGTGATGACGCCGTCGACCTTCTGCGTCTTGACGAGCTCCTCGACCTTGGCCACGCACGCGACCTCGTCGAGAGGGTCGCACTCGACGAAGCCGTCGGTGATCTTGCTGACCCAGTTCGCCTCGGAGGACATCAGGATCATCTTCGAGAAGCCCAGCTCCTTGAGGCGCTGGTAGATGAACTTCTTCTTCGGGTTGGGCGAGGAGATGACGAGGAGGGTCTTGGTCTTGAGGTCGGCGGAGGGCTCGGCGGCGACGGGCTCGGCGTGGTTCATGATGATAGTGTAGGGCATTCCCCGACGGGAATCAAATCGGCTACAATGTCGGAATCATGACTCCGGATCTGAACCTCGTGGGACTGTCCCAGCCGCTGCGCCACGCCCTGCAGGCGCTCGCGGTCGTCGCCGCCAACCCCGGCAAATCGCTGGAGCTGACCGGGGTCGCCCGCCGCTTCTCCTTGCCGGAATCCGCTCTCGCCAAGAGCTTCCAGAGCCTGGTGCGCGCGGGCGTGCTGAGCTCCCGGCGCGGCCCCAACGGCGGCTACCGCCTGGACCGCCCGGCCAAGGAGGTCACGCTCGCCGAGGTGATCGAGGCGCTCGGCGGCAGCGACCGCCGTCACGGGCGCTGCCTGCTCGAGGAGCGGGCCTGCTCCGCCGGCGGGACCTGCGCCCTGCACGCCGCGGCCGTCGAGGCCGACGAGCGCATGCGCTCGTCGCTGCGCACGCTCACCTTGGCCGACCTCAAGCTGCCGAAGAAATCCAAGAAATAAAAAGAGCCGCGCGCGACGCCGCGAGGGCGCCGCGCGCGGCTTTCTCCTTTTAAGCGACGAGCTCCGGCTCCGGCGCGGCCTCGGCCTTGGCCGGCTTCGCCTCCCCGGCGAACGAGTGGCCGGTGGCCAGCCCGATCATGAAGAGGACCAGCGCGACCGCGCCGAGCGCGAACACGGTGTCCCCGGGCGCGCGCAGCCACCGCAAGGTCGACATCAGCGGCGTCTGCAGGAACTCCGGGCTGCGGGCGAACCAGTAGCCCGTCTCGATCGACGCGACGGTCTGCAGGAGCCCGACCGGCAGCAGGCTCAGCAGGCACATCGCGAGCAATCCGCCGTTCATGCCCCAGAAGGCGACGGAGATCATCCCGTCCTTCCAGCGCCGTCCGGCCGTCGCGGCGCGCAGGCAGAACAGCGTCAGGCCGATACCGAGCATGCCGTACACGCCGAACAGCGCCGCGTGGCCGTGCAGCGGCGTCGTGTTGAGCCCCTGCATGTAGTACAGCGCGGCCGGCGGGTTGATCATGAAGCCGAACAGGCCCGCGCCGACCATGTTCCAGAACGCGACGGCGACGAAGAACAGGATCGGCCAGCGGTAGTCGCGCACCCACGGCGCCGAGCGGGAGACATGGATGTGGTCCCAGGCCTCGTAGCCCATCAAGGCCAGGGGCACGACCTCGAGCGCGCTGAACACCGAGCCCAGCGCCAGCGCCACCGTCGGCGTGCCCGAGAAGTACAGGTGGTGCAAGGTCCCGATGATGCCGCCCGCGAGGTAGATCGTCGCGGCGAGCAAGGTCGCCTCGGCGGCCCGCGCGTCGTTGACGAGACCCATCTTCGAGAACAGGAACGCGATCACGACGGTCGCGAACACCTCGAAGAAGCCCTCGACCCACAGGTGCACGACCCACCAGCGCCAGTACTCGACCATGGTCAGGTGCGTGTGCTGGCCCCACGACAGGCCCGCGCCGTAGAAGCCCGCGATCGCGACCGCGGAGACGAGGAACAGCCCGAGCAGCTTGGAGGTCCCCGGCTTGGCCTCGATCATCGCCGGGATCACGCAGCGTCCGACGAGCGCGAGCCAGATCAGCAGGCCCGCGAACAGGCCGACCTGCCAGACGCGCCCGAGCTCGACGTACTCGTAGCCCTGATGGCCCCACAGGAACCAATCGTTCCCGGAGAATTTATGGAACACGCTCGCCCACTCGCCGGCGAGAGAGCCGACGACGATGACGACGAGGGCGCCGAGCAGGACGCCGACGCCGAGGGCCTGGCCCTTGGGCTCGCGGCCGAGGATGATCGGCGCGATGAACAGCCCCGCGGCGAGCCAGCTCGTCGCGATCCAGAACAGCCCGAGCTGGATGTGCCAGGTGCGCGTCACGACGTACGGCAGCCAGCGGTCGAGAGGCACGCCGAAGAAGCCGTCGCCTTCCACGCCGTAATGGGCGGTGACGATGCCGACGCCGATCTGCGCCAAGATGAGGCCGGCGACGGTGACGAAGTACGGGATGGTCATCTTCTGCGACGCCGTCAGCTTGAGGCCGATCAGCGGGTCGCGGGAGGGGACGTCCTTCTTGGCGTGCTCCCCGCCGCCGGCGCCCGCGTAGTACCAGACCATCGCGCAGATCCCGCCGAGCAGCATGATGATGCTGATGCCGGTCCAGAACATCGCGGGAGCGGTGGGGCGGTTTCCGATCAGCGGCTCGTGCGGCCAGTTGTTCGTGTAGGTGTACTGGCTGCCGGGCCGGTCCGTCGACGCGGCCCACGAGGTCCAGAAGAAGAACGCGGACAGCTTCAGGGCTTTATCGGGATCGGTCACCGCGCCCTTGGGCATCGCGTAGGCCTTCCGGCCGTTGGCGAACACGTCGCCGTAGTGTTCGAGGTTGGAACGGAACGCCGCCGCCCGGTCCGCGGAGACGGTCAGTCGTCCGGTCGCGGCGTCGTAGCCGTTGGTCCGGAACAGCGTCTCCAGGCGCTGGCGCAAAGCCGCCTGGCGCTCGGCGGGAAGGGCCGCGTAGGACCCGGCCTTCTCCGCCTTGGCCCAGCCGTCGAGCACGGTGGTGAGCTCGCGGTGTAGCCAGTCGGCCGTCCAGTCCGGGGCGACGTAGGCGCCGTGGCCCCACACCGAGCCGACCTGCATGCCGCCGAGGGCGCGCCAGACGTCCTGGCCTTCCATGATCGCCCCGTCGGGGAAAACGGCCTTCCCGGTCTCATCGACGACCGAAACGGGGATCGGAGGCTTGTGGTTGTTCATCTCCACGCCGACCCAGCCCAGGACGGCGAAGGATCCGACGATCACGACGGTGAAGGCGGCCCATAACTTTCTCATATATGCTCCTCGTGTACGGCTCGTAAACGACATGTAGCAACACAATTGCCAGACTTTAATCTCCGGATTAGGCGGTGAAGGACCCCGCCCCGCTAGGACCAAAGGCCCTTTCACCCTTTTCGAGGACGGGTTAACCTATATCTATGGTAAGAGGCCGCAGCGGACGCGTCTGGACCATCGCCGGAGCCCTGGCTTTGGCCGCGACCATGGGCGTGCTGGTCCACCGTTCGACGCCGAAGGCGCCCGAGGAGCTGCGCGACGCCGTCGCCGCGCCGATCTCTCCCGCCGCTCTGGGCGGGGCGCGCGTCGTGTCTCCGGACGCGGGCTGGTTCGCGAGCCCGTCGGGGCGCCGCGCCGAGGCCGAGCGCGCGCTGATGGCCACGCGCTCCCCGAAGGCCTCCCGGTCCGCCCGGGCCCGCGCCGAAAGGCTGCGCCGCCAGGCCGCGCGCGAGCGCGCCCTCGCCGTGACCGCTCAGTAGCGGATCATCCCTGTCGGCGCCGCTGGTCACTACTGATAATCACTATTCCCGGGAAGAGTCGAAGACCATCCGTTCGTGATTATCGATAGTTTTCGGGCGACTGTTTCCGGAAACAGTCGGACTCGCACCGGTGCGAGTTTCCCTCAAAGCGGTATGATTGTTCATCGCCGAATCAAATCAGCGTCGTAAACCGGAGCGCACGCAGACCGCTTCTTATCGAACGGGAATGCCGCCGGCGCTCATCGTCGCCGCGACCGCGGTCTGGACGATAGTCGTCGTTCATCGGATCATCAGCGGCGAGGACTTCGTTCAATACTTTAACCGCTGGCTTGGCTACGACTTTGCGATCGTACCCGCGGCGCACGCGACCGCGGGACATTTAAAGCGGTTGTTGACTGTCGCGGCAATCACACTTTCACTTCTTGGCGTCGGGCGCCTTCTGCTTCGAGCTTCGCGATTTTCCGCACATAACCCCTGGGAGGAGGCGGCGTTGAGCTTCGGCCTGGGGTACGGTTCCGTAGGGACTTTGCTGCTGCTCACCGGTTTGAGCGGTTTCTGGAACGGCGGTCTCCTGACCTTTCTCCTGGTCGCGTTGGCGGTATTGAGCCTGCCCGGCCTGCGTGATCTATTCTTGTCCGCGCGCGGTGCGATGGCGCGGGCGAGCGATAAGTCTTCGGGGCCGGACGCGCTCGGCTCGTGCGCGGGAGCCCTCGTCGTTATCGCTTGGTTCAACTCCCTGCGATATTCGCTGATTCCCGAGACCTTCTACGACGCCCTCGTTTATCACCTGGCTCTTCCTGCGCAATATCTCGTCCACGGCGGAATATATCCGACGCCGTTGAACTCGTATTCGGGCATCCCCGCTTTGCCGCAGATGCTCTCGGGACTGACCCTCGTGATCGAGTCGTGGGGTGTCGCCGCCTCCCTCCTGCACTGCAGCTTCCTTCTGTGGTGTTGCATCGCTCTTGTCGGATTGAGCCGTAGACTTGGCCGACCCAAAGCGGGCGTCGTCGCCGCGCTGATATTCGCGGCAACACCCGTCGTCATGGGCGAGTCTTTCCGGGTTTCCGTCGGTCTTGAGTGGACCTTGATGGAGTTGTGCTGCCTGACCGGACTTCTATCCGTGGCCGAGGAGCCAAACGGCTTGTCCATGCCTTCAGTCGTCATGGCCGGAACCTTTCTGGGCTTTGCTATGGCGACCAAGTATCCGGCGTGGCTTTTGGCGTTTGCCGCGATCCCGCTTCTGGCGGGGGGAAGACTTTCGACCGTGGAGGATCGAAAGCGCTTCATGTCGCGTCTGCTCGTGTGCGCAGGAATCTCCACTGTTCTCATTGCGCCGTGGGTGTTGAAGAACCTCGCTTTCTATGGGAATCCTCTTTACCCGTTTTTTCATGAGCGAATCGCCTCGGCGGGAGCGGCCGTGCCGGATTGGCGACAGATCAGCGCGGCAGGAACCGACGTGCGCCGGCTCCTTTCTCTCGCGGGAGTCTGGAGTTATCTGAAGCATCCCTGGGATTTCCTGAAGCCGATCGAAGACCTTACTCAGACCGTCGGGCCGGTCTACCTTTCCCTTCTCCCGGGACTATTCTGGTTCCCAGTCGGGCGCCGCGCGAAGCTCGTCGCCATATTCGCGGCAGTCGCGTGGATCCCATTGAGCGTATTGTCTCCTATGACTCGATTTTTCATCCCCCATCTCGCGGTCTTGTCGCTCCTCGTTGCCTGTTTGATCGAAGGTTTGGAGTCGAGAGGGGTAGCGACGATCTTTCGGACTGGAGCAATCGGACTTTCCACCCTCTCGGTTCTTGGCTGGGCCGTCATGGACTCGAATAGGGCGAAGCTTCCCGTTTATCTCGGCGAAAAGAGTTTCAATGAGCATCTGGCCCACACGGTCATCTCCTATCCGCCGCCGCCGTACGCCGGCTATCAGTACTTGAACGAACAGGCGCCCGCTAATGCGAAAGTGTTGATCTACGGTGAGTCTCGCGGCTTCTATCTTAATCGGGAGGCGATTCTGGCGTCTCCGGACCAGCGGACAGCTCTTGAAGTCTGGGCCGATCAATCCGCGGACGGGACTGCCTTGGCACGGAAAATTCGCCAGGAGGGGATTTCCTATATCCTCGTGAACGGCGCCGAAATCTCGCGGTTGAAGCGGACTCCTCGGGTAACGCCCGCGGGGCTGAGCGTTCTCGATGATTTCTGGAAGCGCTGCACGGCAAGGGTTTTTGGAGTCCGCGATCCGAAGGATCGGTGGGTCGGCGTGTACTCGATCCTCGATGACGCGCAAGCGGCGAAACCGCATGATTTCGACGATCTATTCGGTGCGCATCTAAACAAACCAGGCTCGTAAATAAACTGTTTCCGGAAACAGTCGGACTCGCACCGGTGCGAGTCGCTCGCTCAGTAGACCGGCTTGATCCGCGCCAAACCGGCCTCGAGCCGTTCCTGGAACGTCTTGTCCAGCACGTCGGCGCACACGGCATAGCGGATCAGCGGCTCCGGCGTGCCCGAATCACCGGGCGCGGAGAAGTGGACGCCGACGATGCCGGTCTCGGTGATCACCGCGCGGTTGAACGCCTCGTGGCGGTTCTCCTCGGGCAGGACCTTGCCGAAGGCCTCCTTCGGCGTCTTCCACAAAGTGAAGAAGCCGGCTTCCGTGGCGCAGGCCGGGCGCAATCCGGCCTTCTTCAGCGCCGGGATCAGGTAGGCGAGGCGCTTCTCGTATAGGCCGCGGATCTCGTCGAGCGCGGCGCGCGCGGCCTTCGGGTCGCTCAAGAAATCGCCGTACGCGGCCATGACGCCGGGGACGGGCCCCGAGTCGGTGTTGCCCTTCACCAGGATGAAGTCCTCGACGAAATCCTTCGAGCCGACGAGGGCGCCCAGGCGCGCGCCGGGGTCGTTGTAGGACTTGCTCACCGAGTACAGCTCGAGCCACTCGAGGGCGGGATAGTCCTTGGCCACCGACGCCAAGGTGACGTGCGTGCCCGACGCCGCGAGGCCCGCGTAGGCGCCGTCGTTGACGAGGCGCATGCGCTTTTCCACGCAGAGCGCGATGAGCTCCTTCCAGTCCGCGGCCGAGGCGCCCACCGCCGCGGGGTTTCCGGGGCGTATGACGAAGACGAGGTCGGCGCGGTCCGCGCCGTCGCGACGCAGCGCCTCCTTCAGCCTCCCGATGTTCAGCCTCATGTTGTCGGCGCTCGTCAGCGGCCACACCGTGCGCTGGGCCCCGAGATACGAAGCGCTCCAGGTGCCGATCACGTCGTAGGCGGGCAGGTTGGAGGCGACGCGGAAGGAGCTGCGGCGGGCTTTGTCCGGAAGATGGAGGGCGCAGGCCAGCGGGATCAAGGCGCTGGCGGTCTTGATCCCCGCGATGGGAAGCACGCGAAGATGAGGATGGCCGCTGACATCGAGGCCGCTGTGTATTAAGACCATTTGCTCCGCGAAGCGGAGCAGATTCTTGTCCTCGGCGTAGGTGTGGAAGTCGTAGCCGGGGTCCTGCGCGTACTTGGCCTTGAGGGCCCGGATCGCCGCGGGGGGGACCCCGTCGGGATTGCCGAGGGACAGGTTCAGGGGCTCGAGGCCGGTCCTCTCGCGATACTCCCGGATCAGGACGTAGATGAGCTGGAAAAGATTGATGCCCGCGGGCGGGATGAGCCGCATGCGGGCATCATAGCGGATTCAGAACGCGTCGTAGAAGCTCGTCTGCATCGCCTTGTCCCCGCCCTGGGGGTCGTAGTCGTCGCCGGGCTTGCCCTTGTCGTTGTTGCCGCTGCCGTTGTTGTCCTTGGGCTTGTCCGAGCCCCCGCTCGAGCCGGGCGCGGAGTTGGCCGACGCGCCGTTGCTGTAGATGCTGCTGCCGCCGGTGACGGGGTTCGGCGGGGGAGGCGTGTCCTTGGGGCCCTGCTGGACGCTGGGCGCGCGGGCCACGTCGAAGCCCTTGCGCTTGTTGAAGACGATCTCGCCGGCGTCCACGGTGTGGGTCCGGGTCTCCGCCTTCTCGTAGAGGGGCTGCTGGCCCGTGGTGCGGATCAGGGCGCCCGGCTTGCTGTAGTTCGGGGGCGCCTCCTCGGTGCTCGGGGCCGGGGCGGGGGCGTCGGCCGGGCCGACCGCGCTGCGGCCGCCGGTCCAGAAGGCCTTGCCGCCGCGGTGCACGGCCCGGCCGCCCGAGCCGCGGGAGACGGCCTGCCGGCCGCCGCCCATGAAGGCGCGGCCGCCGTCGGTCGGAGCCCCGTTGATCATGGAGCTCGTCACCGCCGGCGCCTGGCCGGCCACGGGGGAGTTCGGCGCGGTGCCGCCGCCGGGGGTGTTGACCGTGATCACTCGCGCTCCGGCCGGAGCGGCCATCGAGGTCCGGCCGTTGACCGTGTTATAGGCCTTGTTCGCCCGCTGCTCCGCCAAGGCCGTTTGAGCGGCCAGCAAGGCGATCGCGGCGGAAAAGAGGACTTTCATGGCACCCCTCCGAAGTCCCCCAAAGTATAGCCCCCAAGCGTCAAAAAGTCATTACACGTCGCTAAAAAGTCGGTAAAGCCTTGCCGCCCGCAAAATATGTAGAATGGCCGCGACGGGAAACCTTCACCCGTCGCTAAATCGTAACATGAGGGTGTCATGCTGTTCGTGCCGGAACGCACTAATATAGGGAAGCCGAAGGGGCTTCGAGGAGAATTCTCATGTCGAACCGATTCACGGAGCGGGCCCAGCGCGTCATCCTGATCGCCCAGGAAGAGGCCAAGCGCCTCAATCACGATTACGTCGGCACCGAGCACATCCTGCTCGGGCTGATCGCCCTGGGTGAAGGAGTCGCCGCTCAGGTCCTCGCCAACCTCGGCGTCGACCTGCGCCGCGTGCGCTCCGAGATCGAGAAGATCGTCGGCACCGGCGACAACGTCATGCTCCTCGGCGAGATCCCCTTTACCCCGCGGGCCAAAAAAGTTCTTGAATATGCCGTCGAGGAAGCCCAGCACATGGGCCACTCCTACGTCGGCACCGAGCATCTGCTCCTCGGCCTGATCCGCGAGGAGGAAGGCGTCGCCGCGCGCGTGCTCGAGAACCTCGGCCTGCGCCTGGACGTGGTCCGCGAGGAAGTGCTCAACCTCCTCGGCGAAGGCCAGTCCCAGCAGCAGGGGGCGGCCGGCGGAGGCGCCCAGCAGGGCTCGGGCTCCCCGACGCGCACCAAGTCCAAGACCCCCACCCTCGACGAGTTCGGCCGCGACCTGACCGCGATGGCGCGCGAGGGCAAGCTGGACCCCGTCATCGGCCGCGACGACGAGATCGAGCGCATGATCCAGATCCTCGCCCGCAGAACGAAAAATAATCCGGTACTGATCGGCGACCCGGGCGTGGGCAAGACGGCGATCGTGGAAGGGCTCGCCACCAAGATCTCGACGGCTGACGTGCCTGAGATTCTTCTCAACAAGCGCCTCCTCACGTTGGACTTGGCGCTCGTGGTCGCGGGCACCAAGTATCGCGGTGAGTTTGAACAGCGCCTCAAAAACATCATCGAGGAAATTCGTCGTTCCAAAGGCGCCGTTGTTTTGTTTATCGACGAGCTCCACACCGTCATCGGCGCCGGCGCGGCCGAGGGCGCGATCGACGCCTCGAACATGATCAAGCCGGCCTTGTCGCGCGGCGAGCTGCAGACGATCGGCGCCACCACGCTCGACGAGTACCGCAAGTACATCGAGCGCGACGCCGCCCTCGAGCGCCGCTTCCAGCCCATCATCGTGGACCCGCCCTCCGTCGAGGAGACGTTCACCATCCTCCAGGGCCTGAAGGATAAGTACGAGGCCCATCACAAGATCAAGTACGACGACTCGGCGCTGCGGGCCGCGGCCGAATTGTCCGACCGCTACATCTCCGAGCGCTTCCTGCCGGACAAGGCCATCGACCTCATCGACGAGGCCGGCAGCCGCGCGCGCCTGCAGTCCTCGGCGACGCCGCCCGAGTTCAAGGACAAGGAAGTCGAGATCGAGAAGGTGGTCAAGGATAAGTCCTCGTCCATCTCCGGCCAGGAGTACGAGAAGGCCGCGCGCCTTCGCGACAAGGAGAAGGAACTTAGAAAGGCGCTTGAGGAAAACAAGAAGAAGTGGCGCGAGAAGCGCGACCAGTCCACGCCCACCATCACGGGCGAGGACATCGCCGCCGTCGTGTCCAAGTGGACCGGCGTGCCCGTCACCGCCCTGACCGAGACCGAGACCGAGAAGCTCGTGCACATGGAGGACAACCTCCACAAGCGCGTCATCGGCCAGGAAGAGGCGATCAAGACCTTGTCGCAGGCGATCCGCCGCTCGCGCGCCGGCCTCAAGGACGTGAAGAAGCCCATCGGCTCCTTCATGTTCCTCGGACCGACGGGCGTCGGCAAGACGGAGCTCGCCCGCGCGTTGGCCGAGTTCATGTTCGGCAACGAGGACTCGATGATCCGTATCGATATGAGCGAGTACATGGAGAAGTTCGCCGTGTCCCGCCTCATCGGAGCGCCCCCCGGCTACGTCGGTTACGAAGAGGGCGGTCAATTGACCGAGGCCGTCCGGAGAAAACCCTATTCCGTCGTGCTCCTCGACGAGATCGAGAAGGCGCACCCGGACATCTTCAACATCCTCCTCCAGGTGATGGACGACGGCGTGCTCAACGACAACCTCGGCCACAAGGTGTCGTTCAAGAACGTGGTCGTGCTCATGACCTCGAACGTCGGCGCCCGCCTCATCTCCAAGGGCAAGTCCCTCGGCTTCGCCGCGGCCGACGCCGCGGACCAGGACGTGCGCGACTACAAGAAGATGAAAGAGACGGTGATGGACGAGGTCAAGCGCGTCTTCTCGCCCGAGTTCATCAACCGCCTCAACGACATCATCGTCTTCCACCCGCTCAACGAGAAGGAGATGACGGAGATCCTCGTGATGATGCTCGGAAAGGTCCGCGCGAAGATCGAGGCCCAGGGCTTCAAGATCGAGTTCACGCCCGAGACCGACAAGTTCCTCATCAAGAACGGCTTCGACGTCAACTACGGCGCCCGGCCGCTGGCCCGCACCATCCAGCGCTCGGTCGAGGATCCCCTCTCCGAGGACATCCTGCTCAAGAAGTTCGAGCGCGGCGACACCATCTACGTCGACGTCGACACGGCGAACGACAAGCTGTCGTTCTCGAAGAACCCGGCCGTCAAGGCTCAGTGACGCCGTCGGACCGGCGGGACGAGCTGCTCGCGCGGCTCGACCGGCTCGTGACGCTGCGGCGCATGCCCCGCGGCGAACGGATGCTCCGGCATCCGTTCGCCACGGTCGCGCGGTCGGTCTCGATGCGCGCGCTCAATCTGCTCTTCGCGCTGGGCCGGTCCTCCCGGAAGGAGTCCGTCACCTTCTTCGGAGAGCCCATGACCGTCATCGTCCCGTCGGGTTACGGCGAGGTCTATCTGTACGGGGCCACCGTCGACGCGGATGCCGAGGTGCGGCTCAATAAATTCCTGATCCGCGAACTGGCGGAGGGGATGACCTTCTTCGATGTCGGAGCCTGTCTCGGGTACTACAGCCTGCTGGCGGCCAAACTCGTCGGTCAGAAAGGCGCGGTTCATACCTTCGAGCCGAACCCGACCTTGATCTCGATCCTTCGCAAAAACCTCGGCGGACAGCGCAATGTGCATGTCGTCAACAAGGCGATGAGCGGGTCGTCGGGCGTCGTCGAGTTCCACGTCGCCCCGCTGCCCTTCATCGGCACCTCGTCGATCCGGGCCGATTGGCAGCACCGCAAGACGGAGCTCGTCAAGGCCGAGGCGACCAGCCTCGACGACTACTGCCGGTCCGCCGGGGCCTGCCCCGACGTCATCAAGCTCGACGTCGAGGGCGTCGAGGACCGGGTCCTCAAGGGCGGCGAGAAGCTGCTCCGCGAGAAGTCCCCGGTCCTCATCCTCGAGGTGTTCACTCCGGCCATCGAGTCCGACCGCGCCGCCCTGCGCCTGCTGCGCGAGAGCGGCTACGAGCCGCACGCCATCCTCGACGACGGCCGCCTCAAGCCCCTGGATTACGAGGGGATGGACCGCTACCTCGAGGAGCTCCGGGTCCGCTACCGGACCATCCAGGACTCGCCCAACGATTTCGACAACATCGTCTTCAAGCGCAAAGCGGCTGGCGAAGACGCCCGCGGCCTGCTATCCTGAGAGAACCGACTTATGAGCAGAATCGTCGTCGATAGACGCATCCGGTGGGAGGCCTTGCGCGCTCAGGGCACCGACCTTCTGCTCGTGTCCGCGCTCGTCGTCATCGGCCTGGCCTACGGCCTCGGCTATCGCCTCGACTGGAGCGAGGAGAACGGCCGCCCCGAGGAGGACCAGGAGGTCGCCGAGATCTCGGCCCCCGCCGCGCTCTCCCCGGCGAGCGCCGTTCCCGTCGCCGTCCCCGAGCCGAGCCGCCCGGCGGAAGCCTCGATCTCCCCTTCGCCCGCGCAGGCGACGATCGGCCCCGCCCCGGCCCCGTCCATGGCCCCGCACCCGCGCGACGTGCAATGGGAGACGATGACCGGCGAGCTCGCCGCGATGGCCGAGCGCTATCCCGGCCGGGTCTCGATCTACCTCAAGGACCTCAAATCCGGGCGCGTCTGGACCCATCACCCCGACGACCTCTTCCCCGCGGCGAGCCTGATCAAGGTCCCGGTCATGATCGCGGCCTTCTACAAGATCCGCGACGGCCGCCTCGCCCTCGACGAGAAGATCGCCATCACGCGGCGCAACCGCGTGGGCGGCTCCGGGTCGCTCAAGTGGCGCCCCGACGGCACGAAGCTCACCATCCGCGAGCTGCTCGTCCACATGATCAACGAGTCGGACAACACCGCGACCAAGATGGTCCTCGACCACCTCGGCATCGGCTACGTGCAGCAGCAGTTCCCGCGCATGGGCCTCCTCTACACCGGCATCTATGAGGAAGGCATGAGCATCAAGGGCGGGCGCGTCATGCACGAAAATTACACGACCGCCCGCGAGATGGCCTCCTTGATGGACAAGATCTACACCGGCCAGGCCGTCGACAAGGTCTCCAGCGAGGTCATGCTCGAGATCCTCAAGAAGCCCAAGGCCGTCGCCTCCCGCCTGGCCAAGGGCATGCCCGCGGGCTGGGACATCGCCCACAAGACCGGGCTCCTGCGCCAGGCCTGCCACGACTCCGCGATCTTCCTGACCCCGAACGGCGACTACGCGGTCACCGTGCTCACCGGCCAGAACCGCTCCTACTCGCAGGCGAAGGACTTCATCACCAAGGTCGCGAAGGTGACCTTCACCCATTACGCCGGCCCCCGGTACTACGCGAAGGCCGGCGCGCGCCGCAAGGCGCGAGCGGCGAGGTAGCCGTGCGCGCCCTGCTGATGGCCGCGCTCCTCGCGGTCCCGGCGTTCGCCGGCGACGACGGCTACGAGGACCCGCCCGCGATCCAGCGCTACCTCGCGGAGCTGCAGCTCGGCGACAGCCTGGAGGACGTCCAGCGCATCTATCCGCCGGCGCAGGATTGGCCCTCCTATATAGACCCGCGCGGGCGCGTGACGCGCTACCGCGTCGAGCGCGGCTACGCGAAGAGCTTCCCGAGCTGGACGCAGGCGCTGCTGCTCGGCTTCAAGCGCGGGAAGCTCGTCGACATCCAGGTGGTCTACAACGCCAAGCGCTCCGGCGAGAAGACCGCCGAGGAGCTGGCGCGGGACCTCTCGCTCACCTACGGCGAGGGCGAGCGGACCCGCGACAAGTTCTGGTGGACCGACTCCCGCACGGTCCTGCGCGTGTTCCCCGTCGAGGTGCCGACCTTCACGGACGGCGTGCGCGGCGTCGAGTGGCGCACCTCCATCCAGGTCCTCGACAAGGGCCTGTGGACGCGCACCGACTAGCCTAGCGCTGCGGCTCCCAGGGATAGACGACGCGCGTCCACGTCCCGCGCGCGAGGACGGGGGCAATCACCCAGGAAACGCGATTCAAAATTACCTGGTTTTGTGGGGAGACGTCACCCAGGGCGCGTTTTTGACGAGCGCGCCGGCGAGCTTATGCCGGGCACGGTTGAGCTCGCGTCGGGGACAGATGTTCGTTGTAATCTTACGGGTTGACGGGGAGAGTTACATCTCGCGTTAAGTAAAGGCCTACGGGCTTCGCGAATCCTTTGAATTTACGACGATTAGTGGCGAGGTCGTACTCCCAGACAAAAGCAATGTGATCCCCAAATGAGTTCATGAGCAGCCTTTCATCAGTTGTATCCATATCTAACAAGTCGTTGCAGCAAGGGAATCGATATTCATGCAAAAAAGTCAGGGTCTTCTCCAAACCGAGTGGGTGATTTTCGCCTGATTTCAGATCGGGTCGAGCATGCAGGTGAGGACTTTGAGGCGCAGATACTCCTCGTCGCGTAGGCCGTAGCTGCGCCGCTGGATAACGCGGATCTTGTTGTTCAG
>JACPOW010000028.1 GCA_016191335.1 Elusimicrobiota bacterium | reverse complement strand
CTCACACCTGAAGGCGCTGGGCGTAGTGCGCCTGGCCGCCTCATGAAGGCCGCTATCCGAACCGCCGGATGCGTCACGCGCACGTCCGGTGGTGTGGGAGGGGGCGGGTAGGACGATCCTACCTGCCTCCTACCCGATTCGCCGGCTGTTTCCGGAAACAGTCGCGCCGCCCTTCTTCTTGAGTGGCATTCCCAGAAAAGCTATCCTCTATTTATGCCCGCCATCCTCCCCCAAGTCCTCGAGAAGTGGAACCAAGGTTCCGCCGTCGGCTATGACATCTTCTCCCGCCTCCTGAAGGAGCGCATCATCTTCGTCGGCGGCGACGGAGGGGCCGTCACCACCGACTCGGCCAACCTGCTGATCTCCCAGCTCCTGTACCTCGACGGCGAGGACGGCGAGAAGGACATCCACATCTACATCAACTCCCCCGGCGGCATGGTCACGGCGGGCCTCGCCGTGTACGACACGATGCAGTTCATCCGCGCCCCCATCTCGACTTTGTGCATGGGCATGGCGATGAGCTTCGGCGCGGTCCTGCTCGCCGCCGGCACGAAGGGCAAGCGCCTCATCCTCCCGCACGCCCGCGTGATGATCCACCAGCCCCTGATCCGCGGCGGCATGCAGGGCCAGGAGACCGACATCCGCATCGAGGGCTCCGAGATGGCGCACACCCGCAAGCGGCTCTCCGAGATCCTGGCCAAGCACTGCGGCCAGCCCTACGAGAAGCTCGACAAGGACGTCGAGCGCAACTTCTACCTGTCGGCCGAGGAGGCCGTCGCCTACGGCCTCGTCGACAAGGTCGTGCCCGTCAGCAAGATCCTCCCGGGGTTCAAGCCTTGAGCGAAGCCAAGAAGACGCCGCCCTCCCGCCCCGCGCGCCTGCCGCTGCTCGCCGTCCGCGACGTCGTGGTCTTCCCCCACATGGTCCTGCCGCTCTCCGTCGGACGCCCCAAGTCGGTGAAGGCGATCGAGGCGGCGATGAAGGACCACGCGAAGTTCCTGTGCGTCGTCGCCCAGAAGGACGTGACCGTCGAGGACCCGAAGACCGAGGACGTGTACGGCATCGGCGTCCTCGTCGAGGTCGTGCAGTACCTGAAGATGCCCGACGGGACCCTCAAGGTGTTCCTGCAGGCGCACGCCCGCGCGTCCGTGAAGTCCATGGAGTTCGACGAGGCGGGCGGCCATTGGAACGCCGTCCTGGCCTACCCCGAGGCCGCCGGGAAGCTCACCGCCGAGACGAAGGCGCTGATGCGCCACGCGCTCGAGGTCGGCGAGGAGCATTCGAAGTTCGCCCGCCGCGCCCCCGCCGAGATGCCCGCGCTGGGCGCCATCGAGGACCCCTCCGAGCTCGCCGACAAGCTCGCGGCGGCGTCCGTCATGAAGGCCCCCGACCGCCAGGCCCTGCTCGAGGTCCTCGACGCGAAGGCCCGCCTCGAGAAGCTGATCGTCGTGCTCAAGGCCGACATCGAGATCTTGACGCTCGAGAGGAAGATCCACACCCGGGTCAAGACGCAGATCGAGAAGACCCAGAAGGAGTACTACCTCAACGAGCAGATGAAGGCGATCCAGAAGGAGCTCCGGCAGAAGGACGACTTCGCCCAGGAGATGGAGGAGCTCAAGAAGGCGATCAAGGACGCCAAGATGCCCGAGGAGGCCGAGGCCGCCTCCCTGAAGGAGCTGGCCCGCCTCGAGAAGATGGCCCCCTTCTCCCCCGAGTCCACCGTCTCCCGCACCTACCTCGACTGGATGACGCACCTCCCGTGGTCGAAGCGCACGAAGGACGTCATCGACCTCGACAAGGCCCAGGCCGTGCTCGACGAGGACCACAGCGGCCTCCCGAAGATCAAGGAGCGCGTCCTCGAGTACCTCGCGGTCACCAAGCTGACGAAGGGCCTGAAAGGCCCCATCCTGTGCTTCGTCGGCCCGCCCGGCGTGGGCAAGACCTCTCTCGGCAAGTCCATCGCCCGCTCGCTCGGCCGCAAGTTCGTGCGCATGTCGCTCGGCGGCGTGCGCGACGAGGCCGAGATCCGCGGCCACCGCCGCACCTACATCGGCAGCCTGCCCGGCCGTCTCATCCAGCACCTGCGCAAGGCCGGCACGCGCAACCCGGTCATCCTCCTCGACGAGATCGACAAGATGGGCTCGGACTGGCGCGGCGACCCGTCGGCGGCGCTGCTCGAGGTCCTCGATCCCGAGCAGAACTCGACCTTCCTCGACCACTACCTCGACATCGAGTTCGACCTGTCGCAGGTGATGTTCATCTGCACGGCCAACGACCTCGCCGGCATCCCCGTGACGCTGCGCGACCGCCTCGAGGTCATGACCTTCAGCGGCTACACTTTGGCGGAGAAGGTCTCGATCGCGAAGTCGCACCTGCTGGCCAAGGCGCTCGAGGCCCACGGCCTCAAGCCCGGGCAGCTCGCCGTCGACGACGCGGCGCTCGAGCGCGTCATCGAGGAGTACACGCGCGAGTCGGGCGTGCGCCACCTCGAGCGCGAGATCGCCTCGCTGTGCCGCAAGGCCGCCCGCAAGGTCCTCGCCGAGAAGGCGGAGACCGTGACGATCGCGCCCGCGGACATCCCCAAGCTCCTCGGCCCCGCGAAGTTCCCGCGCGAGAAGAACTCCTTCAACACCGTGGGCGTCTCCACCGGCCTGGCCTGGAGCGAGGTCGGCGGCTCGACGATGGCCATCGAGGTCGTGGCGGTGCCCGGCAAGGGCGACGTCAAGATCACCGGGCGCCTGGGCGAGGTCATGACCGAGTCCGCGCAGGCCGCGCTCTCCCACGTGAAGTCGGTCGCCGTCGAGCTCGGCATCCCCGACGACGCGTTCAAGCGGCGCGATTTCCACATCCACGTCCCCGAGGGCGCGACGCCCAAGGACGGTCCGTCCGCGGGCATCGCGCTCGCCACCGCGCTCGCGAGCCTGCTCTCCGGCCGCGCCGTGGTCGAGGGCCTGGCGATGACCGGCGAGATCACCTTGCGCGGCCGCGTGCTCCCGATCGGCGGCCTGAAGGAGAAGGTGCTCGCCGCCGACCGCGAGGGCCTGAAGACCGTGCTCTTCCCCGACGGCAACGTGAAAGACCTCGAGGACATCCCCGCCGAGGTCCTCAAGCGCGTCAAGATGGTCCCCGTCAAGCACTTCCGCGACGTCGCCGCCCTCGCCCTCGGACCCCTTCCCGCGTCCGCGCCGGAGGCCAAGCCCTCGTGGCTGGCTCCCGGCGCCGTCGTCCCGAAACCCAACCCCAGCACCCAGAGACCTTCATGACCAAGAACATCATGCTCACGCCGGGCCCGACGCCTCTTCCCCCCTCCGTGCTCGAGGCGATGTCCCGCCCGCTGATCCATCACCGGACCGCGGAGTTCGGCCGGCTGTTCGTCTCGGTCATCGAGGACATGCAGTTCGTGTACCGCACCAAGAATTCCGTGCTGATGATGACGGCCTCCGGGACCGGCGCGATGGAGTCGGCGGTCATCAACCTGCTCTCCCCCGGCGACCTCACCATCGTCTGCACGACCGGCGCGTTCGGCGACCGGTTCGTGAACATCCACAAGGCCTTCGGCCTCAAGCCCGTCGTCCTGCCCTTCGAGTGGGGCACGGCCGTCGACGGCGAGGTCCTGCGCAAGGCCCTCAAGGAGAACAAGGGCGTCAAGGCCGTGTTCCTCCAGCATACGGACACCTCGACCGGCGTGCTCAACGACATCAAGAACTTGTCCAAGATCATCCACGAAGAGAGCGACGCGCTCGTCATCGTGGACTCCGTGTCCGGCCTCGCCTGCGAGCCCCTGGAGACGGACGCCTGGGGCCTCGACTGCGTCGTCACCGGCTCCCAGAAGGGCCTGATGAACGCCCCGGGCCTCGCGTTCGCGGCGGTCTCGGAGAAGGCGTGGAAGGCCGTCGAGGCCTCCAAGCTGCCCAAGTTCAACTTCGATTACAAGCTCATCCGAAAATCGCTCGCCGACAAGGAGACCCCTTGGACGCCCGCAATCTCGATCGTGGCGGGCCAGGCGGCGGCTCTTAAGATGCTTCGTTCGGAGGGCATGGAAGCGTGCTGGAAGCGGCACGACGACCTCGCCGCCCACGCGCGCAAGCTGCTCAAGGACAAGCTCGGCCTGCCGTTCTACTCGAAGAACCCCGCGAACATCCTGACCGGCGTCGTCCTCCCGGCGGGCGTGGACGGCACGAAGCTCCTCGCCGACATCCTGAAGGAGGAGGGCATCTCCATCGCGGGCGGCCAGCTCCACCTGAAGGGCAAGATCTTCCGCCTCGCGCACATGGGCTACATCTCCAAGTCCGACATCGAGGCGGGCGTGGAGGCGCTCTCCAAGCGCCTCGTCGGGGTCAAGGCCTAGGGTGCTCAAGCTCAAGGTCCTCGTCACCGACAAGATCGACCCCGCGGGCCTCAAGCCCCTGGAGACGCACCCGGGCATCGAGCTCGTCTACCTGATCGCGCCCAAGCCCGAGGACCTGGAAAAGGCCCTGCCCGGCGTCGGCGCCTGGCTCGTGCGCTCGGAGACGAAGATCACGGCGGACTGGATCGCGAAGGCGCCGGACCTGCGCCTGATCGGCCGCGCCGGCGTCGGCGTGGACAACATCGACCTCCCCGCCGCCACGCGCCGCGGCATCGCCGTCGTCAACGCCCCCGCGGCCAACACCTTGGCCGCCGCCGAGCACGCCGTGGCGATGATGCTCTCGCTCGCCCGCCACATCCCCAAGGCCGACGCGTCGACGCAGGCCGGCAAGTGGGAGCGCGGCAAGTTCATGGGCGTGGAGCTGTTCGGCAAGACCCTCGGCGTCGTGGGCCTCGGCCGCATCGGCCGCGAGGTCGCCAAGCGCGCGCAGTCCTTCGGGATGAAGATCGTCGGCTTCGACCCGTTCGTCACCGACGCCCAGGCGCGCGAGATCGGCATCGAGCCGATGACGTTTCTGGAGGTACTCGAGCGGTCCGACTTCATAACTCTTCACGTCCCCGGCGGAGAGAAGACCAACGGCATGGTCAACGCGGCCGCGCTCGCGAAGGCGAAGAAGGGCATCCGGATCATCAACTGCGCCCGCGGCGAGCTGATCGAGGACCAGGCGCTGGCCGAGGCCCTGAAGTCCGGGCAGGTCGGCGGCGCCGCCCTCGACGTGTTCCACGCCGAGCCGCTGCCGGCGGACAACCCGCTGCGCGGCTGCCCGAACCTGATCCTGACCCCGCACCTCGGCGCCTCCACGACCGAGGCGCAGAGCCGCGTGGCGACCGAGCTCGCGACGGCCGTCGTCGACTTCCACGACAAGGGCATCGCGCCCAACGCCCTGAACATGCCCGGCTTCGATCCCGTCACGCTCGCCGCGCTCGGCGAGTGGGTGCCCCTGGCCGAGTCGATGGGCCGCTTCCTCGCGCAGACCCTGGAGGGCGGGGTCAGCGAGTTCACCTGCTCCTTCGAGGGCGAGTTCAAGGGCAACGAGCGGCGGCCGCTCGGCGTCTCCGCGCTCAAGGGCTTCCTCACCCCGATCATGGGCCCCGGCGTCAGCTGGATCTCCGCGCCCGCCGTCGCCGCCGACCGCGGCATCAAGGTCGGCGAGTCGTCCGACCCCAAGTGCTCCGAGGGCGTGCGCCGCATGCTGACCTTGACCGCCGCGACCGACAAGGGCCCGGTCTCCGTCTCGGGCGCCGTGCTCGCCCCCGGCGAGCCCCGTATTTTAAAGCTCGGCGGCCTGCGCATCGACGTGCGGCCTCAGGGCAAGATGATCGTCATCTCCAACACCGACGCGCCCGGCGTGATCGGCCGCGTCGGGACCTGCCTCGGCAAAGCGGGCGTGAACATCGCGGACATGCGCGTCGGCCGCCGCTCCGCGCACGGCGAGGCCGTCATGGTGCTCAACGTCGACGAGGATGCCTCTCCGGCCGCGCGCGGCGAGCTGACCCGCGTCGAGGGCATCCGCCGCGTGCACTGGGTGGAGCTGTGACGGCGGCCCGTCCGTGAGCGCGCCGGCGAAGTGCCCGCTGTGCGGCACCAAGCTTCAGCCGGACTGGGAGTCGTGCCCCAATTGCCCGATGTCGTTCCTGGACGCGCCCCCCGAGAAGGGGGCGCTGCAGAACGACACCTTCCGGAACTTCGGCATCCCCATCCTGTTCTTCGGCGGCCTCGCCTACTGCATCTGGGCGTTCAGCCAGTACATGTGGCGCACCGCCGAGTCCGGCACCAAGGGCGCCGTCGTCGAGACGCTGAAGTCGACGGGCCAGTCCTCCCCCCTCATCAAGGGCGGCGGCGTCGTGCCCAGCGACAGCGCGGGCATCCAGGGGCTCGTCAACGAGCAGCGGACGGGCAAGTACGACCCGACGGGCCAGGACCCGATGCCCGAGACGAAGCCCGCCGAGGAGGAAGGCCCCGGCATCGTCTCCGTCATGCCCGAGAAGGGGCCGCGGCCCAAGGTCGTGGCCGAATGGAAGATGCGCGGCACGATCTACGACCTGATCACCCTGAAGCCCGTCCCCGGCGTGCACATGATCTTCACCGACAACGAGACGAACTCGAAGGCTCAGATCAAGACCGACGAGCTGGGCCGGTATCGAGCCATCTTGCCGGCGCTGACCGGCCGCGGCTACCTCGTGACGCTGTCGAAGACGGGCTACCAGAAATCCTACCTCGATCCGGGCACCGAGGGCGTCGCCGACATGACCATCGAGCGGCGCAAGGAGATCGTCTCGGAGCTGTCTTCGTTGATCGCCGAGCCCGCCGCGCTGCAGCCGAACTCGGGCGACCCGCTGGTGACCGACTTCCACATGGCGCCGAAGTAATCCGGGCGCCGCCGCTACTCCTCCTCCGCCTTCCCCGCTTCCTTGATCTTCGCCAGGACCGCGTCGCGGTAGCGCCGCTTGGCCGACTCCTTGCCGGCCTGGCTCGCGTAGCTGATCGTGTACACGGCGCGGTCCTCCTCGGGATGGAGGTTGGCCAGGCCGCCGAGCACGCCGCCGATGCCGCACTCGACCTTGTGGTCGGGGAGGCGCGCCCAGGCCCCGGCCTCCTCGGCGAGACGGGCCATCTCGCCGTCGAACGCGAGGACGCCGTGGCGGCGCGCGTCCTTGAGCCATTCCAGGGTCGCGAACAGCGGCGACGGCAGGGCGGCGAACAAAGTGCTCTTGCGCTTGCGCCCCGCGAGCGCGTTCTCGAACGGGACGGCGCGGCCGCTGAACAGCATGAACTGGGTCGGGATCATGAGGTCGTAGGCGTCGAGCTTCTCGTCCACCTGCGCGGCCGGGCCCGCGTAGTAGACCCGGCGGGCCCCGCGCCGGACGAGCGGGGTGAGCGACGCGGCCAGGATCTCGCCGAAGTTGGTGCGCCGGGCGACGACCGTCGCGGTGATCGTCGTCCCGGTCTTGTAATAGGTCAGGCGCCAGTAGTCGTTCTCGTAGGTCCCGAGGACGTTCTCCTTCCACAGCGGCTCGAAGAGGTAGTCGTAGCCCGCGATGACGGTGTCCGCCGTGTAGGGGATCGTCGCGAGCAGGGACTTCATCGCGCGCACCCCGGGCAGGACGTAGCTGCAGTCGGGGCAGGTCAAAGTGCGGACCGTGGGGCCCTCCTCCTTGGCCCGGTCGGTGAGGATGGCCCACTGCGCGCGGGTGTGGAGGAACAGGTCCTGGCCGTAGAAGTCGGAGTAGACGAGGCGGGGGCGCAGGCCGGGCTCGGGGGCCAGCACCCAGGCCGCCTTGCCGTAGCTGACGTACGGCGAGCGCAGGCGGTAGATGCGGCGATAGCCGAGCTTCTTGTAGTGCTGGAGCAGGTTCCCGAAGGAGCCGAGGTAGAAGTCGAGGTTCCACTTGCGGCGGCGCAGGAAGGGGCCGGTCGTGCCGAAGCGCCGCTCGGCGTAGGCGACGGGCTCGTCCATGGCGGGCGTGCCCTTGAGCGACGCGCTCGCGTCGGCGCCGATCCCGTCCTCCTCGAGGAACTCCATCACGGGCCCCGGCGGCGGCGGCCAGGGCAGGCGCACCATCGGCTTGCCCGGGATCAGGTCGTGGTAGCGGCGCAGCTCCGCGACCAGGCGGTCGGCCTCGCCGATCGCGGTGGGGTCCACCTTGAGGATCTGCTCGCGGTAGTCCTCGAGGATGTCCGAGTCGGCGGTCAGCCCCGCGGCGACGTTGCGGGCGAACACGTCGATCTTCTCGGCGAGCAGGACCTGCATGCCGCCGAGCTCGAGCCACTCCGCCTGGCGGACGAGCTCCTCCTTCAGGAGCACGACGCTCTGCTTCTGGATCGTCAGGACGAGCAGGGCCACCTCGGGGTCGTACGACGCGCCGAGCGGCTTCGCCGCGTCGGCATCGACAGCCGCGAGGAGCAGCGCGAGCCCGAGGGCCTTAAACGAGCGTCGCAAGCTCGACGGGCTTCTCCCCGACGGATTGGGCGACGGCCGCGTGCGTGACCTTGCCGCGGTAGACGTTGACGCCCTTGCGCAGGGCCTCGTCACGACGGACCGCTTCCTCGAGCCCGTGCTTGGCGATGTCGCGCGCGTACTTGAGCGTCACGTTCGTCAGCGCGTAGGTCGAGGTGTGGCTGACCGCCCCGGGGATGTTGGGCACCGCGTAGTGCAGGACGCCGTGCTTGACGATCACGGGCTTGTCGTGGCTGGTGACCTCCGCGGTCTCCACGCAGCCGCCCTGGTCGACGGCGACGTCGACGATGACGGAGCCGGGCTTCATCTTCTTGACCATCTCCTCGGTGACCAGCGACGGGGCCTTCGCGCCGGGGATCAGCACGGCGCCGATGAGGAGGTCGGAGCGGACGACGGAGTTGTAGATGTTCTCGTCGTGGCTCATCAAGGTCGAGACGGAGTTCCCGAACACGTCGTCGAGGTAGGCGAGGCGCTGGGCGGAGACGTCGAGTATGTTGACCCGCGCGCCCATGCCGATGGCGATCTTCGCCGCGTTGATGCCGACGACGCCGCCGCCGATGATGGTGACGATGCCGCGCGCGACGCCGGGGACGCCGCCGAGGAGCACGCCGCGGCCGCCGTGATGCTTCTCGAGGAACTGCGCGCCGAGCTGCACCGACATCTTGCCGGCGACCTCGCTCATCGGGGTCAGCAGGGGCAGGCTGCCGTCCTTGAGCTGGATGGTCTCGTAGGCGACGCCCTTGACCTTGGCCTTGAGCAGGGCCTTCGTCAGCGCCGGGGCCGGGGCGAGGTGCAGGTAGGTGTAGAGGATCTGGTCGGCGCGGAACAGGCCGAGCTCCTCCTCGAGGGGCTCCTTGACCTTGATGATCATCTCCGCGTCCGCGAAGAGGCGCTTCTTGTCGACGATGGCGGCGCCGGCGCTCTTGTACTCCTCGTCGGTGATGCCCGAGCCGATGCCGGCGCTCTTCTCGATGAGGACCTTGTGGCCGTCCTTGACGAGGGCGCGCACGCCGCCGGGGACGAGGCCGACGCGATGCTCGCGGTTCTTGATTTCCTTGGGCACTCCGATGATCATGGTCATTCTCCTGTAAAGTCGAGGGTCTTCATGGAAGTCCGAAAAACGAGGCGAGCTCCTCCGGGGAGGACATCCCGCGCGGGAAGCCGCTGACGCGCTTGACGACCGCGCCGGCGCGGTCGGTCACGATGAACAGGGGCACGCCGCGGGCGGCCACGGCCCCGCCCGGGTCGAGCAGGGCGTCGGAGCCGAACAGGGCGGCCATGCCCTTGATCGGCTCGAGGTCGTCGAGGCCGACGACGACGCGGCTGGAGACCCCGGCCTTGTCGAGGAAGCGGCGCAGGCGGACGATGTCGGGGGTCACCTGATGGCAGATGCCGCACCAGGGGGCGACGACCACGGTCAGGCATTTCTCCGTGACGCAGGAGGCGAGCGACGGGCCCAGCGGCCCTCCCAGGGTCGGCAGGCGCACGTCCGGCAGCTTGGAGGAGGTCTCCGAGGCGCCGCAGGCGGCCAGCAGGAGCGCGGCGGCCGCGACGAAGGCGTAGGCTCTCATCCCTCGGATTCTAGCAAAGGGAAAGGCCGGAAATTGAACACTCGCCGGGGACGGCCATGCTAGAATTCCCCCCATGAGCCAGGAGCGTTCCCCCTCGAAGACCCAGCTGACGGTCCGCGCCTGCGCGGCCGGGATGCTCCTGGGAGGGCTGATGAGCCTCTCCAACCTCTACGTCGCGCTGAAGACCGGCTGGAGCATCGGGGTCTCGATCACGGCCGGCATACTCGCCTTCGCGATCTTCACCATCCTGCTCAAGCTCCGGTTCGTGCGCACCGCCTTCGGCATGCTCGAGAACAACGCGATGCAGTCGGTGGCCAGCGCCGCCGGCTACATGACCGGCGGCGGCACCGTCGCCGCCATCCCCGCTTTGATGATGATCACCGGGCAGCCGATGGCGGGCTGGCCGATGTTCTTCTGGATCTCCTCGATCGCGATGCTCGGCGTGGTCATGGCCATCCCCATGAAGATGCAGATGATCAACGTCGAGCAGCTGCGCTTCCCCACCGGCATCGCGGCCGCCGAGACCCTCAAGGCCCTTCACGGCGAGGAGGGCAGCGAGGGCGCCGCGAAGGCCAAGCTCCTCGGCTGGGGCGCGGCCGCGGGCGCCGTGGTCGCGTTCGTGCGCGACGCCAAGGCCCCGGGGATGCCGTGGACCCTGCCGGAGAAGATCAAGATCCCCTTCGCGACCTTGGCCGGCCGCCCGTTGGCCGACTACACGCTCTCCTTCGAGGGCAGCCTCATCATGCTGGGCGCCGGCGCCATCATGGGCTTCCGCGCGGCCTGGAGCATGCTCCTCGGGGCCTTCATCAACTTCGGGATCATCGCGCCGATGCTGTACACGCGCGGGATCATCGACCCCAAGCTCGGCTACAAGAACATCGTGGCCTGGAGCGTGTGGTTCGGCTCGGCGATGATCCTGACCAGCGGCCTGCTCGCCTTCGCCTTCGAGTGGCGCACCGTGGCCCGCGCCTTCAAGAGCGTGACCGGCGCGTTCGACGGGCCCGACGGGGCGGCCTCCAAGGAGGTCCCCATGCTCTGGTTCTTCATCGGCCTCGCCCTCCTGACCCCGGTCGTCGTCTTCCTCGAGTGGTTCCTCTTCGGCATCAAGATCTGGATGGGCCTGCTCTCGGTCGTGATGAGCTTCTTCATCGCCATCGTGGCCTGCCGCGCGACCGGCGAGACCGACACCACGCCGACCGGCGCGCTCGGCAAGATCACGCAGATCACGTTCGGCGCCCTCGACCCGGGCAACATGACCACGAACCTCATGACCGCCAACGTGACCGGCGGCGTCGGCCTGCACGCCGCCGACCTGCTCACCGACCTCAAGAGCGGCTACCTCCTCGGCGCGGACCCGCGCCAGCAGTTCTGGGCGCAGTTCTTCGGCGTCGTGGCCGGCTCCGTCTTCGTCGTGCCGGCCTACCGCCTGCTCATCCCGACGGCGGACCTCCTCGGCACGGACAAGTGGCCCGCCCCCGGCGCGCAGACCTGGAAGGGCGTGGCCGTCCTCCTCGCCCAGGGCTTCCACACCTTGCATCCGACCGCTCAGGTCGCCCTCGGCGTCGGCGCGGTCCTCGGCATCCTGCTCGTCCTGATCGAGAAGGCGTTCCCGAAGCACCGCTGGCTGATCCCCTCCCCGACGGGCCTGGGCCTCGCGTTCACCACCCCGGCCTTCAACACCATCTCCATGTTCCTGGGCGCGCTCATCGCTTTGATCATGGAGCGCAAGCGGCCCGTGCTGGCGGAGAAGACCATCGTGCCGGTCAGCTCCGGCTTCATCGCGGGCGAGAGCCTCGTCGGCGTGCTGATCGCCGCGCTCGTCGTCCTGGGGTTCCTCTCCTAGATGGCCGACCCGCTCAACGACTTCGCGAGGCTCATCCGTGAGGCCGGCGTCGTCGGCGCCGGCGGCGCGGGCTTCCCCTCCTACGTGAAGGCGGCGTCGAAGGCCGACACCGTCATCGTCAACGCCGCGGAGTGCGAGCCGCTGCTGCAGAAGGACCAGGAGCTGCTCGCGCGGCATCCCAGGGAGGTCCTCGAGGGCCTGCGCCTGCTGATGCTCTCCACCGGCGCCTCCCGCGGCGTCATCGCCATCAAGGACAAGCACCCCGAGCTCATCGCCGAGGTCCAGGAGGCCATCAAGGGGCTTCTCGGCCTCGAGGTAAAGAGCCTGCGCGACGTCTACCCCGCCGGCGACGAGTACTGCCTGGTCTACGAGGTCACCGGCCGCCTGATCCCGCCCGGCGGCATCCCGATACAGGTCGGCGCCGTCGTCAACAACGTCGAGACCCTGTACAACATGGGCCGCGCCGCGAAGTCCCCCGTGGTGGACACCTGGTTCACCGTGACCGGCGCGGTCAAGCGCCCCTGCACGGTCAAGGTCCCCATCGGCACCTCCTACGCCGACGCGCTGGCCCTCGCCGGCGGAGCGACGGTCGCGGAGTACGGCGCCCTCGACGGCGGCGCGATGATGGGCAAGGTCCTCGACAGCTTCGACCGCCCGGCGACCAAGACCTCGGGCGGCCTGATCGTCCTGCCGAAGGGCCACGCCCTGCTCGGCCGCAAGGGCGCCGAGCGCGCCCAGGACGAGCGCGTGGGCAAGTCCGCCTGCGATCAGTGCTCGCTGTGCACCGAGCTGTGCCCGCGCTACCTGCTCGGCTACGACATCCAGCCGCACAAGGTCATGCGCGGCCTCCTTTTCTCCCAAGCCGACCGCAAGACCTGGAACGAGTGGGCCTTGTTGTGCTGCGAGTGCCAGCTGTGCACCTTGTACTCCTGCCCGGAGAACCTGGCGCCGGGCAAGATCTGCGTCTCGGCCAAGAAGGACCTGGGCGAGAACAAGGTCAATTGGAAGAACTCCGCGCTCAACACCGGCAAGGCGCCCAAGGCCCATCCCATCCGCGAGTACCGCCTGGTGCCGACGGGCCAGCTCATGGCGCGCCTCGGGCTCATGGACTACAAGGCCGACGCCCCCTACCTCGACGAGGATTTCACGCCGGCGAGCGTGCGCATCCCTTTGAAGCAGCATGTCGGCGTCGCGGCGACGGCGCTCGTCAAGGCCGGCCAGAAGGTCCGGCGCGGCGAGAAGATCGGCGACGTTCCCGCCGACCAGCTCGGAACGCCCGTTCATGCCAGCATCGACGGGACGGTGACCGCCGTAACGGACACAGTGGAGATCAGGCGATGAAGAACTCGGTCGGAGGGGTGGAGCTCAGCAGCATGGCCAAGGGCTTCGAGACGACGGACGCGATGCTCAAGGCGGCCACGGTCGAGATCCTGCTCGCGCGCACGATGTGCCCGGGCAAGTACTGCGTCATCGTCATGGGCGACGTCGCCGACGTGCGCGCCTCGGTCGAGGCCGGCGTGGCGAAGGCCGCCGAGGCCCACGTGGACCACTTCATCATCCCCAACCTCGACCCCGCGATCTTCCCCGCGCTGTCCGCCGTGAACATCCCCGGCAAGCTCGAGGCCCTGGGCGTCGTGGAGACCTTCTCCATCGCCTCCCTCATCGAGGCCGCCGACGCCGCGGTGAAGTCGGCCAACATCCGCCTCGTCGAGATCCGCCTGGCCATGGCCCTCGGCGGCAAGGCCTTCGTCAGCTTCACCGGCTCCGTCGCCGACTGCATGACCGCCGCCGAGGCCGCGGCCCAGAGCGCCGGCGCCAAGGGGCTGCTCGTGCAGAAGGTCGTCATCCCCCAGCCGCGTCCCGAGCTGCTCACCGAGCTTGTTTAAGATCGCGCTCGCCGTCTCGCTCGCGCTCCTCCCGACCCTCGCGCCGGCGGCGGGCGAGCCCCGCGCCGGCGACCAGGAGCTCACGGCCGCCCAGTATCACGCGGGCCTCAAGACCTTGCGCGGCTACCTCGAGAAGCGCGACCTCGAGCCCGAGGCGGCCGAACGCTTCATCGCCGTCATGGCGACGGCCCTGCCCCCGTCCGAGGGCCAGCGCGTGCCCGTGACGCAGGACGTGTTCGCCTCCTTCCTGCGGTACCAGGCGGCGTGGGCGCGCAAGACGCGCGACGCCAAGAACCCGAAGGTGAGCCCCGAGCAATTGGCGCTGGAGGCCGCCCGGGCCGTCCGCCTCAAGGAGGAGTTCCGGCTCAAGGCCGCCGCCAGCTCCCCCGTCTTCTACCGCGTCTTCCAGGCCGCGGTCCGCGAGGTCCGCAGGTCTCCGCGCCGCGACGGCAAGGCCTACGCGGGCAGCGCGACCGTCTTCTTCGCCGACCAGGTGGATCCTTCCTACACCCACGTCGACGCCGGCGACGTCGCGCTCGAGAACGGCGACACGGCCGCGGCCGTCGCCGAGGCGGACAAGGCCCTGGCCCTCAACCCCGGCAACGCCGACGCCCTGGTGCTGCGCGCCGGCGCGGAGTACGAGAGCGGCGACGGCGAGGCCGCCGTGCGGGACGCCCAGAGCGCCTTGGTGCTCGACCCCGAGAACCGCCAGGCGAAGGCGATCCTGAGCCTGTCCGGCACGGACGCGGGGCGCGCCGCTTTGGCGAAGGCCGCCGCGGGCGAGGAGCGGACCGCGGCTTCCGCGGCCGGGCCCCCCTCCGCGACGCCGGCCGTCGGCGCCTTGCTCTCCCGCGACCTCACGGCGCGCGCGGTCGGCGCGGCGAAGGCGGACGCGCGCTCCTCCATCGACGAGCTGGACCAGGCGCTGCTCCTGAACCCGCGCAACGCCTCGGCGCGCGGCTGGCGCACGGCCATCCTCAACCGGATCGGCGACTACGCCTCGGCGCTCACCTCGGCGCAGTCGACTTTGGACGCCAGCCCCGAGGACGCGCCCGCCTACTTCCACAAGGCCTACGCGCTCGCGGGCGCGGGCGACAAGGCCGGCGCGCTCGAGGCGATCGGCCGCGCGGCGGCCCTCGACCGCGCCTATCAGCCCTTGAAAGACAAGGCCCTGCAGCTCCCCGACGCCGGGGACATGGCCTTGGCCTTCGGCGAGTGGTCCGAGAGCCACCCGCAGGCGCTCCCCCCGGCGCGTCCCTCGCGCTATCCCCTGCCGCTTCTGGGGCTCGGCGCGGTCGGCGGCCTGCTGGCCCTGGCCGGCGTCGCCCAGCTGTTCCGCAAGGGGCGCTAGGCGCCGAAGCGGGCCTGGGCGGTCTTCTTGATCGCCGCGGCGATGTCGGGAGAGCGCTCCATGAGCGTCTCCAGGTCGGCCCGGTCGAGCGCGAAGCAGGAGGTCTCCCCGACGCAGCGCACGCCCGCGGTCCTCGGCTGGCTCAGGATGAGGGCGAGCTCTCCGAAGAAGTCCCCGGGGCCCATGCGCGCGATGACCGACGCCCCGAAGAAGCCCGGCTCGACGATCTCGACCTCGCCGCGATGGATCAGGTAGAACCACTCCCCGGGGTCCCCCTTCTCGAAGACGGTCTCCCCGTCCTCGAACTCCACCGTCTTGACGAAGAAGAGCATCTTGCGCAGCTGCTCGTCGGTGAGCGGCGCGAACAGGTCGAGGCCGCGCAATTCCGCCATCAGGAAATCGCGTTCGGGTCCGGCGTCCACGCCCTGGCCGATGAGCTTCACGGCGCAATCCTAGCATAAGCGAAAAAAAAGAGGCCGTCCCGAAGGACGGCCTCGGCAGATCTGCTCCCCGGACTATGCGATAGAAAGAACCTTCCGGGCCCGGTTTAGCCTCCCGCAGCGTCCGATCCCCGGGGCGGCCAAGATTAAACTCAAACATGCCCCCCGGATTCAAGAGTATCTACGGCGCGCTCTGGAGTACCGCCGGATGCTCGACCGGGAGCCAATCCTGAGCCTCCGGAGACTGGCTAGAAGCCTCAATATGACGCCGCCGCGGCTTTGCCAGTTGTTCAACCTGCTCAAGCTCTCCCCGGCGGTCCGCCGCGCGATCGCAGTCCTGCCGATGGCGGTAGGGCGGGCGCGCGTGACCGAGTACGGCTTGAGACGCATCTCGGCCCTGGCACCGGCCGCTCAAATCGAGGCTTTTCGACGCATAGGGCGAGAAAGATTCGCCTGAACTCGCGCCTATCTTCGAGTTATTGGCGCCGCGCTCCGCGACTCATGAGCATCTTGTCGAATTCTTTTTTTGTCCGGCGGATCGTCGGAAGGTCCCCGACCGTGAGCCGCGCCCCCAGCGCCTTCGCCAGAGGTTCGAGCAGCGCGGATAGATTTTCGTCGCGCACGCATATCTCGCCTGGGGCGCAGCCCAACTGCTCGACGCCGCCGAGCAAGGCGTCCGCGAGGACTTCATGCGCCGGTTGCTCCGGCGGCACGACCCCGCCGGGCAGCACGAAGCCCGATACTCGGTCAACCACCATCACCATGCGGATGAAGTAGGGCCGGTCTCGGTCCATGATCGGCGCGGGCAGAGAATAGACGTCGGCCTCCCACGCCCCGCCTCTCTTTGGGGGCTTCGACATGAGCTTGGTCAGGCGCTTCTCGTCCAGCACCAGGGGCTGCGGCGGCGCGGGCTTGTAGACGGGGGTGTCCGTCCAGCAGACCTCAAACCCCCTCGGCGGCTTTTCGTCGCCGGCCTTCAGCAGATACGTGAATACTTTTCCCGGATGATCGTCCGGGTCCAAGCGTCCCGAGGCTATCCTCTCGACCCAGTCGCTCGCGCAACGAAGGGCGCAGGTCAAAAAGACGGCCTCCTTCTCATCGAGATGCCAGGGGAAATAGCCCGGAAGGTGGCTGCGAAACATCGGCCACGCTTGGACGCCTCGAAAGCGCAATCCCAGTTTCTTGATGTTGTCCCGGTCGGCCTTCTCAAGTTCCTCGCGGTCCGCGAACTGGGCCATCAGGCAGTTCTGCGCGGCGAAGGACTCGTCTTCCGGAATTTCGTCGTTCTTCAAGCGTTGATAGGTGTTGAAGCCCTCGGCTCCTCGGTAGACCGCCAGCGCCAGGAAAGTCCCCATCTCGCCCAACACGCAGCCGTATCCGAGGTGCCCGGAAGCCGGGTCCTGGACGCCGAAAAACGAGTCTTCGCAGAGGATGTTCCAGGGCTTTATGGACTCGTAGCTCATGGCTTCCGCATACAGGTCCTTCCAAACATCCAATGACACGACGGGAATCTTAGCCATGGTCTTGTTTATCCCCTTTGCGCGGCTTGCGCTCCACCCGTTCCCTCTGAACGTTTCGGGAGTTCCCTTACTTATTGAACTGTTAGGAATTTCCTCATAGTTGCAGCCTGGGTGAACTCCCCGTATAAGTCTTTAAAATGCCGCTCTTTTTTATCGATGAGACGGAATGGGACGGGATTAGACATGATTGGACAGAATTGAACATGAATGGACAGAATCTGACGGAATCATCATTTCAAATGCCATCGCGCCCCCTGGCCGTGGCCCCGGGAATCGACTAAGCCGAGTTTTCTGAGCAAGTCCAAATCGACCCGAAGATTCCGAAGGGAAACCCCATCACTCATGCGGGAATAAATGGCCGATAATCGCATGGATTCCTCCGCCAGCAAAGAGAGAACCATTCTCTGCCGGGCGGTCAAATCATGCCCGACCTTTTGGGGCGGCAGGTAGCGGCTCGGACGGAAACGAACGATGACGGCCCCTGGGATCGTCTCGATCTCCGGGCGAGGCAGTCCCGCGCGCTCGGCCAGCTCGGCCATTTTCAGAGTGCCGCGGCCCCAGGTTTCGATGATGCCGCGCCGGAAGAGAACGTCGGCGATGAGCGGGTTCCACGGCAGCGACTCGTGCGGCTGGTAGAGGTCCGCGGCCTTCAGGCCGAAATGCAGTTCGCCGGAAGAACTGATCTCCAGGCGATCATCGAAGATCGCCACTCCCACCGAGCCGCCGCCGATGGAGTAGTCGCGATGGCAGAAGGCGTTGGCCAGTGCCTCGCGTAAGGCCAACGGCGGATAGAGAGGGTCGTCTTCTCGCTCGAAGAGATTCGGAACAACTCGCCCGGCCACGGGAATATGGTCGCGGATGAAACGCTCGGCGCGCAGCAGAAGCTCGAAGACGTTGCCGTTGAACTTCCGGTTATCCAAGAACTCGGTCTTCTCCGTGCCGCGGAAGCGCGCCAGGCGCAGCTGGCATTGCGGATAGTCCAGTGCCAGGCGCTGCTCGCGGCCGAAGAGCATGACGGCGGCGCGAAAGAGCGCCCCGTCCTTGGCCAGCTTCAGACCGCGAAGGATGTCCTGCGGATCTCGCGTGCCGGGATCCTCCGCGCGGCCGCGGCGGATGGCCTCTTCCAAGGTGCGGACGATCTCGGTCTCGTCGAGGTCCTTGACCGTCCAGCCTTCGGCCGCCTGGTTCTCCCAGCGAGAGACGCCATGAAGCTGTTCCAGAAGCAGCCGGTTGTACTCGTCGCGGTCCAACTCCTGATTCGACGCGCCGACGCGGCGATAGGCCTTGCCGCGGTAGGTGTAAGGGCGGCGTGCGCCCTTGTCGGCGGTCACGACGATGGCCTCGTTGCTTTTGCCCGCCGGAATCCTCTCGATGGACGGGAGCGCCGGGGGATCGATCTGACGAAGTTCCTGGCTGACATCTTCAACCGTCTTGTCTGTGACGTTCTGGCCGACGACGCGGCCTTTCGGATCGACGCCGAAGATCACGCGTCCACCCTTGTGGTTGAGCATGGCGCAGACCGTCTTCGCGGCCTCGCTGCGCTGGCCGGTGGTCAGCTTGAATTCCTGGGTCTCGGATTCGCCCTTGGCGGCCCAGGCCGAAAGTTGGTCGAGAGTCATCGGGGTTCTTTGAGCCTGCTCAGAGCCTTGTTCGTTTCCTTCAAATCGAAAGCCTCTGGATCAAACTCCCCGCCGATCCACTCGAGCATTTCGTCGTGACTCTCATGCTTCGGATCGCGGATGGCCTTCAGGAAGTCCTCGTAGCCGTAGACGCCGCCGCAGTCTTCGGGCGGGCAGGCCCGGGCGCCGTCCAGACAGACGGCCGCGGCCTTGAGCGGCGGTTCTGCCGAGTTAATCTTCTCGACGACGATCTCGTGCAGCCAGGTGTCGCCCATGTCATACTCCCATACGAAGCGCTTCTTCGCCTGGGGCGCGACATCGCAGAGGCGGACTTTCCGCTGATCCACGACGTGTTCCAACTCCGGATGCGTCTCGCCGTAGTCCGTCTTCCCTACATGGAACAGGTGCATGTGCCCGCCGTCCCAACCCATCGCGTGCAAAAGAACGTCATGCAGATGCCCCAGGCTGATCCCTCCTGCGACCGCGATTCTTCGCCAAATAGGCGGATTCGTTCCCAGGAGTGTCACCTTGAGCTGATACGGTGTCGTCTTTGCCCTGTCCAACTCCTTCTTGATGTCGGGCACCCCACCCCTGTTTATGAGCCTCCGGGTTTGCACCATCTCGTCCTCCCTGGCGTCGATGGGATTATAACTTTCTCATGCGGGTCGTTCACGAGGGCGTTTATGTAGGCTCAAAAAAGAGGGGCCCCCGGTGGTTAACAGTGCGTCAACCCGCGGGGACCCCTTCAGGTCCGTCGAAAAATTCTCCCCGGGCTATGCGATAGAAAGAACCTTCCGCGTCCGGTTTAGCCTCCCCCAGCGGCCGGCACCGGGGGCGACCAAGATTAAGCCCAAACGTGTCCCGCGGATTCAAGAGTTTCTACGACGCGCCCTGGAGTACCGCCGGATGCTCGACCGTGAGCCCGGCCTGAGCCTTCGGAAGCTGGCCGTGCGGCTCGGGATGAAGCCCGAACGGCTCTGTCAGGTCCTGAACTTGCTCAAATTGTCTCAGGCGGTCCGACGCGGCATCTCTGCTCTGCCGTCAAGGTCTGGCCGCGAACGTGTGACCGAATACGGCCTTAGGCGCATCGCGACGCTGAAGCCCGCTGATCAGCTTCGGATTTTCCGGCAGATGCGAAATGGGAAATCAGATTGAGGCGGCGCCTCTGCGCAGCAGCATCTTGTCGAATTCTCTTTTCGTCCGGCGGATCACCGGAAGATCGCCGACTGTGAGCCTCGCCCCCAGAGCTTTCGCCATGGGTTCGAGCAGCGCGGACAGCTTGTCGTCGCGCACTCGGATCTCGCTTGGCGCGCAGCCCATCTGCTCGGTGCCGCCCAGCAAAGCGTCCGCGAGGGCTTCATGCGCCGGCTGCTCCGGCGGCACGACCCCGCCGGGCAGCACGTAACCCGATTCGCGGTCAACCACCATCACCATGCGGATGAAGTAGGGGCGGTCTCGGTCCAAGATCGGCGCGGGCAGATAATAGACGTCGGCCTCCCACGCCCCGCCTCTCTTTGGAGGCTTCGCCAGGAGTTTGGTCAAGCGTTTCTCGTCCATGGCCAGCGGCTGCGGAGGCGCGGACTTGTAGATGGGGATGTCCGTCCAGCAGACTTCAAACTCGCTCGCTGACTTCTCGCCGCCGGCCTTCAGCAGATACGTGAATACCTTTCCCGGACGCTCGTCCGGGTCCAAGCGTCCCGAGGCGATCCGCTCGACCCAATCGCTCGCGCAGCGCAGGGCGCAGGTCAGAAAGACGGCCTCCTTCTCGTCGAGATGCCATGGGAAATAGCCCGGGAACTGGCTGCGAAACAACGGCCAGGCCTGGACGCCTCGAAAGCGCAATCCCAACTTCTTGATGTTGTCCCGGTCGGCTTTCTCCAACTCCTCGCGGTCCGCGAACTGGGCCATCAGGCAGTTCTGCGCCGCGATGGACTCGTCTTCCGGGATTTCGTCGTTCTTCAGACGCTGATAAACATCGAAGCCCTCGTCGCCCCGGTAGACCGCCAGTGCCAGGAAAGTCCCCATCTCGCCCAATACGCAGCCGTATCCCAGTTGTCCGGAAGTCGGGTCCTGGACGCCAAAAAACGATTCTTCACACAGGATGTTCCAAGGCTTTATGGATTCGAAGCGCGCGGCTTCCGCATACAAGTCTTTCCAAACATCCAATGACACGGCCGGGACTTTGCTCATAGTTGGGAATTGGACAGAATTGGACATGATCGGACAGAATCAGGCGGAGTCGTCATTTTCTTCATTGAGCCTGTTACCCTTATTATTACCCTCTTTCTGGAACCTATTACCTCTTCTGCCACGCCGCGCCCGGGCCCTTGCCCAGGCACTTGATCTTGCCTTCCTTCTGCAAGGTTTTCAAGACTTGCCGCACCATATCGCGGCTGACGCCCGGGCAGGCACGTTCCAATTCTGAGAGCGTGAAGTTTCCGAGGAATCCTTGAATGGCCGCGTGGACCAGGGCTGTTTTCCCCCCGCGGGAGACCTTGATTTGCCCCGCGCGCGCCTCAAACTCTTTGTAGGCTCGCCGCACGATGGAGAGAAAATAGTTGAACCAGGGGAGTATGTCGTGCTTGCCGCTGTGCCAGCCCTCCGAGCTCTCCTTCAGGACCCGGTAATAATCCTCCTTCGACTCCTCGATGAGGCGCTCCAAGCTGATGTAGCGGCCGACCTCGATGCCGTGCTGGTAGAGCGAGAGGAGCGTCAGCAGGCGCGCGGCGCGGCCGTTGCCGTCCCGGAACGGATGGATGCAGAGGAAGTCGAAGACGAAGGTCCCCACCGCCAGAAGAGGCGGGACGCGCTCCTGGTCTATGGCGTGGCGGTAGGACCGGCAAAGTTCCTCGACCGCGGCGGGCGTCTCCTTCACGGACACCGGCTTGAAGCGGATGACGGGTGCCTGGCCGAACCGCGTCTCGATGATCTCGTTCTCGACTTGCTTCCACTGGCCGGCGTCCCCGGACCCGGCTTGGATGATGCCATGGAGCTTGAGAAGGAGCGCGGGCGTGAGCTCGATATTCCCGCGGCTGGTGTGGATCAGGTTCAAGGCCTTTCGGTAATTCTGGACCTCTTCCTCGGACCTGTCTTTGGGCCGGACATTGCCGACAATCAAAGGCTTCAAGCGTGAGGGGTCGACGGTGACTCCTTCGATTCGGTTCGACGATTCGGCGCTCTGAATGAGGGCCGTCTCCAACAGAGCCTTGAGGACCTGCGGCGCCTGCTTGGTGTAAAGCTCCTGGCGCCCCTGGCTCCGGGCGATCTCCGTCATGAGCCAGACGGAGCCCGCCGGGATAGGAAAGTCTTTCAGCCTGCTGCCGCGAAAGGACATCATGGGGTAGTCAGCTTGAATTCCTGGGTCTCGGATTCGCCCTTGGCGGCCCAGGCCGAAAGTTGGTTGAGAGTCATCGGGTTTCCTTGAGCCTGCTCAGAGCTTTGTTCGTTTCCTTCAAGTCGAATGCCTCGGGATCGAACTCTCCGCCGACCCATTCGAGCATTTCGCCGTGACCCTCATGTTTCGGATCGCGGATGGCCTTGAGCAAATCCTCGTAGCCGTAGACGCCGCCGCAGTCCTCGGGCGGGCAGGCTCGGGCACCGTCCAAACAGAAGGACGCGCCCTTGAGCGGCGGTCCTGCCGGGTCGATTTTCTCGACGACGATCTCGTGCAGCCAGGTGTCGCCCATGTCGTACTCCCAGACGAAGCGCTTCTTCTCCTTGGGCGCGACATCGCAGAGACGGACTTCCCACTGATCCTCGACGTGGTCCAAGTCCGGATGCATCTCGCCGTAATCCGCCTTCCCGACATGGAACAGGTGCATGTGCCCGCCGTCCCAACCCATCGAGTCCAAAAGAACGCCATGGAGATGTCCCAGGCTGATTCTCCCGGAGACCGCGATTCTTCGCCAAATGGGAGGATTCGTTCCCAGGAGCGTCACCTTGAGCTGATACGTTGTCGTCTTTGCACGGGCCAGTTCCTTCTTGACGTCGGGCACCCCACCCCTGTTCATGAACCTCCCTATCCGCATGATCTCGTTCTCCCTGGCGTCGATGGGATTATAACTTTCTCATGGGGGTCGATCACGAGGGCGTTTTGCGGGCTCAAAAAAAGGAGGGGTCCCTGGAGGTTAACAGCTTGTTAACCCGCGAGGACCCCTTCAGTTCCGTCGAAAAATTCTCCCCGAACGATGCGATAGAAAGAACCTACCGTGCTCGATTCTCCCTCCCCCAGCGTGCTCAACCAGCGAAAACCAAGCTTAAACCCAAGCGGACTCCTCGGATACAGGAGTTCCTGCGGCGCGCCGAAGAGTATCGCCGGATGTTGGACCGGGAGGCTGGCCTGAGTCTCCGAAAGCTCGCCGTGCGGCTCGAGATGAAGCCCGAACGGCTCTGTCAGATCCTCAACCTGCTCAAGTTGGCCCCAACCGTCCGGCGGGCGATCCGCGCCTTGCCGCGGACGGCCGGCCGAGAGCGTGTGACGGAGTACGGCCTGAGGCGCGTTGCCAGTCTACCGACCGTAACGGCGCAAATGAGAGCCTATCGAGCGCTCGCGGAGGATTAGCACCCTGGGGAAGGAGGAAAGCTAGGGGCCTTTCAAGCATCCTGCTACGATTTGGTTATTAGACCTGGTGTGTAGATTCGCACCCTTCGCTTCTTGCCAGCGATCGACTTCGCCTGCGATTCGAGGGATGTCGTCGGAACAGCGGCATCGGTATCGAAAACTTCTTTGAGCCGACAGCCGCCTTATGTTATGTTGAACACATCCCTGACACAGAATGATGAAAATAACGACACTGGCCATGGCGCTCGTCGCCGCTTGTTTCGCCCCGACGCGAGCGGCCGCAGCTGAGACGACTCAAGTCAAGGTCATCGCCAGCTTCCACGACCGTCAGAGCACGAAGCTCATCATCGAGTCCCGCCAGCCGCTCGTCTCCGGTCGGCCGGTCTATATCGGCCCTGAGCGCATCACGGCATCTCTCGGCGACCTGCTCTCCCGCTCCGATCCCGCCTACTACTATGGCGCGGTCATCGCGGGCAAGAAGGATATCCCAAGCGGCGCCGAAGTTTTCCTCGACGGCCCCGCCGGGGAGCTTCCGGCGACGCTCTTGAACAACCCCAAGGTCCTGAGCTTCAAGCTCAACGAGCGCTACACCTTCGATCAAAAGCGCCTCGGCGAAGTGACGGCGGTGCAGGGCGGCCGCGCCATGATCGATCGCGGGACGATGCACGAGGTGCAGGAGCGCGATCTTTACCGGGTCTACGACTCAAGCAGCCGCTACAAGGGCATGCTGGAGATACACGGCATGGGCGACTTCCAGTCCTCCGGCAGGCTCTACAACCGCCTGGAGGATTTCAACCATAGAGCCGCCTGGGCTGTCCCCGGCGACCGCGTCGAATTCGTCGGCCAGAGGAAGCTGTTCGCTTTGGGCGTCGTCGGCGCCGTCCGTAACGGCAGACAGAAGATACTGAATCGGAACGAGGAGGCCTTCGGCGCAGGCCTGCTCTGGAACGTAACCTTCCAGGACGGATGGGGCGCGGAAGCTCTCTTCGGTGTCTATAGTCGAGGAGGCAGCGCGGAGATGACTTCGGGAACCTTCCCGAACCAAGTCTACGAGAAGAACGAGGTCGACGCCAAGTTCATACTTCCCATCTGGTTTAAGAAGAATTTCTTTTACCCGTCGACGGTGTCGCCCTTCCTCGCCGTAGGCGCGAGCTTCCTCCGCGCAACAAACTCATATCAGGCCATATCGAGCACTTCCGTGTCAGACGAGGAAAAGAAAATCTTCACGGTCGTGCCCGTACTTGGCGGCGGGATCGAGTTCTTCCCGGGGCGTTTTTTCCGGCCCCGAATCGAAATCCGGTACTTCAAGGCTCCAGCCTTGCGGGCCGGAGCAAGCACCTTATACATGGAATCGGTTTTCTATGGGGCCGGCGTCGCGACGAGCTGGTAAATCAGAGGAGCCGCTTCCCCTGGGCCGTGGTAATGTTCCACTGGTATATCTGTACCGTCACACTCCCATTAGGCCCGTCGACATTCTGGACATAGACGAAACTCGTGCTGTCCGGCGACCACGCCACGCTGGAGAGCCCTCCGCCCGCCATTGCCTTGACCTGCTCCAGATCACTTCCGGCAATGCGATACACCACCAAGCCATTCTTGTCGCTTGTGACGATGTAATTTAGGTCGGGCGAGGGGAATGACGCCTTATCGGCACCAAAGTTGGCCGGGAGCGCCGCCGCAGTTCCCGCGTTGAAATCCACGACGTACATCCTCGAGTCTTTGCCGAAGACGATCGCCTTGCTGGCGGTGGGTGCCTGCGCGAAGGCAGAGACCGCACCCATTGAAACGGCGGCGAGCACGGCCGCCAAGACGGCAGTAAAACGAATGCGCGGGGTGTTCATGACATCCTCCTCAAATCTTGATGATGTACATCAGTGAAATATTCTTCGGCCGTGACTCGGAACCGCCCGAGGCATCACTCTGAAATCCGACAGCTCCAACGCTTCCGCCGTAGCGTAAAAAATTGGGATAGCCACCGCCTCCAGCCGCTTCCAGCCGCAGAGTGGTGGTGTGAGTATGACTCCTGAGTTGGTCGCTTTGGGCCGAGCCGACCTGGTCCCCGGTTGCGCCGCCTGGTTTGCTGGCCACGCGGGACGCCGCATCTGGGTCGCTTCCGGACCCATGACTCCAACCTCTGACGAATGAGCCTCGGAGATCAGGGAGATTGAACGTCGTGGAGCCGTCTCCGCCCCCATACCGAGTCCCAATGGCGGAAAAAAGTGCGGCGTAAGTAGTCCTTGAAATAGCGGCACCATCGCACTCCACGAAACCTGACGGGGGAGTATTCGAAGCGAATGGAAACACAGTCCCAGTGGGAACGCCCGGCGTCAGGACTGAGTCAGCTACGGCGGCCTTCATCGCATAGGGCACGCTGACGAGTTGTTGCCGTGGCACCAAGGGCTGCTCCGGGCTTGATACACCTGGCCCGGAAAGGACCTGTATCTCGAGATGCCGCGTGTCGCCCGTGGCGAAGACGTCGGTCAACATCGGCTGTCCGGCCGTGTCGCCGAGGACGGTCTGGAAGTTGCCGTTGCGCACCGTCAAGGCCGTATAGGTGCGCGTCCAGATGGCGGTCCCGCCCGTCGGAGCGTCGTAGAGAGTGAACTTGATCGAGTAGTTGCCCTCGCGGTTCACGCCGTTCGCGTCCGTTAGGCGCCCCTGGATATTGAAGCCGGGCGGGACGGCCCCCGCGGGCGCCGGCGCCATCGCCCAAAGGAGGGCGGCCAGCGCCCCGGCTCTCTTCATGCGTAAGATGACCATGTCAGCCTCCATATCAGAACCTCGCCCCGAGCCCGAAGCGATGCGAGCGTCCGAGCTCGCCCATGGGCAGAACAGCATACGACAACTCCCACCGTTCAGTCTTAAATCCCATGCCGAGCGTCAGTCCCTTCGCCGCGTCGAAAGAGGAGCCTCCCGGCACGGAGGTCTGCGTCATGTAGCCCGCGCGCAGGTAGACGTCCTTGAGGGCCTGGTACTCGCCCCCGAAACCCGCGTCGGTGCCCGTGCCGCGCGGCCCGTTGACGAGCTCCACGGCCAGCGCGTGTCCGCCTGCGAGCTTGTAGCCGGCGCCGGCGGCCAAGAGAAGCGGCAGATCATTTCTCTCTCCGTCGAACTTCATGCCGGGGCCCAAGTTGCGCAAGGCGGCTCCGAGGACGAGCTTGCCGGAGCCGACGCCCTCAAGTTCGCGTCGCGCTCCCAGGTCCAGGGCAAAAGTCTGCGCCTCGGCCGAGCCGATGTGGCTGCGGATGTACTTGACCGCCAGGCCCACGTCGGCGAGCTTCAGCTTGCGCCCGAAGCCCAGGCTCAACGCCGCGTCCGACGCCTGGAAGTCGGCGGTCGGCCGCCCCAGGCTGTCGCGGCCCGCGATGGCGGGCTGACTTAGGTAGGTCGCTCCGGCCGAGAACGTGCCCTGCGGCGTCGGATGGGCATAGGCGAGGAAGTCCAGGCGCGAGCTCTCGAAAAGCTCCGCGTGGCTCGCCGCCACCTCGCGCTTCTCCAGCCGCGAGAGCCCCGCGGGGTTCCAGTAGAGAGCGCTCGCGTCGTCGGCCAGGGCCGTGTAGGCGCCGCCCATGCCCAGGGCCCGGCCGCCCACTCCCACCTTGAGGAACGCGGCCGTTTCCGCCGTCCAACCGGCTTGGGCGACGCTGACGAGCAATACGGCGAGTTTGAGAGTCTTCATTTCACGACGCCGATGCGTCCCGTCTTGCGAATGTCCGATTGCCCGGCCTTGCGCGCGACGACGATATAGGTGTAGACGCCGGACCCGACGCCGGAAACGCTCCAAACATGGTCGTAGGTGAACTGCGCCCCGAGGCCGTTGCCGTCGTCGAAGGCGCCGCGGTCGATGAAGGCCGAGGACTCGTGCACCTTTCGGCCGGAGACGTCGTATACGCGGACCTCGACGGAGTCCGCCAGGCCCGGCTGAACGCGGATGGTGACGGCGCCCTGCCCACGCACGGGGTTCGGGAAGGCATAGGCGGCCTTGAACCCGAACCCGGGATCCGCCGCGAGCGGCAGGACCGAGACGCCCGAGCCGGAGCCCATGACCTGATACAGCGAGAAGTGCAAAGTCTTGGCGCTGACGGTGCGAAGCTCCTTGTCCACGGTGGACGGGAATGCCTCCCACTCCGACTTCCCGGGGTTCCAGTAGTGGACCTGGAGGTCCTCCTCGCGAGCGCCCGCAGGCAGGGCCTTGGGGTCGTAGACCAAGGTGATCGTGACCGGGGCGTTGAACACCGTGCCTTCCGGGCCGTACTCGACGCCTTCCGAGACGGCGGCCAGCTTCTTATCATCCTTGGCCCGCTTCTTTCGGCCCTGCTCTTCAGGGTCCGCCGTTTTCTCCGGCTCGATGCTGATCTCCAGCTCTTGAGCCAGAGCGCCGACCGGGATATCCACCGTCACGCGATCAGGCCGCGTCAGCTTGCCGCCGTCGCGAGACATCTTGCCCTTCCTCGTCTTGCGACCAGTCGAAGGCACAACCGTCACGACGGTCGTCGGCGCGGGCAGGCCGAGCTTCAGCACCCGGTCGGTTTTTCGGTCCGTGAGGTAAAGGAACCCGGCCGAGTCCAGAGCAAGCCCGGTCGGCTGTTGGAGATCAAGGGAGGCCCCGAAAGCCATGACCGCGTTCCGGAAGGGATCGAACTTCTGGACGCGCTTGTTGGCCCTGTCCGCGGCGTAGAGATAGTTCAGCGCGCTCACGGCCGCTCCCTTGGGCGACTGGAACTGCCCCAACGCGGGGCCCTCGGAGCCGAGGCTCGCCACGAGGCTGCCGTGCGCGTCGAAGACAAGGACGCGGTCGTTGCCCTCGTCCGTCACGTAGAGCGTCCCGTCCGGTCCCCAGGCGACGGCGAAAGGTCCGGCATTCTCATCATCGTCGTCATCGTCATCGGCAGAGACCGAGGTTCCGGACGGGACGGGCGCGGCTTGGTCGAGCTTTATGTCGAACAGGAAGGCGAAGCCCCGATCGAAGACCTGCACGCGGCCGTTGTTTCGATCGGCCACGGCGATGCGCGAAGGCGAGACCGCCACGCCGGTCGGCTTATTGAACGCCGCGGCGTCGTTGCCCGGGATGAAGCGGCCTTGCGGATTCGTGCGGCCCAGCGAGCGCATGACGACGCCCGCGGAGCTCAAGATGACGATGCGGTTGTTGTCGCGGTCAGCGACGTATATCTTGGAGTCTTCGTCCACCGCTATGCCGGTGGGTTTCTTGAAGGTGATCGACTCGGACGCGCCGTTCTCCTCGTGCTTATCGTCCCCCTTCCCCTTGCCGTCTTTGTCCTTCCCATCCCCATGCTTGTCGGCTACAAGGGTCGTCGCACCGTCAAAAGCGGACAAGAGATTCCCTTGCGGCCCGAATTTGAGCACCTGCTCCTTCCCGGTGTTGGCGACCAGGATGAAACCGTCCGCGCCCACGGCCACGCCCTCCGGTTTGTCCAGGAGCTTGTCATTGTCCCCATGCCCTTCCTGGTTCTTGATGACGAGGACGGCGTTGGGGTCGCCGACGAAGACGACGGCGGTGCTGACCGAGACGGCCCCCAAGAAGTCGTAGGCGGTCAAGCGCAGCGTGTAGAAGCCGGAGAGCGCCGAGGTGTCCCACCGGGCGATCACGCCGCGCGTGACGGGAGCCGTCCCCGCGGCGACGACGGCGAAGCCGCCCTGCGCGTCGGCTCCGGCCGCGAACTCAAGGGTGTGGCTGCTCAGGTGCAGGTCCGAGATGGTGGCCACCACGGGAACGAGCCCGCGCCCGAAGGCCTGGTCCACTCCGACGGTCGAGGGCGACGGTGAGAGCAGCACCGCGACCGGTGGCGTGCCGTCCACGATCAGAGAGGCGGTGCGGGTTTCCTCGGTGTTGAGAACGTGGTCACGCGCGAAGAAGCGCACGGTTCGCGGACCTTCTCCGGGCAAGGTGAAGGTCCCCGCGGATACCGTGAAGGCGCCGCTGTCCACGGCGATGAGGACTTCGCGCACGCCCGAGGAAGCATCTCCCACCGCCGGATCGGTCGAAACGACGAGCAACGGCGTGAAAGGCGAGACGAGCAGGACGCCGCCGCCCAGATCCGCCTTGGGCTCGCCGGCCAGGAAGGTCGAGACCGGGGCGCTCGTATCGACGAACACGTCCCGCGCCGCCGTCGCCGACTCGTTGCCGACTCGGTCGCGGGCCCGGAGTTCGACGAGATGCGGCCCGGCCGGAAGGGTGAAGGAAGAGGCGAAAAGGGTGAACGGAGTGCCGGAGGTCGGGTCCACACGGAACTCGACTTCCCCCACCCCGGAGGCAACGCCGCCCGAGATCGGGTCGGCCGCCGCGACCTCGAGGATCGACGAAGAGGAGACGAACAACCGCTCGCCAAGCGGATAGGCGGAACCGTGCACGACGAGTTCGACCGTGGGCGGGGTCGTGTCTACCGCGACGCGAGCCAGGCGCGGGCTCTCCTCGTTGTCAACGCGGTCGAGGCTCTGGAATTCGAGCACGTGCAGACCCTCGGACGCGGCCGCGAAGGTCCCGCCGTAAACTTGGAAGGCCCCGGAGTTCAGCCGGAATCGCGTGAGGGCCACGCCCGAGGCGGTCTCGGTCGAGCCCGTCTCCTCAGCGGTCAGGGCCACGGCCGAGGCCGCGGAGAGGAAAGCGCCGGCATCGACGGGCACCGTCTGCGAGGACGCCGCGGCGACGGCGCCCAGGAAGGAAAGCTCCGTCCGGGGCGCGTCCGCGTCCACCGCGACCAAAGCGGCGCGGAGAACTTCGACGTTGCCCAGGCGATCGAGGCTCTGGAAGGCGATGGAGCGTGTGCCGCCGGCCAAAGTGAAACCCGTCGAGAAGGCGGCGAGGCTCCCGCCGTCCACGGTATAGAGGGTGCGGCTTAAGCCGGAGGCCGCCCCGCTGATCACGGGGTCTGCGGCCGTAAAGCCCAAGACCGTGCGCGTGGAGACGAAGAGCCGCGAACCGGCGAAGCTGGGGCTTTCGGGAGCGAGCGTGGTCAACGGGGGCGTATCGTCCACGGCCACCGTGGTCCGGCGCACGGCTTCGCGATTGCCCGCCACATCCTCGGCGAAGAAGTCCAAGGCGTAGAGACCGTCCGACTCGGCGGAGGCCAAGAAAGTCGAGATGGAGGCGGAGAAGCGTTGGGTGCGGAGCGTCCCGCTCGCCAGGCTCGTCAGCGCTACCTCCTGGAAGGCCACACCCAGTCCCGCGGCATCGCCGAACTGGAGAAGGTCATCCACTGAGTGCAGGACCATAGGCGTGGTGCTGGTCAGATAAACCGGGTTGGTCCCGGTGTTGGGAACCCCGAACTCGGCCGTGGTGCGCGGCGGCAGAGCGTCGCCGATGACCACGCGGAAAGGCGCGGTGGTGGTATCCAGAAGGTTGCCGACATTATCCTTTGCCAGGAGAGCGAGCAGGTGCGTCCCCGTGCCGAGGAAGAGGCTGAAGGACGTCGAGACGGCGGTCAAGCTTCCGCCGTCCAGGCGATAGGAGACGCTCTCGACGCCCGAGCCGTTCCCCGGCGCGCCGCCGGGCAGGAGCGGATCCTGCAAGGTGACGGTCAAGGTGGCGGTGGAACTCAGGACCGCCAGGCCCCCCGGCGAGGGCACGGAGGGAGCATCGACGCTCAGGCTCGCCGCAGGGGCGGCGGCGTCCACCGCGATCACGGCGCTGCGCGTGGGTTCCACGTTGCCCGCGTTGTCGACGCTGCGGAACTGCACGGTATGGGTGCCGTTCGCCAGGCTGATCACGCCGGTCAAGGGAAGGATCGTGAAAGGCGAGTTCGAGGAATCCACGCGATACTCCGTCCTCGCCACGCCGCTCCCCGCCGCGCCGCCTTGCGAGGGATCGCGCGCCACGAGGCCGTAGACCGCGGTCGTGGAGGCGAAAACCGAACCCGTGCCGCTGACGAACTGGCGTCCGCCGCGCAGTTCCAGCGACGTTACGGGCGGAGCGGGGTCTCGGTACATGACGGCATAGAACGAAAGGCCCGGGATCGACAGGAAGATCAGGTCCTGGGCGGCGTTCGGGCCGACGTCGGCCACCAGGAGCCACTGGTTGAGCGCGGGCTTGAACTCGTAGAGGCGCAGGTTGGCTTCCAAGGTCGGGTCCGCGGGGTCCGTATAGCGGAACTGCACGGTGGCCCCGCCCGGCAGGCTGGGGTCGGGCGAGATGATATCGAAGATCGTGGTGTAGAACAGGAGGCCCTGGGCCGCCGCGGCCGAGGTCGCCAGCGCCACGGCGTGCTCCGTCGTCGTCGTGGAGACCTGGGTGATGGTCACGCCCGGCACGAAGGAGAGGAACTCGACCGTCGGCCAGCCGTTGGTCATCTCAGTGCTGCGGGCCACCTCAAACGTCTTGGCCATCGCGGAGCCGCCGAACGGCGAAAAGTTGAACATCTCGTCCGCAGTCTTCACGGCGAAGTAGTAGGTGGCGCCGTCGGCAAGGCCGGACGCGACGGCCCGCTGTGGCGTGCCGGCGAGCGCCGGGAAAGTCGAGAGCGAAACGGGAGCGGCCGAGGCGAAGTCCACGTCGCCCGCGATCGGCGAAGTCGAGCGGCGCAGGTCGTACTTCATGGCCGTGCCGACGGAGGCGTCATCGCCGACAGCAGTCCAGCCGAGAGAGACCTGGCCCGCACCCGGTCCCGCCGCCGCGCTCAAGTCCGAAATGGCGGAGGGCGCCATGGAATCAATGGCCGCGTAGTAGCCGAGGTAGAGCCGGCTGCCGGGGCCGGACATGGATTCCTGGACGGCCTCGCCCAAAGTCGCTTCAACCACGGAGCTGCCTGGCGTCGTGGTCGAATCCGTCATCACACCGGCCGCGTCCAGTACCGTGCGCGCCAGTCTCACGCTGCGGGTGGCGGTGTCCACGAGGAACTGCGTCTCGTAGACGAAGCCGTTCAGGACGATGCGCAGGGTCTGCATGCCGCTGCCGATCGAGGGGTCCAGGACGATCTGAAAGCCGGTGGAAGTGCTGAAGACGACCGAGCCCATCTGCCCATCCACCGTGAAAGTCGCGCTCATGATGTCCGGATTGGTGATTTGCACGTCGATGGGTTGATTGGGATCGATCACGCCGAAGATGTCGGACGGGATGATGACCTGCGGCGGGGTGATAAAGGAGGAGACCGCGGTCACGGTCGTCAGGCCTGTCCGGTTGGTGCTGGTGATGCGGTAGTAGATGGTGGCCGGGGAGAAAAGGGAGCAGTCCAGAATCACGAGGTGGTCGCGGCCCAACGGAGTGGCGCGCGAGTGTCCGAGCGCGGTCGTGGTGCCGTACTCGACCAGCCCGGTCGTCCGGTCGTCGGTCTGCCAGGCGACTTGCGCCTGCGCGAAGCTGATGAGGGGCAGGCGGATATTAGACAAGACGGGAGGCGTCGCGTCGTAGAAGGTTTCGGCCTTAGGCGGCGTTGCGGCGGTTGGAGTTGTCTCGATATTCCTCGCAACGTCGATAGCCTGGGTGTAGAAGCGAATAGCGCCATCCCGGCTCCCGGGATCATAAGAGAAGTTCCCCGTCGAGGAGATCGTGGCAGAGAATGTCCAAGCACCGAAAACTCCATCGTCGTTCGTGTCCCTCCTGACCCATAGATTCACCGACCCGACCCCGCTGCCCGTCTGCGGAACGCTTTCCGCTCCGGGATCAGAGGTCACCAATCCGATCTGGATGGGCTTTGTGCTGGTCAGCGGCAGCGCGGAGACGGTCGATATCGGCGAAATGTCGTCGTAGCGTAGGGCGACAGTGGCGGAATTGGCCGGGTCCTGGTTGTCAACATTATCCTCAAGCCAGAGCGACAGGATGTTGCTTCCGTTGCTTAACTGTCCGGTGAAATCCGCGTTCAGAACTGTCGTGGCCGATGCGCGCAACTCGCCGAGGCTGTCGAGACGATAATGAGCCTGCTTAATTCCCGAAAGGTCAACCGGATTCGTCCATGTCACGGTAAACGTTGAGACGCGAGTCCATGGGCTGGGACTCGAGCCATTTGCCGTGAGAAATCCCGGAGCAGAAGGGGCTGCGCCATCGACCACCAAATTTCGGGATCGCAGAGGTTCCTCATTTCCAGCATTGTCTATGCTTCCGTATTGAATGGTGTGGAAGCCCGACTGCAAGGCGAAACTGCCAGAGAACTCGCTCAGTTGTTTTACCGATGTGGCCGCTGTGTCGATCCCATATCCGATGAACGCAACGCCGGTGCTTATCGCCCCCGCGACAACAGGATCAATGGGAGTAATGAGGATAGGGGTCGTCGTGGCGATATAAATAGTGCCTATAGAACTGACGAACTGGGGGCGGAACACTTGCAAACTCGTATCCGGAGGCGTCGTATCGGCGGCGCTGACCTCCCCGCAGGGGCCATCGGTATCCTGGCAAGTCGCAGAGTAAGTTTGAAATCCATCGGTCGACGAGATTCGCCACACCCAGAAGCTTGGCGTTGTATCACCATCTTGGTGGGTGATCGTCACATCGATTTGCGCCGCAGTCCCCGGAGAAAATCCATTCAACAATTCATACACCAACTCTAAAGTACCTGTTTGTCCTGGAGGAACGTCGATGGGTCCGAGCGTGGATAACTCGGGATCAACGGATATCCATGAAGGTGCTTGAAGAACGGAGAGGGACAATCCGACGATATTTGTCGTGCTGCCTGAAACGTTGTGGATTGGGAAAGCAAAACTTCCGATGTCCCCAACCTGAGCAGCCAGGGCATCCGAAGGGATGCCCGCACCCAAGGCACCCGCGAGAATGAGCGCCCCTATACTTTCGGGCAACCTTGATGAAGCAATGTTTATTCGTCCCATTTGCTCTCACGAGTCCCGTTCTGCAAATCCCAGCCGTCTATTTGTTGCGCAATTTCCCGCTGTGAGAATGTGAGCCATTCACGCCGATAAACAAATATTTGGGGTACGGAGCAGCTACCCAATAGGCAGGCGGGTCCTTGCGCACTATTTCATTCAGACATTCCCGAACCGTTTTATTTTCGAGGCGGAGGCTGAAGGAACCCTCCCATTCAGTCCCGGAATCTTTTCGAAATTTCCAATTCTCCTGCGGCGGCCGCAGCCCCTTTACCCCCTGCTTGGAAGCCTGTATCATCAGTTCCTGCACGGCATCCGCGGCATTTGCATCCTCCACGGCAAATACGGGAACGATCTGATTTAAAATTTCCACGGGGTCCGCGAACTTCCGGTTTCGTTTTTTCGGAACAAAATTAACAACATCTCCATCTGCCGTCCAAGAATAAGTTCCATCTTGCTTAACCAGCATATCAAGCGCTTCTCGTACGGTCGCGCTGGCGATGTGAAGGCTTAACTCCCGCATTTTTTTACCCTGGAGCTGCGGGGGTTCATAGTAAATGTGCCCTGCGTTCAACTGTCGATATCCATCTAAGTATTCGGCATACCACAAGGATCGATTCCTTGCGTCCACGGAGACCGTATCATCCAAGGTCAACGCCTTGTCACCATGCTTAATTCGGGGAGCTGCATCCGAAGCCGAAGCGAACCCGGCGACAAGAGCGATCGACAACATTAGAAGGGCTTTCATGGGATTGGGGGCGCAACGGTAAAGAAGATTTCCTGCTTCGACCCTGAACAACCGGAAGCCTGAATAACGAAATCGCCCCCGTTCGGGAAGCTTAGTTGATAAACAAGAGCCGTTCCCCGTCGAGAGCCTCGTGCAGCCGAAGCCCCATCGTGATTTACTCCCCCGACGGTTACGAGATCGAAAGCAGAGATGTCGGAGTGCGGGCGGTTGAGCGTTACGAGAAGATCGATTTTGACGGGCGCGAAAAGAAAAGCCGTGCCTTGCCTGGTCGTATTCGGGTCGATGGACAACCCGACAATCTGTACGTCCCGGACTTTCACCACAGTCGAGGCATCGCAACTGGCAGGCGTTGTGCCGGGGGGGCGCGAGACGGTGTAATGCAGACTCACAGGACAATCTCCTTCTTGGGCTGATTGGAATATTGCGTCCTCGGGAACCTGGAAATTCTTCGTCACAAGTGTGCTTGGCGACCAGTCGACCGTGCGTTGCGCGGAAATGGGCTTGCAGGGACAATGCAGTTGTAAGGAGTCGCCGACGCACATCTCTAGCGGCGGAGGCGGAAGAATGCTCGCGGTGCATGCCCCGGGTCCAACCGCCGGTTTTTCGGGATTCTGTTTGGGCTGAGGTCGCTGCACGGCAGTCGCGGAAAATGCGACCTGCTGGTTGCCCAGGCAATCCGCGCAGAACGCAGTGACGGCATATGCGCCTAGCGATGAGCCGAGTGTTAATACGGAACTCGCGATGCCGTCGTCGCCGGTTTGAACGGTAACCGGGCTCATTCTGCGACCATCACTCGGTCCGGCAACTGTAAAACTCACCGAGACTCCCTTTTTGCCAGTAACGATTCCATTGCTATCTGTCGTTTCGACCTTTATCCTGAATGGCTTGGCAAGCGCACTCCCGGCGAAACCCTTCTGCGTAACCGGAGGCAGCGCCACGAGCCTCGTCGTCTGGCCAAGATCGGGAATGAGAAGAGTCACGGACCAACTCTGGCTAGGCTGAAGGAGAATCCCCGCCCCATCGCCGGCACAGCCCCGGATATCATTGACGTCTCCTGAAGGCGTCCATGTAAAACCAAAGGAAAGATCAAGAGGGGTCCCGCTCTCGACAGAGGGCGATGCCGAGGCATTTAGTCTGTAAGTGCCCGGCGCCATTCCTTTCCCCTTCGTTCCCTCCTGGGTATGAGTGGTGCCGCTGAATCCGCAGTAAACGCAGCAATTTCCCGCCGGCCAGACGCAGCGATTATCGGTGGGGGATTCCTTGCAGATCGGGGTCCATGTCATGTTGACGAAATCCCCGTTGACCGTAGGCTCGGTCGTATGACAGCGTTGATCGGCATGACTATAGCGGAAGCGGAAGCCGAAGCCATTGTTGACGAGGCAGTCACGAGTGATGCGGCCGGTCATATCAATAGTGACACCTGCCGCCGCAACGGGCGAAGACCCGGTCAGAGCCATGCAGCATACGAACACCGCGATTTTCAGAAGCCTGAACATGACATTGAACTCGCCCTGGAGTGTAAGGCGAGGGGGCATGCCCGTCAAGGACAACCGGTGACACTCGGCCGGGGAGGCCGGTCCGTCGAGTCAGCCGACGAGCTTGTATCCGTGCCCGACGGTCACGATGGGATCATCGGCCAGTCCGAGGGCATTGCGCAGACGCTGGATGGTCTTCTTGACTGTTCCCGTGTCTTGAGCGTCCGACCCACCTTCCGCCAACAGCCGTTCGATCGAGACGGCCTCTTGATGCGATAGGAGAATCCGCAGAAGATCGAAGCGCCTTTGCGCCAGGTGAACGGGCCTGCCTTGGACATAGACCTTATTGGTCGTCAAATCCATCCGAATGCGGCCGCGTTCGAGGACGAGGTCCTTGAGTATGGGGTTGGAGCCTGCGTCGTCGCCCGCGGGCGGAGCGTCGAGGACCCGGGCTATGCGCGCAATGAGTTCCTCATCGCCGAACGGCTTGTGGATGTAATCGGTGGGACGAAGCGTCTCGATGAAGCTGTCTATGACCCGGGAGTTGTCCGCCATGGCGGTCATGAGGAGGACCGGTATTTGCCTGGTCTCAGGGCTCTCTCGGAGAAACTTGAATACCTCGACGCCGTTCATGCCGGGAAGACAGAGATCGAGGAGGATGAGCGCCGGACGGGACCGGCGGGCGGCATGGAGACCGATGCGGCCATCCCTGGCGAACTCAAGCTCATAGCCTTGAGGGGTCAGAACATGGCGGATAAAATCCTGATTGCCCTCGTCGTCCTCGATGACGAGTATGCGCCCGCGCGCGGGACGGCGGAGGGGCTCTTGGCGTTTGTACGACAGAAGCATGCCCTGGATTTGGTCCTTGGTCATGAAGGCATTGGCGCCCGCGCGCACGGCGCGCGCCGCGTCCGTCTCTTCTTTGACGGAGGAAACCATGATCGTCGGGATGGAATTGATTGCGGCGTCTTTTCGCAGTTGCCGCGCGAAATGCTCTCCCGACGACCCTTTCAAGATCCAGTCCAGGATGATCACATCCGGCTTGAATATCCGCGCGATGGAAAGGCCGTCCTCGCTGGTCGCCGCACCCTTGACCACGACGCCCTGCGGTTCCAGACAGCGCGATACGAGGCCGCGAAAGGACGCCGCGTCATCGACGACCAGGACACGCGTGAGGTTCGTCGGGAAGCGCATTGGTAATCGTTATAACAAGAGGCATTCTTCCCGTCAAGAGCATGTCTCTTCACAATCCGGAAGAAGCGGGCTAGCGTTAAATAGACGCTTGACTTAAATATGCAGTATACTGTATTATTAGACCATGGAATGTAAAGCCGCCCCTCGCTCCGACCCCAAGCGCCAGGACTGGCTCGGCTATCGCCGCGTCCGCGACTTGCGCGATGACTACCTGGAGAACCGCCACAAGGCCAACCCCCCCGAGAAGTTCCAGGTCCGAGCCGACCACTTCCTCCGCCTCTTCAACGAGGACTTCAACCTCAAAGGCGACAAGGCGCTCTCCCGCCGCACGCTCCAGTTCTACAGTTCCCCCCAGGCGCAGCTCATGCCGTTGCCCATCTACAAGGACCGGCACACCGCCTACTACCGCTTCCCCGAGGACTACGAGCGCCTGGGCGTGATCTGGACGCTGCGCTCCAAGTTCTACTTCCCCATCGAGCTTATCCGCTCGCTGCTCGAACAAATCCCACCGGATATGTACGCCGTGATCGCGGACTGGGACGAGTCGCCGCAGGCTCTGTTGGACATGATCGCGATGGACAAGGCGGGCTTTGAACCGGAGGACTTCGACCGCTACGCGGCGGCGAAGAGCCTGCTCGGGAACGAGACAACGCGCTTCCTGATCCGAGACTATTCCCCCTCCGAGACCAAGAAAGCTTTGCTCAAGAAGCTGGACGAGGAGCACACGGCCGCACGGAAATGGATCGAGTCCGGGCGCGGGATCGAGTTCTGGAGGGCTCTCATCGAAGCGCGCCGCGCTCAGCCCGAATTGGGCGGACGGACTGGGAAAGGCGCGATGGACGAGCCCTAAAATTTTTTGGCCTGAATCGTGCAGTATGCTGTCTATTTAAAGAATCGAGCGCGTCAAAATGAGGATAACTGACCGCGAATCGTCTAACGAACATGACATACAGGTCGTCTACCGTGTCAGCGGGGGTAAGTGCTTGTGGCACATCAGCGAGAAGCGCTGGCGTTGTCTGTCTTTCTCATCCACCTCAATCGTGCTCTTCGAGCCCGCTTGTCCCCCGACCCCTCTCCCCCAACCATAGAGATTGGTTGTGGTAGAGGGGTCGGGGGATCGGTGGATGAGAAAGATAAAGGAAGAGATTGAGGATGGAAAAAAAGAAGAGGTGAAGAAGAGAGAATGAGATACAAGGAACGGGACTTCAAGGTGCTGGAGGCGTTGGAGAAATGGGGTGCGTTGGGACTCGGAACGATCGACGGGGCATTCTTTCGAAGGACGCTGGCTTGGCCTGAGCGCATGCGGCTTATGTTCAACGAGATCGACCGGCGCGACTACTGGCACGGGGCCTACAAGCGCATGGACATGATGAGGAAGCATGGCTTGGTGAAGCTGGAGAGCTACATCAACCGCCATCAGACCTACCTGCTGACGGCCGAGGGCCACCGGCTGCTGAAGAGCCGCGGCCGGTCGATTCTCATGGGCATCCGGCCGGTATTGCCGGAGACTTTCGTGGACCATGAGCTGACCGTGGCCGCGGTCGGCCTGATCCTGGAGGAGTCCTCCGGCAAGCGGATCATCAGCCACCGGGAACTGTACGCGGCGTACGATTGGCGGGCGCGACGGCGCTCGCGATCGAGCAAAGGACCGCTGCTGCCGGACCTGTGGATCGTGGACAAAGAGAGGCCCTGCGCGGTGGAGGTGGAGCTATGCCAGAAGAGTTGGCGGCGCTACGCGAATCTTTGGGAGGAGTACCGGCACAAGCTCCCGCGAGGCGGCGTCCTGCTCTATCTGACGGGTTGGCCCAGGCTCAAGGATACGCTTCTCACGCAAGGCATTCGGCAGCGTCTTCCCAACCTTTACGCCGCCTCGCTTCAGGACTTCCGCGCCGCGCGGGAGCATTGCGTATTCGAGGGGACGGTCCTGAACGCGACGCTCCAGATCGTCCGGCCGGCGTCCAGCCCCTCAGCGAACGAGCCGGACGCGCGCCAGCAAATCCAAGCCGCGGGGAGGCAGGTATAGAACGCCCATTGATCGTGAATATCGAGTACACGGAGAAGGAACGGGAGCAGGAGGCTCTGCGTATGTTGGCGAGATTCATCGCGCGACAAATATTGGCGGAGAGGCTTGCGGCGGAGGCGGCGACGGGTCACACTATAGCTCCCGTAGCGAACGGGACGGGGAGGCAGGCATGAACGGGAAGGAGAAGACGGAAATTCGAGAGGTCAAGGCGGCGCTCTACGCGCGCGTCTCCTCCGAGCGTCAGGCCGAGAAGGATCTGTCCATCCCGGCCCAGCTCAAGGCCCTTCGTCTGTACGCGGACAAACAGGGTTGGCGCGTGGTCGAGCAGTTCGTGGACGAGGCCGAAAGCGCCCGAACCGCGGACCGCCCGGAGTTCCAGCGGATGATGGGGTTCGCCAAGCAGAAGGCCCCCTCCTTCACGGTAATCCTGGTCTGGAAACTGTCGCGCTTCGCGCGGAACAGGGAGGACTCGATCCTATACAAGGCCATGCTCCGCAAGCACGGCGTCCAGGTCGTCTCGATCAACGAGCCAATCGACGACTCGCCGTCGGGACGGATGCTCGAAGGCATGATCGAGGTCGTAGACGAGTTCTACTCGGCGAACCTCTCCACCGACACGATCCGCGGCTTGAACGAGAACGCCTCGCGCGGCTTCCTGAACGGAGGCATGGCGCCCTACGGCTACCGGCGCGTCAAGGTGAGAGTGGGCGAGCAGGAGAAGTCCAAGCTCGAAGTGGACCCGGCCCATTCGCCCGTCGCCAAGCGTATCTTCAAGCTGTGTCTCGGCGGGATGGGCGTCAAGGAGATCGCCAAGAAGCTGAACGCGGAAAAATGTCTCACGCGCTCCGGCCGTCCTTGGACCAACACCGGCGTCTACTACTTGCTCACGAACGAGGCCTACACCGGCGCCATGATCTTCAACGGCTACCGTTGGTTCAAGCCCAGCGGCGGCAAGCCGTCGAAGGTGGTCCGCGTCGAGGGCGCGCACCCGGCGCTGGTCGCGCCCGCGGACTTCGCGCGGGCCCGTGCCCTCCTCGCCGCGCGCAGTCCCATGATGACGCATCCGCGGCAGGTCGCCAGCGACTACCTCCTCAGCGGCGTGGCCTATTGCGGCTCCTGCGGAGCCAAGATGCTCGGCACGACGGCAAAGGGCGGGCGCTTCTTCTACTACGGCTGTCAGAGCTACCTCAAGCGCGGCCGGGCGGCGTGCGACGGCGGGCTCATCAGCCGCGCCATGCTTGAAGAGCAGGTGATGGACACTTTGCGCGACGAGGTTCTGACGGAAAAGAACCTCTCCGAGCTGGCCGGCTTCGTCAACGAGGAGAAGGACAAGGCGCGGCGCTCCGCGCGGAGCAAGGTCGCGGAGGTCGAGGCGCAGGTCAAAGGCCTACAGGCGCGCTTGGACCGTCTCTACGAGGCGTTGGAGACTGGCCATGTGGAACTGGCCGACGTGGGGCCGCGCATCAAGGCCCTGCGCGCGCAGATCGAGGCCGCGGAGGACCGCAAGGGCGCCGTGGAAGCCCAGGAGGCCGCGCCCGCGCGCCTGACGCCCGGCGAGGTCCGGCGTCAGACCGAGGACTTGCGGCGGCTCCTGGAGGGCGGCACGCTCATGGAGCGCAAGGCGTGGCTGCGGACCTGGCTTAAGCGCGTCGAGGTGGACCGGAGCCGCGAGGGCTTCGTTGAGTTCATCGCGCCGTTCATGATAAAAAGCGAAGGCCGCCCAGCGTCGGGCGGCCTCCTGAACTCACCGGTTCTTTCTATGGACAAGAATGGCTCCGGGTCTAGGACTCGAACCTAGAACCTTGCCGTTAACAGCGGCCTGCTCCACCATTGAGCTAACCCGGATCGAGGGACAGTATAGCAAAGCGCGCCGCGCTTTCGCATTCGCCTTTACCGTCAATTAACCGTCATGGGCTTGACGGATGGCCGCTATCCTTATATCCTCCCCCGGTATGGCTGACACGATCGATCTCCCGACCTTGCTCGCGGACGTGGTGTCGCGCGGCGGCTCCGATCTCCACCTGATCCACAGCATCCCTCCGATCGCCCGCATCGCCGGCGAGATCGGCGCGCTGCCGTATCCGGCCATGACCTCCGAGTCGATCATGAAGATCCTGGACCCCTATCTCCAGGACTTCCATCGCGACACCTTCAAGCGAGAGCTCCGCGTCAATTTCTCGCACACGATCGCCGACACCGGCCGCTTCCGCTTCAACCTGTACATGGCGACGGGCACCGCGGGCGCCACGATCCGCGTCATCCCGACGAAGACCTATCCGCTCTCCTCGCTGGGCCTGCCCCCCATCGTCGGCAACCTCGCGCACAAGAAGTCCGGCATCATCTTCGTCACCGGCTCGACGGGCTCCGGGAAGAGCACGACGATGGCCGCGATGCTCGAGTGGATCAACCAGACCGGCAAGCCCGGCAAGGTCATCACCATCGAGGACCCGATCGAGAGCCTGTTCAAGCCCTGCCGCTCGATCTTCGTCCAGCGCGAGGTCGGGGTCGACACCCCGACCTTCGACATCGGCATCCTCGACTCGCTGCGCCAGGACCCCGACATCATCTGCGTCGGCGAGATGCGCGACGCGGAGTCCATCCGCGCCGCCCTGCTCGCCGCCGAGACCGGCCACCTCGTCGTGACCACCTTGCACACGCGCGACGCCTCGAAGACCGCGCAGCGCATCCTGAGCGCGGTCCCGAACGCCGACCAGGACAGCCTCCGGGAGCAGCTGGCGATGACGCTCGAGGCCGTGATCTCCCAGGAGCTCCTCCCCCGCGCCGACGGCAAGGGGCTCGTGCTCGCCTGCGAGATCCTGATCGCGACCTCCGCCGTGCGCCAGCTCATCCGCGAGAACAAGCTCGAGGCGATCAACGACGCGATCCAGGCCGGCTCCCAGGTCGGCATGGTCTCCAAGGACTCGTTCATCAAGAACCTCTATTCGAAGAAGATGATCACCAAGGAGGTCGCCCTCGAGCACATGCGCAACCCCGACCTCCTCAACCGCTGAGGATGGCGTCCGCCAACCCCGCCCGGGCCGTCCCGAGCGATCCCGAGGCCGCGGTCGTCGCCCGGGTGCTGCGGCTGGAGACCTTCTTCCCCGAGTTCACCGGCGAGCTGTGCGCCAAGATCTTCCCCCGCAGCGGCGTCTGCGCCTACGCCCCGGACGAGTTCGTCATCGAGCAGGGCGAGAGCGGGCGCGACCTGTTCGTCCTCCTCGCCGGGTCGGTCTCGGTGACGATCAGCATGGGCTCGGCGGGCGCGGAGGTGGCGACGCTCGGGGAGGAGGCCTTGCTCGGCGAGGTGGCGTTGCTCCGCGACGGCACGCGCACCGCGTCGGCGCGGGCGATCGTCCCGACGCGGGCCTTCCGCCTGATGTTCGAGGACATGGGCTACATCCTGCAGAACAACCCCGACCTCGCCGCCCATCTGCAGGGGCTGGCGAAGGAGAGGACGGCGTGAAGGCGCTCCTGCTGGCCCTGCTCCTCGCCCCGGCGGCGCGCGCCGCGGAGACGCCCTCCGAGTGCCCGAAGGGCACGCACCGGACTTTGACGAACAACCCCTATCAGCCCTTCGAGTGCGTGAAGGAGGACGTCAAGAAGGGCTTCGACGCGGTCTCCGGCCCCAAGGGCTTCAAGGTCCGGCCGAAGTGCCCGCGCGGCACGCGCGCGGCGGTCTCCACCGACGGCCTGCAGCAGTACCGCTGCGTGCGCCTGCTCGCCGGCGAGACGGACCCGGACCTCGCGCCGATCAAGAACGACGAGGAGGCCCCCGCGCTCGAGGCGGGGCAGGTCGACGACGACCCGCTCACGCGCGGCTGCCCCGCCGGCAAGCGCAAGGTCCGTACGAACAACCCCCTCAACCCCTTCCAGTGCGTGGCGCAGTCCTCCCGCATCCGGACGATCAGCGAGGACGCTTACCGCCGCTACACCGTGCCCGCGGAGCTGTCCTTCGAGTATCCCCGCATGCTCCAGCCGCGCGACGGCTGGAAGGAGGACGTGCCCACTCTGTCCTTCACCCTCGACGACGGCTCTCCGGGCAAGCCGGTGACGATCACGATCACGAAGGTGGAGCCGTCCCAGCCGACCTTCATCGACATCGAGGCGGCGGCCGCCAAGGACAAGGAGTGGGCGGGCGCCAAGGACGGCGGCCTGGTGCCGGTGGCCGGGGTCAAGGCGCGCGTCACCTTCGTCTCGGGCGAGTCGAAGACCGCCTACGTCCCCCTTCCGGCCGACGCCTATTACGCCGTCGTCTACAGCGCGCCCGTGGAGTCGTACGACCTCTATCTGAGCGCCTTCAACCGGCTGCTGAAGACGATGAAGATCACGAGGCACGGGAAGTGACGCTCGCCGCGCGCGACGAGGGCTCCGTCCGCGTCCTCTCCCTGACCCGGCCGCCGGGCAACACCTTGGGCCTGTCCGTGCTGGCCGAGCTGCGCGCCGGGATCTCGGCCGCGGCCGGGGACCCGAAGGTCCGGGCCCTGGTGCTCGGCTCCGGCCTGCCGAAGTACTTCTCGAGCGGCCTCGACCTCTCCGAGATCATGGCCCTGCCCGAGGACCAGCGCCCGCGGGACTTCGAGGCCCTGCTCGGCTGCTACCGGGCCCTGCTCCTCGCCCCGAAGCCGGTGGTCGGCGCGCTGAGCGGGGCCGCCATCCTCGGCGGCTTGATCGTGGCGATGGGCTGCGACTGGCGCGTGATGGCGGAGGAGTCCGGGAAGGTCGCGCTCTCCGAGATCCGCCTCGGGCTCACGCCGACGCCCGCGCTCGTGACGCGGCTGTCCGCGCTGTCGAACGACCAGCGCGTGGTCAAGGAGATGGTCCTGCGCGGCAAGACCCTTCGCGCGGCCGAGGCCCTCGCCGCCGGCCTCGTCGACGAGGTCGTGCCCGAGGCCGAGGTCTCGGAGCGCGCGCTCGCGCTGGCCAAGCGCCTGGCGAAGTCCGCCCCCGCGGCCTTCGCCTCGCTCAAGAAGGGCCTCAACGCCCCGTTCCTCGACGAGGCGCTGTGGTCGCGCTCGATGGCCGAGTTCGGCGTCCTGATCGCCGGGGTCGAGGCCCGCGAGGGCATGGCGGCGATGCGCGACAAGCGCCGCCCCCGCTGGGAGGACTGATGTACGAGAAGAGCCTGCTCAAAGGGAAGATCGCGGTCGTGACCGGAGGCGGCACGGGCATCGGCAAGGCGATCGCGCTGGCCTTCGCCGAGCACGGCGCCGACGTGGCCCTCGCCGCGCGCGACGGGGAGCGCCTGGAGGCCGCGGCCGCCGAGATCCGCAAGGCGACGGGCCGCCGGGCCATCGGGGTCTCCACCGACGTCTCCGACGCCAAGGCCGTCGCCGCCCTGTTCGACAAGGTCGAGGCCGAGCTCGGCCCCGTGTCCATCCTGGTCAACGGCGCGGCCGCCAACTTCGTGCGCCCGAGCGAGATGCTGACCTCGGTGCGCTTCCGCAAGGTCGTCGACATAGTCCTGCACGGCAGCTTCAACTGCGCCATCGAGGCGGGCCGGCGCATGCTGCCGCGCGGCGAGGGCGCGATCGTGAGCCTGCTCGCGACCTACGCGTGGACCGGCGCGCCGGGCTTCCTCCCCTCCGCGGCGGCCAAGGCCGGCGTGCAGGCGATGACGAAGACCCTCGGCGTCGAGTGGATCGGCCGCGGCGTGCGCGTCAACGCGGTCTGCCCCGGGCTCATCGACACGGAGCAGTCGCGCGAGCGCCTGTGGCCGGAGCCCTGGATGCGCGAGGCCCTGCTCGAGGGCGTCCCCAACCGGAAGTTCTGGACCGAGGCCGACGTCGCCAACGCCGTGCTCTTCCTCGTGGCCCCTCAGACCACCTACGCGGCGGGCGAGACGCTCGTCATCGACGCGGGCACCGCCGTCGGCGGCCTGCCCTACCTGCGCTTCGTCGAGAAGGCGGGCGTCGTGCGCAAGGCGCGCCCGAAATAACGAGGGCCCCCCTCGCGGGGAGCCCTCGACTTATCCGAACGCGCCGGTTCTAGGCGTGCTCGTGGTGCTTGGAGTTGGTGTCGACGTAGGCCTGCTTCGCGGCCTTGGCGGCGGCGACGATGGCCTCCTTCTTCGCGAGGGACTCGTCCTTCACGGTGTGCAGAAGGTCCGCGCCCTTCTCGCGGCGCTCCTTGAGCCAGTCCGCGAGCTGCTCCCGGGTCTCGTTGCCCGAGCGCGGCGCGAACAGCACTCCCAAAGCGGCGCCGACCGCGGCGCCGGTCACGAACAGCAAAGCCCCGCCAAGCCCGTCGTTATCTCTAGCCATGATGTTGAGCCCTCTCAAATTAAGTCTCGGTGAGCCGACTTTTATCGCCGGCTCGCCGAGTATACATCGGGTCCCCCCCGGCGTCAAGTGGGCTTTTTAAGACGCAGAAAAATCGAAAGTAGATTTTGAGCGCGGCTGGGGCCGGGGTGTGAATCCTCGTCGTGGCGGCGCCTCAGTGGAGGCGCGCCGGTCCCGGCCTACTTTCGATGGCCCGTCAGCCTGGGGTCATGGCGACCTCATAAAT
>JACPOW010000027.1 GCA_016191335.1 Elusimicrobiota bacterium | reverse complement strand
CTCACACCTGAAGGCGCTGGGCGTAGTGCGCCTGGCCGCCTCATGAAGGCCGCTATCCGAACCGCCGGATGCGTCACGCGCACGTCCGGTGGTGTGGGAGGGGGCGGGTAGGACGATCCTACCTGCCTCCTACCCGATTCGGCGAGGCGACGCGGCTTGGCATGTTCGTTGCTTAAACGATGTACGCGATGCTGCCGCGACATATGAGATTTGTGACAGTCCTGACGGCCCTTCTCGCGTGCGTCCCGGCCGCGGCGGAGCCCGACGCGGAGAGCTGCCTCGCCTGCCACGGCAGCGCGGATTCCGGCGCCCCCGTCGTGGACGCGAAATCCTTCGCCGCCTCGCGCCACGCGCGCTCGGCCTGCGTCGGCTGCCACTCCGACATCAAGGAGTACCCTCACCCGGAGAAGATCTCGAAGGTCGACTGCGCGACCTGCCACGCCGGCGCGAAGAATTCGATCTCCTCCGGCGTGCACGCCGCGGTCTTCGCGGCGCGCAAGAACGGGACATCCAACGCGTGCACCTCGTGCCACGGCAGCCACGCCACCCAGAGCCCGGCGAAGCTCGGCCTCTCGCTGTGCGCGCAATGCCACAAGAAGCAGGTCAGCGAGTACAAAGGCAGCGTCCACGGGAAGGCGAGCGGCCACGGCGACCCCGACGCGGCGATCTGCCTGTCCTGCCACGGGGACGGCCACGACATCCGCAAGGTCGCCGACCCGCTATCGAGCGTCTCCCCGCTGCGCCTGCCCCAGACCTGCGCGAAGTGCCACAGCGACCCGGACCTCTCCCGCCGCCACGGGCTGAGCACCAACGACATGTACAAGGCGTACATGAACTCGACCCACGCCAAGGCGGCGCAGAACGGAGAGCACGCCGCCAATTGCGCCAGCTGCCACGGCTCCCACGACATCCGTCCGCCGAACGACCCGCGGTCGAGCATCGCCGCCGGGCGCATCGTCAAGACGTGCGGCCAGTGCCACGGCGTCGAGGCGAAGAAATTCTCCGCGAGCACCCACGGCCAGGCCGCGGCGCGAGGCGTGCGCGCGGCTCCGACCTGCGTCGAATGCCATGGCGAGCACGACATCCGCGGCTCCGGCACGGCGGGAAGCCGCGTGGCGCGCGGCGCGCGCTCCGAGGCGTGCGTCGAGTGCCATCAGTCGGCCCGCGTCATCGGCCGGGGCGTTCCCGCCGACCGCGTCGACAGCTTCCTGACCTCGTTCCACGGCATGGCCGGGAAGTCCGGCGACGCCAAGGTCGCCGACTGCGCCTCCTGCCACGGCTGGCACGACGTCCAGCCCTCGACCGTCACCACCTCGCGGACCAATCCGAGCAACCTCACGCGGACCTGCGGCCAGTGCCACCCGGGCGCCGGCAGCCGCTGGGCGGGCGGGACGAGGATCCATCAGGGCCTGTCCGACGCGGGGGGAGGCAGCGACCTGGCCGGCTGGGCCGCCCTGTTCTACCGCATCACCATCCCGCTGACCGTCATCGGGATGATCCTGCACAACCTCCTCGACCTGTGGCGGAAGATGCGCCTGCCGCGCGCCCGCCGCCACCGGGAGGACGAGGTCCCGCTGTCGGTCAACGAGCGCTGGCAGCACGCCCTCAACGCGGTCTCTTTCCTCCTGCTGGCCTACAGCGGCCTCGCGCTGCACTTCCCCGACGCCTGGTGGGCTTGGCCCTTCTCTATGGTCGGGGGAGAGACGGCGCGCCGCTACGCGCACCGCTCCGCGGCGGCCCTGTTCCTCGTCATCGGCGGCCGCCACCTGGCCTATCTCGCCACCGCCCCCGGGCGCAAGCGCCTGGCGGCGATGCTGCCCGCCATGCGCGACCTGTCCGACCCGGTCAAGGTATTCCTCTACAACGCCGGCCTGTCGAACAAGAAGCCCGTCCTCGCCCAGTTCTCCTACATCGAGAAATTCGAGTACTTCGCGCTGGTCTGGGGCTCGTTCGTCATGACCGCGACGGGCGGGCTGCTCCTCCTGCACAACATGGCGATGGCCTATCTCCCGCTGTGGGCCATCGAGGTCTCCCGCGTGGTGCACTACCTCGAGGCGGTCCTCGCCTGCCTCGCGATCCTGATCTGGCACGGCTACTGGGTCCTGTTCGACCCGGACGTCTATCCGCTGAACTGGGCCTGGCTGACCGGCGAGACCTATCTCCACGACGACAACGACGAAGAACATCACGAAGAAAAGGGACATCGATAACATGAAATCCTTCAAGATCGGACGCTGGACCATCACCGTTCCCATGCTGGCGGCCGGTCTCGTCGTGATCTTCCTCGCCGCCACCGTCGGCTCGGTCAAGTACTCAGAGAGCCCGACGTTCTGCAACTCCTGCCACATCATGGCCCCGTACTACAAGGCGTGGAAGGACTCGAAGCACAACAAGGTCGCCTGCGTCGAATGCCATTACCCGCCGGCCGACAAGCAGACCCTCCTTTGGAAGAAGTTCCAGGCGATGTCCCAGGTCGCCAAGTACGTCACCCGCACCTACTCCTCGAAGCCCTTCGCCGAGGTCGAGGACGCGTCCTGCCTGCGCTCCGGCTGCCACTCGACGCGTCTGCTCGAGGGCCGCGTCGTCGCCAAGACCGGCATCCATTTCGACCACCGGCCCCACCTGACCGAGAAGCGCCGCGGCCGCCAGCTGCGCTGCGTGTCCTGCCACTCGCAGGTCATGGTCGGCAGCCACATCGAGGTCACCTACGACGCCTGCTACCTGTGCCACTTCAAGGGCCAGGGCACGGGCCGTGACCTCAAGCCGATCGCCGGCTGCACCGGCTGCCACCAGGTGCCGAAGAAGGCGTTCAACGTCGGGGGAGCCACCTACCGCCACTCCGAGTTCGTCAACCGCGGCGTCACCTGCCAGAGCTGCCACCGCGACGTGGTCCGCGGCGAGGGCGCCGCTCCCAGGGACCGCTGCGTGACCTGCCACAACACGCCGGAGACGCTCAAGGTGTACGACAACGTGGCCGAGCTCCATGAGAAGCACGTCACGGCCAAGAACATCGCCTGCATCCACTGCCACCAGGAGATCCGCCACGGCTTCGCCGACACCGGCGGGCGCCTGCCGTCGATCAAGGGCGAGTCCGTGCCGGCTCCGGCGGTCCAGGCGGCGGCGATGCGCGTGCCTCAGGACATCTCCAACCACCAGCCGACCCCGACCTTCGAATGCGGGCTGTGCCACAAGGACAAGCACGCGGGTGAGATCGACTTCTACTCCGGACGGGTCAAGGCCCTCGGCCTGCCTGAGATCCCGAGCCCGATGTTCCTGGCCCGGGTGGACTGCTCCGGCTGCCATTATCAGAAGGAGGCCGGGCAGAAGAGCGCCGACGGCCGCTCCGAGGTCAACTTCGTCGCCGGCGACCAGGCCTGCGTGCGCTGCCACGGCCCGAAGTTCGAGGGGATGTGGGGCTCGGTGCGCAGCGAGGTGCTCAAGACCGAGGCCGCGCTCGCCGCCAAGGCCGCGGAGACGGCCAAGGCCATCGACGCGATGCCCGAGGCCGGGCGCGCGAAGCCCAAGGCGACGCTCGCCCAGGCGCAGAAGGTCCTCGGCTTCATCGGCAAGAAGCGCGCCGAGCACAACGTCTACCTCGCGTCGGTCGCGCTCCGGCGCGTCGACGCGGACCTCGACGCCGCCGCGGCCCAGGCGGGGGGGAAGGTCGCCGACCTCTCCGAGCACCCGCTGATCTCCGGCTCGTATTGCGCCGTCCTCTGCCACCAGAAGGCGGGCGTGAAGGTGCCGGCGGAGACGGTCAAGCACAAGGGCAAGGTCATGCCGCACTCGATGCACGCCGACCTGATGGGCTGCGCGAAGTGCCACGAGCTTGGCGCCCACCGCAAGGCGCCCTTGAAGAAAGGCATCGAGCAGGTCTGCGCCGGATGCCATCCATGAGGAACGCCCTCCTCGTCCTGATGCTCGCCGCCGGCGCGGCGAACGCGACGACGGCCGAGGAGTGTCTCGGCTGCCACAGCGACAAGGACATGTCCGTGGAGCGCAAGGGCGCCAAGGTCTCTCTTTTCGTCGACGAGCCCGTCTTCTCCAAGTCCGTCCACGCGTCCATGGGGTGCACGGGCTGCCACGACGACGCCGAGAACCCGCCGCACCCCGAGGGTCTTAAGGAAGTCCGCTGCGCGAAGTGCCACGAGGCTCCCGCGGCGAAGTTCGCCGCCGGCATCCACGGGCAGGCGCTCAAGCGCGGGGAGAAGTACGCCCCGAAGTGCCACTCGTGCCACGGCAAGCACGACATCCGCCGCAGCACGGACCCGAAGGCCTCGACGTTCAAGATGAACATACCGGCCCTCTGCGGCACCTGCCACCGCGAGGGAGCGCCCGTCGCGCTGAGCTACAACATCCCCCAGAAGAACATCCTCGAGAACTACAAGGAGTCGATCCACGGCGAGGGCCTGTTCAAGAAGGGCCTTCTCGTCACGGCGACCTGCAGCGACTGCCACAACTCCCACGACATCCTCCCTCACACCGACCCCAAGTCCAGCATCAGCATGGGCAGCGTGGCCGCGACCTGCTCGCGCTGCCACGCCTCGATCGAGACCGTGCACAAGAAGATCATCCGCGGCGAGCTGTGGGAGAGCAAGCCCGGCGCCATCCCCGCCTGCACCGACTGCCACGCGCCCCACAGCGTCAACAAGGACGCCCTGGTCATCGGCATGGCCAACCAGGAGTGCATGAAGTGCCATCAGAGCGGCCCGAAGCCGGTCAAGATGGGCGTGTTCGCCTCCTCAGTCCACGGCAAGATCTCCTGCGTGAAGTGCCACTCCGACGTCAACCCGAAGCACAAGAGGCCCTGCGACACCGCCAAGCGCGTGGACTGCTCCGCCTGCCACGCCGAGCGCTCGACCGAGTACGCCGAGAGCATCCACGGCCAGTTCTTCGCCAAGAAGGACCCCGAGGCCCCTTACTGCACCGACTGCCACGGCACGCACAACGTCATGCCCCGCAGCGACGACCGCTCCCCGATCGCGCGGCGCAACATCCCGGTGCTCTGCGCCAAGTGCCATCGCGACGGCGAGCAGGCGGCCAAGCGCTATAAAGGAATCCAGACCGACATCGTGGGCAGCTACATGAAGAGCACCCACGGCAAGGGCGTGATGGAGTCCGGCCTCGTCTCCGCCGCGGTCTGCGTGGACTGCCACACCTCCCACCGCGAGCTGCCCGCCTCGGACGCGCGCTCCTCGGTCAACAAGTCGAACCTGTCCTTGACCTGCGCCAAGTGCCACAAGGGCATCTACGAGAAGTTCGCGAAGTCCGTCCACAGCCCCTTCGTGACCAAGACCGGCGAGAAGCTCCCGGTCTGCGCGGACTGCCACTCGGCCCACAAGATTGCCCGCGTCGAGAAGGACAAGTTCCGGCACGAGGTCCTGTTCCAGTGCGGCTCCTGCCACAAGGACGTCTCCGAGACCTACTTCCTGACCTATCACGGCAAGGCGTTCCAGCTCGGCTCGCAGAAGTCCGCCAAGTGCTCCGACTGCCACGGCGCGCACGACATCCTCAAGCCCAGCGACCCGACCTCGCGCCTGGGCCGCGACAACGTGATCTCGACGTGCGCCAAGTGCCACCCCGGCGCCAACCGCCAGTTCACGGGCTACCTGACGCACGCCACCCACCATAACCGCTTCAAGTACCCGATCCTGTTCTTCACCTTCTGGGGCATGACCTTGCTGCTGATCGGCACGTTCGCCTTCTTCGGCCTGCACACCTTGCTCTGGCTGCCGCAGTCCTTCAAGCGCCTCAAGGAGAAGCGCGCCGAGGGCGTCCAGGAGGAGCCGAGGCAGTTCGTGCGCTTCGAGCTGCGCGAGCGCCTGCTGCACCTGTCCGTCATCATCAGCTTCTTCGGCCTGGCCATCACGGGCATGATGGTCAAGTTCGCGAACATGCGCTGGGCCGCCTTCCTGGCGGACCTCGTCGGCGGCGTCTCCGCCGCGGGCTCGATCCACCGCTTCTGCGCGGTGATCACCTTCGGCTACTTCGCCACGCACGTCTACAGCCTCCTCCGGTACAAGCAGGAGAAGGGCCTCACCATCATGGGGATGATCTTCAGCCCCGCCTCGCTGGTGCCCTCCCTCGACGACCTCTGGGAGTTCGTCGCGACGATGAAGTGGTTCGTCGGCCAGGGCCCGCGCCCGCGGTACGGCCGCTGGACCTACTGGGAGAAGTTCGACTACTTCGCGGTGTTCTGGGGCGTGGCCATCATCGGCTCGACCGGCCTGGTCCTCTGGTTCCCCGCGGTCTTCACCAAGGTCCTGCCGGGCTGGGTCATCAACGTGGCGACGATCATCCACAGCGACGAGGCCCTGCTCGCGGCGGGCTTCATCTTCACGATCCACTTCTTCAACACGCACCTGAGGCCGGACGCCTTCCCTATGGACCCGGTCATCTTCACGGGCTACACCTCGCTGTCGGAGCTCAAGCACGACCGCCCGCGGGAGTACGAGGAGCTCAAGGCCTCGGGAGAGCTCGAGAAGCGGATGACGACGCCGGTGTCCAAGCGGCGCATGAAGCTGCTGCACGTCTTCGGGCTGACCTGCCTGTGCGTCGGGATCACGCTCGTGATCCTGATCATCTACTCGATGCTGTTCGGCTACAACTGAGCGGATTCGGCGCGGCGGGCCAGCGCGTCGACCATGGCGGAGAAGATGAACTGGTGGAACGGGTACAGCCCGTACCAGTAGGCCGTGCCGAGCAGGCCGTCGGGAGCGAACAGCGCCGTCTGCACCAGGCGCGTGCCGCCCTCCTCCGGGAAGGCCTCCCACTGCAGCCAGGCGCGCCCCGGCAGGCGCATCTCGGCCCGCAGGCGCAGCAGGCGGGGGGGCACGGCCGCCTCGACGCGCCAGAAGTCCAGGGCCTCGCCGGGGAGGATCTCATCGGGATGGCGCCGCCCGCGGCGCAGACCGGGGCCCCCGGCCAGGCGGTCGAGGGCCCCGCGCAGGATCCACGCCCATTCCCACGCGGGCCAGCCGCGCTCGCCGCCCACCCCGCTGAAGGCCCGGAAGACGGCCTCCGGCGGCGCCGCGACCAGGCGCGAGCGCGTCTCGCGCGCGAGGCCCTCGCTGTCCTCGAGCTCCGCGGTGGGCCCGTGGCCGAGGGCGCCGCTCCAGCGCGTCTCCACCTCGCCCTTCTCCACCCGCACGAGCGCCAAAGAGACCGCCGTGCGGTAATCCAGGGGGACCACGCCCGGGAAGGCCTCCCGCGCGCGGCGCGTGTCGGCGACCAGGTCCTGCATCATCCCCTGGACGATCGGCACGGCGAGCGCGTTGGGGATCGGCGTGAGCGCCCCGATCCAGCGCGCGGCCAGACGGGGCATCAAGGCGGGGACGGTCCAGATGACGCGGCGCAGGCCGCGCAGCTCGGCGTAGGCCTCCACCATGCGGCGGAAGGTGAGCCGGTCGGCGCCGATGTCCACGACGCCGAGCGGGAGGAGGTCTGCCGCCAAGGTCAGGTAGGAGAGCACGTCGCGGATGGCGATGGGCTGCACCTCGTGGTCGATCCAGGCGGGCGTCAGCATGAGGGGGAGGCGCTCCGTGAGGTAGCGCACCATCTCGAAGGACGCCGAGCCGGAGCCCACGATGGGCCCCGCGCGCAGCTCCGTCGTCGGCACGGCCTCGGCCAGGATCGAGCCGACCTCGGCGCGGCTGGCCAGGTGCTCCGAGGCCGTGTCCTCCGGGAGCAGGCCCCCGAGGTAGATGACCTTCTTCACGCCGGCCGCGCGGGCGGCGGCGCCGAAGCGCCGGGCGGCCTCGCGGTCGAGCTCGACGAAATCACCCCGGCCGTGCATCGAATGGACGAGGTAATAGGCGGTATCGACCCCGCGCAGGGCGGCCTCGAGGCCCTCTCCCGTGCCCAGGTCCCCGCGCGCGATCTCGACGCTCGCGGCCCAGGGGCGCCCGACGACGCGCCCGGGGTCGCGCACCAGGACGCGGACCGCGCGCCCGGGCCCCAGCAGGCGCGGCACCAGCCGCCCGCCCACGTAGCCCGTCGCGCCCGTCACGAGTATGGTCGACATCGCGTCTTCGAGAGTGTACTACACCCCTGGCAGGGGGGGCGGGAATGTCCTAAACTTAGGGAAGCGCGCCTGTAGCTCAACGGATAGAGTACTTGGCTTCGAACCAAGTGATCCGGGTTCGATTCCTGGCGGGCGCACCAGATTTAGGCCCACGGACCGCATTCAGCCCCTCGCGTTGAAATATTACCGTAACTCTTCCCTGATAACATCCTGGGGCATGCTGCTCCTCGCCGCCGGCCCGGCGTTCCTCGCCATTCCCGCCCAGGCGGCCAAGACCGCCGTCGTGAAATCCACCGCCGCCGCGCGCGCGGAGCTGGGGCGGGAGGCCGTCGCGCTGCTGTCCTCGTCGGGGACGGACCCCGACCCCGAGGTGCGCGCCGTCGTCGCCGCCGCGTGGGGGGACCTGCGCAACCGCGCGGCCATCCCGTTCCTCAAGCGCGCGCTGGCCGACCCCAACCCCGACGTGCGCATCGCCGCCGCCGCGAGCCTGTACCGCCTGGGCGAGGTGGACGGGCTGACCAACCTCATCGACGAGACGAAGACCGCCG